>DASO01000010.1:29839-60606 GCA_002503845.1 Euryarchaeota archaeon UBA24 | reverse complement strand
CCCTATTTTAGGAGTATTCGTCTGGGAATAGAAGTGTTGGGCCTGCAGCCACTAGTATAAACACAATTGAATACCCGAGTGCCAGTGCAGCAGGCATTTCCACACCTTGGGCCGGCATGATAACTGCAAGCCAATACATCGCACCTAGCCAGTTTGCAGATATTGCATAGAGTGCTCCCACTCTCTTTTTCTGATAAAGTAGGTATGCAGAGTACAATATTACAATTGACACGCCTATTCCAAATATTCCAACTCCAATAGGTTCTGATGCAAGAGTTAATGTTATCTGTGACCCATCAGGAAGTGTCATTGAATTTCCCAATATTGCAGGGATCCAGGAACCCCAGAATGTCATTACTTGATCTAACACGAGTGCACCTAGACTAAACCAGTATGCAACTAAGAATTTGTTAAACGGGCTTAACCCGAGTTCGGCTAATGTTTTATTTGCCATACTGGCCAGGTAAATCCCTAAAAAGGATAAATGTTACTGCGTTTTTAAACTAAACAGATAGAAAAACTAAAAACCTCTTTTAAATATTCACGTATCGTAACACTGCCTACATGCTCGAATTATACCAAGCAGAAAACTGTCCGTGGTGCGTTTTAGTGCGCGATAAGCTAATGGAACTGGGCATTTCATATATAGTTCACAACCCCCGCCTAACGTCCAATCGAGGGAGAACAGTCACTAACCAACAATCCTATGATTCAATGATGAAAATTGGTGGAGTTGACCAAGTTCCTTTTTTAGTCGATCCCGAAGCAGATACTTTTTTATATGAAAGTTCTGACATCATCGCATATCTCGATGAACACTATGGCAGTTAAAAAATTACCTTCTCAAGAATGGGATTATCCTCACCGAGTAACTACACCTGCCTATCGTGCAATCCAATCTATGTATCAAGATGTCTTGGGTGAGGACGAACTTGATCAATTATTATCTAATATGGAACATGGACGTGGATCCTTTTACTCTGTTATCATGTTGGGACGTCTCCTAGAACATGAAATAACCACCTCTAACGATCCCAAAAAAAGATCTAAAATGATAGATGATTATTTCTCTAAAATGCCCTCTGAATTTACAATAGATTATTATCTAACTTTTGTCAATTCTAAAGACCACTAGACAGCCTTTATATCGCTCCCAGTAAGACCCATATTATGGTGTCTTTCACCAACCCTATAAAAGCCAGTGCCCACTGCGACGGACCGTGTGGAGTTTACGACCCGGCCAGTGCACGAATAGCAGCAGAAGCCGTACAGTCAATGACAACTAAAATGTTGGCTTTAGAACATCCCGATTCTTCCAACACGGCCGCAATGGCTGGATTTCTAAACACGATGAGTAGGTATGCCTCTATAAAAGAAGAGCAAGCCCATCTAACGAAAAGTGAATTATTGGTTCTCTGGACTGATTATTTCAAACCCGAACACCTAGAAGCCAACCCAAACTTACATGATCTTTTCTGGAGAGCCACTAAACTCTGTAGCGCCTGTAAAGTAGAAGTAAGTCCCTCTCACGCACAAGATCTCATGGACATAATAGAAGAAATTCATAATGTCTTTTGGGCAACCAAAGGGCGTGAGGTTCCGTGGATCCGAGCAAGCTAGACGGCCCATTCCAAGTCCTTGTTAGTGGCTCTAGTATGTGGCCCACGTTGAGCGATGGTGACAGAGTAATATGCGATCCTCTGGCCTATTCACGTTCCAGACCCAAGGTCGGAGATGTAGTCCTCGTACAACACCCGTTCCATTCTAATTTGCTCATTATCAAAAGAATTTTTGAGCTCCAAGGTGAGGGGGAATTTTCACTCACAGGGGACAACCCCGACCCAACTAGTAGTGATGATAGTCATAATTTTGGCCCAGTTCCAAAATCTGCCATTCTTGGAAAAATAATAATCAATTAGTCGATAATTTCCTCCATCCAACCTAGTGAGGTTCATTATCTACTGTACCAAACCCTAATTCATAGGTACCATTCCATGTATACACTCTGGGGGCACATTTTTGAATAAAATTGACCGCTCAATTCTAAAGTTCGTCGTGATGGCCCATGCAACCGTGCACATATTCGAACTTTCTATTCCCATTTTTGTCGCCATCTGGCTCTTCGAATTCAATACCACCCCTGCCATCATTGGCCTCACCGTTACTGTAGGGTATGGTCTATTTGGCCTGGGTTCTCTTCCTAGTGGAATTCTCGCAGATCACATTAGTTCTAAAAAATTGATTTTACTATGTTTACTTGGCATGGCATCATCGTTCTATTTATTAAGTATATCTTCAAGTTTGATCACCATCGCATTGGCATTATTTTTATGGGGGACTGCCGCTAGTATCTATCACCCAACCGGACTTTCTCTAATCAGTAGAAAGGTCAAATCTATAGGCACCGTTTATGCCTATCATGGTATTGCAGGCAATATAGGAACTGCATTCGGCCCCCTTGCAACCCTATTTTTATTATATTATTTTGATTGGAGGTACGTAGCATCAATTCTGGCCACTCTCTCCTTATTGGTTGCCATCCTTTCATCTCAAATAAAAATTGAAGATACATTTTCAGGCTCTCTTGACACCAAAACCCTTGCATCAAGTGATACTCTAAAACAAACCTCTCATAATATTAAGTCCCTTCTTGCCGGTGTTTTTTTACTAATATTTGTGTTAGTTGTTTCTTATGGATTTTACTATCGAAGTATATTGACATTCCTCCCTGTGGTGCTATCCATTCTCCAAACTGATCCCATTTCATTCATTGGATTTTCTTTTGATTCTTCTGACTATTTCTACGCCGGAATCCTAATCGTCGGGGCACTGGGTCAATATGTGGCAGGAAAAATTTCGGACCGTTTCAAACCCGAATTACCCCTTCTTATTGGCTACTTCACTCTTGCATTATTGGCCTTTCTTTTCTTACCCGCAGTCAAATCTGGAATAATAATTTTCGCCATATTTGGGATCGCATTGGGATTTTCCCTTTTCTACATCCAACCCTTACAAGCCACTTTGATCGGTCTCCACACCCCTGAAAAAACACGGGGATTGTCGTTTGGAATTACTTTTACAGGTGTTTATGGAATAGGTGCACTTGGAGCCGCAGCCGCGGGTGTAATTTTAACATATTCTAGCCCTTTAGCCCTTTTCACCACACTCGCCGTGGTAATGTTATTCGCATCCTCTCTCATTTATTTGATAAAAAAATCTACATACCCCGATCTTCTCGCTTGATGTCTCGACCGGAAAGAAGTAGTACTCTCGACCCATCTTTTTTTCAATGAATCGCGCTGATAGAAGCTTTGCACTTATGCTTAGTTTCGCCCATGGGCTTGACCACTTCACTAGGAGACTCATCCCACCTCTCATACCAATATGGGCATTCCTTTTTGGAACTCCCCTTTGGCAAATCGCACTCATACCTGCACTATTACTATTCGGAAGTGCCATCTTTCACATACCCGCTGGTATCATCTCCGATTCACGCGATCGAAGATACTTATTACCTTTTGGAACTGGACTTCTCGGATTGAGTTATCTGTTATTTACCTTTGCCGCATTCAGTTCGTTTCTAGATTTCACCACTGATATTCTCGGATATCCCTTCAATTCCCGATTATTAGTAATGATGCTGGCTATGTTCCTTGGAGGAATGGGGACTAGTGTTTTACACCCCACTGGACTTCCTCTTCTTACCTCAAATATTTCCCCAGAACTCAAAGGAAGGGCATACGGGATGTGGAATAGTGCAGCCAAATTTGGAGATGGACTTGGACCTGCCGTTTTGGGTATATTGCTATTGTATATGGATTGGCCTTTAATTTTCATATTCTTCGGATTAGTCCACATCATCTATGCGATTTTCTTATTCGCTGCGTTGGGTAACTATGACACTTCCCCTCCTATCTTTTCAGAAGATGTTGCACTTGGATCTTCAAATGTTTGGAAATCAGATCCTCGGGTTTATACATATCCTCTCATAGCAGTGTTGGCTTTCATCTCCATCAAGGGCGTAGGGGACGATGGATTGGGAACTTTCATTCCGACCTTTATCGTCGAATTATATGGCTACACGTTCGAAATTTTTGGAACTGTCATCACGTCTACTTCAACCGCCAGTTTATATTATGCAGCGACCCTACTATCTGCAGCATTTTTCTCTCTTTGGTGCGGCCAACTTGTTGACAAATACGACCCAAGAACTGTATTAATAGTATTTGCTATAATCGGAGTGGTTCCCATTTTTGCCCTTGCTTTCGTCGATTTATCTCCTATGGCACTACTTTTAATTTTAATGCTACTTGGAGCTTCCATCTGGGGGGCAGCCCCCGCCAGAGATGCTCTTATCAGCGCAATAGCTCCTCCTGAAATGGAGGGTAGGACATTTGCCTATCTATGGACTGGAGCCCTATTGTTTGGCTCTGTATCTCCCATAATCGTAGGGTATGTTGGAGATATCGGTGGACTCCGAACTGCCTTCGCAATTATAGCCGTTTTCATTGCTCTATCCGCCCTCCCGCTCTTTTTGTTATACAGTAAGAACATATATCTACCCCCTGAACCCTAGTTTTTAACAGAAAATTCTCATATGAAATATAATTCTTCTAATTTTGCATTATTAATGGCTTTTACCCACGGAACAGACCATTTCGCTCGCCGAATGATACCTCCTCTTATTCCTCTCTGGGCGTTTTTTTTCGGCGCACCACTTTGGCAAATTGCTCTTCTCCCTGCAATACAAATATTCAGTACCGGATTATTCCAAATACCCTCTGGAATCGTCGCGGATTCTAGTGATCGGAGAATTTTACTACCCTTGGCATTTGGCACACATGGTGTTACTTATGTACTATTTGCCATTGGGGCAACAAGTTCTGTTTTGGCTTTTGAAGTCCCCCTTTTTGGACATCTATTCGATTGTCGACTCTTAGTGATGATGCTTGCTATGTTCTTGTCTGGTGCAGGGTCTAGTCTATTGCACCCCGCCGGATATCCTCTTATCACGGCAAACATACCTGCAGAATCCAAAGGAAGAGCATACGGCCTTTGGGGGAGTTCTGCAAAATTTGGAGATGGACTTGGACCTGCTGCCTTAGGATTTTTAGTAATCTACTGGGATTGGCCCCTAATTTTCATTGGCCTCGGTATATTTTTACTTGTTTACGCATTCTTTTTATTTTCTATTTTGAAAGAGTATGACACGCTACCTACTTCCTCTAAAAAGTCTACTTCCAAATCCTCTAGCTTCTGGAAATCCGACCCCCGTTCTTATGTCTTCCCCATCCTAGCCATCCTGGCATACTTTTCGATTCGTGGAATCACAGCCGATGGTATTGGAGCTCTTTTCCCAGCCTTTATTGATGAATTGTATGGTTATACATTCGAAATCTTTGGTACCGTTGTCACTTCTACCTCCACTGCAAGTTGGTACTTTTCAGTACTCCTAATTTCTGCAGGATTAAGCCAATTAATAGTTGGAAAACTCGTAGATATGTACGACTCTAGAGTAATACTATTGGCTTGTGTTTTAACAGGAGCAATTTCAATTGCAACTCTGGCAGTAGTCGAACTCTCTCCCTCTAATCTACTTTTAGTCTCAATAGCAATCGGAGCAACTTTGTGGGCTTCTGCACCTGCAAGAGATGCTCTTATCAATTCAATAGCACCCCCCGATCGAGAAGGGAGAACATTTGCCTATCTATGGACTGGTGCGTTGGTACTTGGTGCCGCATCTCCTGTTATCATAGGATATATTGGTGACATTGCTGGACTGAGAACTGGATTTTTATATTTAGTATTTGTCCTTCTCATATCTGGGATACCCATTGCACTACTTTACAGCAAACGCATCTACATGCCTTCTTCAAATCAAGACTAATACTGCACCCATCTACCCTCTCTGCATAAACCCGATCTGTTTTACATATGGGCGTACTTATTCTCTATATGTTCGAAGCAGTACGTGTCACACCTATTGGCACTTCTACGCTATCCCGCATGGCAGCCACTGCTTCTGATTATGGCTTCAGTGGGATCATAGCCCGGAATCTTCCCAATGAACTGTCTAATTCAAATTTACAAACAATTTCGGATACATTTAACATAGAAATTTTCTCTGGAATTGAACTCTCTGAGAAAAACCAGTCCACTCTGAGTGGCCATATAGGTGGAAATCGAAATAAAACTCCATTATTGTGCATCCGTGGTGGCGAAACTTCTCTCAACCTTTTTGCTAGTAAACAAAAGAATCTCGATGTTCTCTGTCACCCACTCGGAACTCAAAAAAATATTAGCCATGTTATGGTGAAGGAAGCGAAAAAAAACAACGTCCGGATAGAAATAAATTTCAGTGAAATCCTCCGCGAAAGTGGGAAGAACAGGATCAAATCTCTCAATCGTCTCAGAAAACAATGGGATATTATCTCTGCATACAACGCACCCTTTGTGGTTAGTTCTGACCCATCATCTCACCTTGAATTACGCTCCCCTCTCGAACTCATGTCCGTGGGCAGTTTGATCGGAATGGAACCTGAAGATGTTGAAACAGGCCTTTTGGAATGGGGCACTATCATCTCCAGAAACCTCGATAACCTCTCCGGAAAATATGCTGATCTAGGAGTGATGCGTGGAAAGTATGGTGATTCCAATTGAAACCTCTCCCAAAACACCTCCGACCGCGTTACCGGTATATCGTAGTCTCGATAGAATCTTGGCCAACTGCCAAATTCGACAAACGTTCATTTCAACATGCACTATGGACTTCTACGAGCAGATTGTTCGGCGATGCCGGCGCGAATGCTGCAGATTTATCTCTTATTCAATTTAAATTTTCAAATGGTTCGGGATGGGGGATAATCAGAACCCGTAGAGATGCTTTATCTATAGCAAGACCAAGTATAACTTGCATTTCAAAAATAAACGAATCCCCTGTTGGAATTCTCATTCGAGGAGTCAGTGGAACCATCAAAAGTTGTCAGGAAAAATATCTCTCAGAATCCTCGGAACCCGTTCTTTCTGGAGAACTACTTTTTGATACAAAAATATCTCCTTCCTTTACCAGGGGTCACTGTATCGATATCCAAACCGATACTGACTTTATTGGGGCAACCCATCTGGATGTTACTTAAGTGATATAGCATGCATGGCCAAGCACAACAACAAGCATACGATAGGGGAATCACAATATTCTCTCCCGATGGCAGGCTCTACCAAGTAGAGTATGCCCGAGAGGCTGTTAAAAGAGGGTCTCCTAGTATTGGTATTAGAACCTCTGATGGGATCGTATTGGCAGCGGATACTTCTACACGCCAACCCCTTCAAGAACGCTCTTCAGTGGAAAAAATCCACAAAGCAGATGACCATATTGGAATTGCATCCGCCGGACATGTCGCGGACGCAAGACAGCTAATTGATTTTGCACGCCAAATGGCCCAGATAAACCGTTTGCGATATCAAGAACCAATTGGGGCTGAAGCATTAGCTAAATTTGTCACTGACCACATTCAACAATATACTCAAATAGGAGGTGCAAGACCATTTGGATCTTCTCTAATTATTGGAGGAATTGAAGATGGTTCTCCCCGTTTATTCGAAACAGATCCTTCTGGAACCCCTTATGAATGGAAAGCAGTATCTATTGGATCTGATAGGTCAAAAATAAAGACATTTTTGGAAGAAAATTACTCTTCAGATCTATCCTTGGAAAATGGTATTGAACTCGCTCTGAAAGCATTGGCAGAAGTCAATGAGGATGGACTGGACGCCGAAGGAGTTGGAATGGCTACCATTCCTACCGAAACCGCCCTTTTTGCTCCTGTAGATGCCAAAGAAGTAGCGAAATATATCAAAAAACTAAAACTCGTTCCAAAACCGAATAAAGACGATAAAAAATAGATCTTTTTTGTTTTACGGCTTCTAACGCACTTTTTACCTAAGCGTCCCCATATCTCTTTATGATCTCGCTAGACCAAGCAGTCATCGCACGTCTAGAAAAATCTGGGTCACGTTTTGAAGTCCTCGTTGACCCCGACGCAGCCCTATTGATATCTTCTGGAGATTTTGATGGAAACATCGAAGACGTGATCGCAGCACAGGATGTATTTGAAGATGTCTCTCGCGGCGATCGACCAGCAGAAGAAAACCTACTAAAGGTATTCAACACAACCGATCCTCTCGCCATCATCCCCGAAGTCATACGGCTAGGTGATATCCAAATCACCGCTGAACAACGCCGGGAAATGCAAGCGCAAAAACACCGGAAACTTATTACTATAATCACTCGGAATGCCATCAATCCCCAGATGAATAATGCCCCTCATCCTCCCGCTAGAATTGAAGCCGCACTCGATCAAGCCGGTTTTCGCGTTGACCCATTAAAACCTGTTGAAAATCAGGTTGGGGACGCACTCGATGCGCTCCGACCCCTGATACCCATTCGATTTGAAGAAATATCCATTGCCGTTCGATTTCCATCCATGTACGCTGGGAAAGCACAAGCACAAATTCGAGCATTTGGCACTCTCGAAAAAGAAGAGTGGCAAAATGATGGATCTTGGATCGGTGTTGTTAGATTCCCTGCCGGAATGCAAGATGAATTCTACAATTTAGCGAACGGCTTGTCACAAGGTGAAGCAGAAACTAGAATCATAACAAATAAAAATTAATTTATTTTATATTTTCTCACCGCTCATCCATATTTAAATCCCAAAAGAAAACCACCCATAAAACCTGCTCCTATGGATAGTGTAGATATTATTGAAACCAGCCAAGAAGGGGGTGCACTAGCAACTGCAACATCCCCAATTCCTAAAAATGAATTTCCAATTTTATCCCAATCAACTTGAATCACACCTCTAGACTCTAAAAGTCTAAACAATACTATTTCTATCCCTATTATTACTGCAATTAATTTTGCCATTTTTTTAGCTGTAAAGCCTATGATCGCCCCGATAACCGCACCGATTCCCAAATCCCGTCCTAATTGTTGGATTTCAATTTCCACAGAATCACGTTTATCCTCCTTGGATAAATACTATCTCAGTCCCCTTTCACTTTCTCTATAACTTCTATTTGTCCAATCGAGGTAGTGGGATATTTTCCATTCTCATCTTTCTCAATAGACTTGACCATGTCCCATATTGTGTTCAAACCTATACTCAACCCCACGAGCGCCTCCATCTCACATCCAGTCTTCCCAAATGTCTCGACCTCGACTTCCATAATAACTTTCTCTTTCTCCACTGAAAATTTTACTTCAATTCCATTTATGTCTATTTGATGACAAAGTGGGATTATTTCCCATGTATGTTTAACCGCATCAATTGCCCCAACCCTCGCAACAGATAATACATTTCCTTTAGCCACTGAATCTTTCTCAATAGCAGCTATAGTAGAAGCTTTCAATCTAATTTCACCTCTAGCTTTTGCTTTTCTCATAACGTCTTTCTTATTTCCAATATTTACCATATTGGCATCTCCTTTGTGATCAATGTGAGTCAGTTTTTCATTCATATTTTTCCTCCTAATGCCGTTGGAATATGTGGAAGCAAATCTGTAGGTAATATTCCATATCCTCCTTTCTCCTCTACAGCAAGATCTCCCGATTTACCCACTACGTATGCCGCTATTGTTGCTGCTGTTAAACTCTCCTGCGTACAAAACAATGCCCCCACCACCCCTGCAAGTATGTCCCCTGTCCCACCCACTGTCATTCCTGAATTTCCCGTTTGGTTGACACGAGTATCTTTTCCATTTGAGATTATATCTCTGTCCCCTTTTACAACGACCACGTGACCCAACTCTTCAGTAAACTTTTCCACAATTTCCATTCTTTCACTCAATCCATCCACAAGATCTGGCCCTCCCATCTCTATAAACTCACCTGCATGCGGTGTACAAATGATTTCCGCTGAAGCCTCGAGACCCTGAATGACTTTAAGAGCATCAGCATCCACAACTACTTTCCCATCGCACTTTTCCAAAAATAATTTTATTGCCGTTTTAGTTTTTCCATCGTTCCCCAATCCTGGACCAATAACTACGACGTCCATCTCCCTTGATTTTTCTATCAATTTATCTATATGTTCTGGCAATAATACTTCGCCATCAAACGGTTCAACTATTATGTCCGGCGTATATCCTTGAACCTCATCCGATATTGAAGACGGAACTGCTACATATGCAAGATCCGCTCCTGCCCTCAATGCCCCCAATGAACACAATAGGGGTGCTCCGGTGTATGGCCCTCCCCCTATCACCATCACACGTCCAAAGTCTCCTTTATGCTTTTCCTTCGGGCGTTTCAATGGGAGGAGATCTCCTGGCCCAACAAAAATACTAGCTGCCTTTGGAATTCCAATATCTGCAATAATTACATTCTCATGCTCCTTTATCCCTGGTTTTAAATCATGAAATGTTACTATTAAGTCGGCATCAACTGAAATCCCCACACTTCCTTTATCTGCATCAATACCTGAAGGAACATCCACCGAGACCACAGTTGAATCTGCTTCATTTAGCATCTCAATTATAGACCGGTCTGGTTCTCTAACAGGGCCAGTTATCCCTGTCCCTAGCAATCCATCCACTATAATATCCGGATCTTCCAATTTGAATTCTGAGATATCCCTTATAACTTGAGTATCGTATCCATACGTCTGCAGCACTTCCCAATTTTCCCGGGCAGCTGACCCTGTTATCAATTCTGGCCTACCTATTAAATAAATTTTTACCTTGAACTCTTCAAGAAAACGAGCAGAAACAAATGCATCTCCTCCATTGTTCCCCCTACCTCCTATGATCGCTATTTTTGCCCCCTCCTCTGCAATTTTTTTAACTGCTTGTGCAACCGCATGACCACTGGACTCCATTAGTTGCTTCTGAGAAACGCCTAGCTCAGCAGCATTTAGATCCACCATTGCCATCTTCTTCGCAGTTATCATCACATATTCCTTATACCGGCAGCGCGTTAAATCCTCCTTTATATCCTCTCTTGATGATTTTCTAATCTCCTACAGCTACTATGTTACTGGTCCTGCCAGCTTCATGACGTAGGTAATGAAAAATGTATGTCTGTACATACCCTGCATATGGTCCAAATTCATTTCTTACCGCCTGGGACATATCCTGATATGATTTATGGTCACAATTCGGATAGTGAGTTTTAATCGTAGATCTAATCCACGTATCGAGAGGAACTGCTTCTAGATGTCCTAGGGAAAATAAACAAATACAATCTGCAACTTTCTGACCAACGCCCCTCAACTCAGTTAATTTCTCTCTATTTTGCTCATAATCTTCCATGAAATAATCAACCCCATCTGGGTCTTCTTTTAACATTTTTGCAGTCTCTATCACGTATGGAGCTCTGTATCCAAACCCCATCTCACGCAAATCTGATTCATCCAAACCTGCGAGCACCTCTACTTTTGGATATTCATAGTAATCCTTTCCTTCAAATCTAACCTTCTCTCCATATTTTCTCCGAAGTCTTTGTTGCATTCCAAATATCCTTTCAACCTTCATTTGTGAAGAACAAATAAATGAAACAACACATGGGAAAAATGGATCCCGAACAATCCTCATACCCTTGTATGTTGAATAAGCAGATTCTACGAGTGAATCTTCAATGCCCATTTTCATTATCTGATCCAAATCATCATCTAACCCCAAAATCCTCCTGATAACTCCATCCACATCTGATGTGGACCTCCATTCTAATTGGTCTTCCACTTGTCTCAAACGTACCACCCTTCCCTCAATTACAGAACTGTACCACGCACCCCCTCCACTGAGGCCAGAACCCCGGTAATCCTCCCCATCATCACGATCCCAAAGATACGTCTGACCACTTTCTAGGGTGGCTTGTAGATCTAGTCCACCTGATAAGGAACTATTCAAAATAACACCCGAATCCATCTTATGTTATTACTCTTATTTTTACATAAGGATTATTCTTTCCGACTAAGTATTCCAAACTCCTCCTCAAATCATATAGCTAACATTCTTCTACTTTGATCACGTGCCACACTAGATATGGATTATGCTGTTACTCTTGAAGCCGCAGTGCCGGTATACAATGTTGAAACTCCTAATGAAGCCGTTCGAATCGCAATATCTAAAACTGGAGATATGCTCAACCCCGATCTCAAATATGTTGAAATAACTGCAGTAAATAGAACTTGTCCAAACTGCGGTGACTCGCATGAACCTGCATTCATAGCAGCCAACGACGGTTTAGTAGCTCTAGAATTAGAAATGATTGTTTTCAATGCAGAAGGTGAGGAACACGCTTTGAGAATCGCGCGAAAAGAGATAGGACAAAAACTACGAAATATACCTCTAAAAATACTCAATATTGTTGTACACGAGAAATCCGAAGAAGGATACGGTCAAGAATAGCTCTAAATCAGGGTCAACTTCTGTTAAAATGATATAATACGTGATTATATTGTAATCTGTTCTACTTCTTCTCCCGGCGCAAGAGAAGCACAAATTCCTTTCGCCAATGTGAATACTGCATTTTTATGATCCGTTTTAGATTGATGTATTGATGTAGGTCGAATTTCTTGTTCTTCATACTCGTGTACATCAAACGAAACGTCGTGGTTTTCCTTGCAATATATAGGCACTTCTGCGAGAAGACCATGTAAATGTATAAGCTCTTGTTTTTTCATATCTTTTCAAAGTTATTTATGTTTTGAGAGGATATAAGCTAATTCTGACCCCCGTTAGCATGGGACTCAATATATGAAAGGCTTCATATCGATAGGCCGATTCTAACCAGACATGTCTAATTATGAGGATCTATTGACCCAAGCATTCGAAACAATGCCCGAAGTTGTTTCTACCCATTCTCGATGGAATTTACCCGACCCCGTGGTCCGACCAGAAGGAAATGTCACTGTATATGAAAATTTCAAGAATACAGTTGAGGTTTTGAACCGGGAAGCAGATTTAGTCCTCAAATTCCTTCAAAATGAATTTGGAACCAGTGCGAATATCGACGAGACGGGCCGCGCAAGACTGACTGGATCCTTTTCAACCGACCGTGTCTCGTTGGTCATTAAGTCCTTCTCTAAAACCTATGTTATTTGTCCTGATTGTGGTCTCCCTGATACAAAACTTCAAGAAAAAAATAACTCCCTGATGATCCATTGCGAAGGCTGCGGGATTCTATCGAAAATAGAGTAAATTTTTCAATTTTAAATAAATTTAAGCGGCCGTTCCTGCCTCAGCAGACTCTAGTAGTTCCTTGTACCTGTTCCTAATCGTGACTTCACTAACATCTGTCACTTCACTCACTTCTGACTGAGTTACTTTCTCATTTGTTAGCAATGCCGCTGCATAAATGGCAGCAGCAGCAAGCCCAACTGGACTCTTCCCACTATGCAATCCATCTTTCTTCGCAGCCTGGAGTAATTCTCTCGCCCTTCTTTCTGCCTCTTCAGAAAGATTTAGTTCAGATGTAAATCTTGGGAGGTAACTCACGGGATCTGCTGGCTGAACTTCCAATCCCAATTGACGTACAATATATCGATAAGTTCGGGTAAGTTCCATCTTATCAACCCGACTGACATCCGAAATTTCATCTAAACTTCTAGGCGTTCCGGTCTGCCTCGCGGATGCATATAACGCTGCAGTGGCTACTCCTTCTATGGATCTACCTGGAAGCAAATCATCGTTTAGTGCTCTGCGATATATCACAGATGCCATTTCTCTTACATTTTCTGGAAGGCCGAGAGCCGACGCCATTCTATCGATTTCTCCCAGTGCTTGTTTCAGATTTCTTTCCTTTGAATTCCGCGTTCTAAATCTCTCATTCCATCTTCGCAATCGCTGCATTTTCTCCCTTTGACGCGGCGAAAGGGATTTTCCATATGCATCTTTGTCTTGCCACCCAATGTTGGTTGAAAGACCCTTGTCATGCATCATGGTGGTCGTCGGTGCTCCGACCCTCGATTTTCTATCCCGTTCCTGCGGATTGAATGCTCGCCATTCTGGACCTGGATCAATTCTATCTTCTTCTGTAACTAGGCCACAATCTTCACAGATGACCTCTGCCCTTTCTTCATCGTTTACCAACCTACCTCCACATTCAGAACATACACCTTCTTCTACTTCATTTTCAGTCTCTTTTTCTTCTTTTTCGAATTCTCGAATACGTGTGTCAGTCATGTTATTTATAAAGGAAAAATACGGGGTCAAATTCTTCCACTTGACAGTCCTTATTTTTGCTCTTATAACCAGTCATTAATATGTATAGCTTTTAAATCTTTCGGTGCTGCTGCTATTTTATGAAATATAAGCTTACTGGTAGTTGTTGAGTTTATCTCACCATTCTAACTCTCAAATAGTAAACAAACCTGTGCCCTCTGGAACTGCAAAAAGCCCAAAACGAACGCCTGAATCTAGCCATCCATACCCATATGAAAATGCAGCTAGTGCATTGACATAATCCCCTTTTTTGTGGAAATTTTGCCCATCACTTAGGTAGGCCCGTACCATCTCCATACATTCATCCGCCGAGGCTGACAATGATGAAGACTCTTGTGGCGCCATCTTCACGATATCTAGCGCAGAAGAAAGCATCCTCTCATACCTTTCCGTTTTTTCCACGAGATCTGCACTCATAGTCATACAAGGACTTCGAAACTGTAATTATTTTTTCTATTCTCTCTTACTATTCTAAAATTTAAGTCGAAAGTGGTTTCCTCCACCATTCCTGATTATACACATTGACCCCAAAACCCATCTCCTCTGGTCCTCTTTCCGAGGAAATTGAACATCGAGAACTTATCATTGCTGGGGCTGGCATTGCTGGCCTTTCTGCAGCGATCTACTCAGCACGGGCCAAAAACGATCCCCTAGTAATCGAAGGTCCCGAACCCGGCGGCCAACTAACTCTCACAACCGAAGTTGAAAACTACCCTGGCTTTCCAGACGCAATTACTGGCCCTGAACTAATAAGCCGAATGAAAACCCAGGCTATCAAATTTGGAGCCAAAACACGATACGGGACTATAGTCACTATCGATGATACAACCCACCCTTTCCAAGTAGGGCTATCTGATGGGACTTTTCTCACCTCTGACGCGTTTATAGTTGCCAGTGGAGCGAGTGCCCGCACCCTATGTGTCCCTGGAGAGGATGAGCTGATGGGGTATGGTGTATCCACCTGTGCAACCTGTGATGGGGCATTCTTTAAAGATGAAGATATGCTCGTTGTCGGAGGTGGGGATGCTGCAATGGAAGAAGCACACTTCCTAACAAAGTTTGCAAATAAAGTGTATATAGCGCACCGGCGAGATTCCTTCCGTGCAGAAAAATACTGGATTGACCGAATCATGAAAAAAGTCGAATCCGGCGATATTTCTATCCTTTGGAATACTGAGATTTCACAGATCAATGGTACTCCCGATGAAGGCATTTCAACCATCGATCTTATTCACCATGCTGATGGAAATCCCTCCAGTAGAAAAACCGAGCCTGGGTTTGAGAATTCCACTCTTAATGTCGGCGCTTTGTTCATCGCAATTGGTCATATTCCAAATACAGATTATCTACGTCCAACTGCTGTTGAATTAGACCCCGAAGGATATCTCCTAACACAAGGTGGGTCTGGATCTGGAAAGACACACACCGCGGTCCCTGGAATTTTCGGAGCCGGAGACGTTGTGGATTCTCACTACCAACAAGCAATAACTGCAGGTTCTATGGGCGTCCAAGCAGCGTTGGATGCAGGAGTATATCTGGATGATCTATTCGATCGATAGCATTTATTTTATTTATTGAGTATTTTCTTAAAATACAACACGACACCCTCGTCACTTTCTTGCACTTTCATCAGCGAAAAACGTGGAAATCTATCTACAAAACCCTCTCCGTCAGCTAGTGTAGGGGCACCTCTTCCTCCAATAATCATGGGTGCGATATATACTGTTAGTTCATCCACGAGATCTTTTTCTATCAATGTAAAAATAAGCTCTCCCCCTCCTTCGACTAGTATGTTTTTAATCCCTTCCTCTTTGAGTAATGTCATGGCATTTTCCATGTCCACTCGTTTCTCTCCCGAAACTATCGTCGTTACACCCAGTCCGTTTAACTCTTGAATTCTTTCCTCTTCTGCCGCCCCGCTCAATAAGATGATCGTACGTGCGTCCTTTCCCATTACTTGGGCATTATTTGGAGTTCTCCCTAATGAATCAACGAGTATCCTAGCCGGATGTGCAGACTCGCCCCCATCTCTCCTATTCGAACTCAACTTTTCATCGTGTATCAGCAGTTTGGGATCGTCTGCCAAAATTGTTTGTACTCCCACCATAACCGCATCACATTGCGCACGTAACAAATCAACACGATCAAAATCAGACGGTCCACTTATTACCAATTGTTCTCGGAGACTAGATGCTATTTTTCCATCTATGCTCATCGCAACGTTCACCGTGATGCGCATGATTAACGTTCAAGTGCCACAGGAAAAACGTCTTCGGTACTATTTCTATTTTCCACCATCCTACTCGACTATGGCAAATCCAAACCATTATCATATTGCCCATTCGAAATTTTCATAGTGGAAAATTTATTAAAAAAATCCAGAGGAATTTTTGCTTCTGGTTCTTTTCTGGTGCTACTCACCGTTGGATTGGGACAATTCCTACGTTTTGGTGTAGATGTCATTTTCCCCGTTTTACTTCCTTATATAAAACTGGAATTTTCCATCGGAAACACGGTAGCAGGACTTTTGCTCAGCTCGTTAGCAGCTTCGAAGGCATTAAGCCAATTCCCCGGTGGTATTTTTGCAGATACATTCGGCGAACGGGTAGCACTGACGTCAAGTCTGATCGTGGCATCTTTCGGCCTCATCATCATTTTTTTCTCTAGCTCTTTATTAGCATTGGTAGTTGGAATGCTATTATTTGGCCTTGGATCTGGGCTTTTTGGCACTTCACGAGTCACCATTCTTGTACAACTTTATCCTAAATTACAGGCCACAGTTATCGGAATTACTAATGCACTGGGGGCTATTGGGAATTCCATTCTTCCACCTCTCGCACTCTTAGTATTCTTAGCTTACCAAAACACCGCATTTGGTTGGCGCATAGGGATCGGTTTTGCAATCCCACTCTTCCTTCTCATTGCAATGGTACTCTGGATCACAGTCCCTCCCTACTCCAAAACTCATACCTCCCCCCCGCCAACTTCCCTCTCCGGCATTTTTTCTAAAATCTACCAAGCCCTGAGCAAGCCAGCAATACTTCTCATTACATTTTCTATGATCTCTATGTCTGTTGTTTACCAAGGATTCACCTCCTTTTTTCCCACTTATTTAATCTCTATAAAAGGAATCGACGAGTCAACCACTGCGGGGCTATTTAGTATTTTTTTCATCGGTGGGCTGCTGATCCAACCCCTTCTTGGATGGGTCTCCGATAAACGTGGATTTTTCCAACCCTTGATCTTCACCACCCTTCTAACAGCCTTTGGACTGCTACTTTTGCCTATTTCAAATGGCATATTTTCTATAGCTCTCATCGTAGCCGTTATTAGTTTACAATTGGGATTCTGGCCAACAATCACCACGTATGATGTATCTTTGCTACCAAACGAAGCACAAGGATCTAGCCTAGGTCTTCAAAGAACCACTTTTCTTTTATCTGGGGCAATAGGCCCAGTCATCGTAGGATTCATGGCCGATTCGAACCTATTCAATGAAGCTTATTACGTATTGAGTGCGTGCGCAATCATTAGTACATTAACTTGCATTGTTCTTTATCATCTGAGAACAACTTCTCAATAATTTTAAATAATCAATCATTCTTTCCACTTGTTTTTAAATCCCCAATCAACTCGTGAGCAAGCTCTCCAAATTCATCCTCTTGAAACACAAATAATCTCCCATTTGCGGATTTAAAATCAACACAAATTTCAATTGAATGACCTTCCTTTTGAGCCGTAATTCCTTCAAAAATTTCGACCGATTTTCCCGAAGGAACTAGATACTTTCCCACCCCTGTTGACTCAAGAATTTTGTGGTCCGTTTTTAACTCGTCCACATATACAATTTCTCCCCTCCCCTTCTGTATACTTATAACGTGAACATCCTTTCCAGGCTGACACCGAATACATTTTTCTATTTTATGAGGTTTACTTGCATATTTCACAGTTCTCCCATCTAAATATTCTATGTTTATGCCCTCAGATGCTATCTCTGCATTCAATTTTACAGGATGAACTTCTGTTGTTAATGCCATTATTTTTCCAATAACCTCTCCGTATACTTGGCTAATATATCAACTTCAATGTTTACCACATCTCCCAATCTTCGTTTACATAATATCGTCTCTGAGTATGTCGTTGGGATAATTGCAACTGTGAGTCTTTCTTTATTTATATCTGCAATTGTTAAACTAATCCCATCTATTGTAATTGACCCTTTTTTTACCATATATTTACCAAACCCCTCTGGTATTATGAATCCATATTCCCAATCCTCTCCAATCTGGTTGATTTCAATTATTTCCGTCGTGGTATCAACGTGACCCTGCACAATGTGGCCATCAAACCTCCCCTCGCATGGCATAGCCCTCTCTAAATTAACAAAAGAACCTTCTCGCAATTCTTTGAGATTACTGCAATTTAGTGTTTCTGCCGATAAGAATGCCACAAAACCATTCTCATTGTGGGACTCAACCGTCAAACAAACTCCCGAAACACAAACACTAACTCCATCCTTCAACGTATCCCCCCATGCCACTTTAATCTCCACTCTGAGCCCCTCACTACTTTCTTCCACCATCGAAATTTCACCAACCGTTTCTACTATCCCTGTAAACATATCATATAACCTACGGTGTCAAAACCTGAAAATATTCTGTTCTTGTTTTCCACATTTAATACCCAAGATCTTCAATTGATTTCCCTGTATATTCGTTATTAAGAAGAACTTCTACAGGCAACGTCGGTGCACTTTTAATTAAATTTTCCATTACTATCAATCCCTCTCTAGCTCGACTCATACCCACATAAAATACCCTCCGCTCACTGTCTGTAAGAATCGGAACAATTTTTGAAGTCGGATCATATTCTATCCCTCCTGTTACTTCTGAAGACATATGCTCAACAACCTTTTCCGTCAAATCGGTGGCAACATACACATAATCTGCTTCTCTACCCTTCGACGAATGGATAGTTCCTATTCTCACACGATCATGCTCAATGTCTTGATATTCCCCTTCAAAGTAAGACTTAACACAACGTTTTTGATAATTACTCACTTTTCGAATCATTTCAGACGCAACATCTGGGCTCGGCATAAACGGAATTTGTTTTCGTATAAATTCTGCGGAAAATTCAACCTGGTTTTTGTCCTTTGTATTTTTCTTTTTCAGAGCATTATGTACTGCATCAAATAGTTCCTCTCTTTTCCGTGCACCAAACGAAGAATCCACCAATATGTCTGCTAATAAATACACCTGACTCCCTGACAAATTCTCACCGGATTTGTAACATTCAACCGCCTCAACATATTTTGTGAGTTTTTCTGTCCACATATTTCCATCAGTCATCATGGAGAATGGAATCCCAATTTTCACAAATTCTTCCATGAATTCAAACATTTGATACCTAGCACGGAATAATACCATCAATGTTCCTTTGTCCGATTCCACATCCATTTTGATTCTTCGTACTAAGTCCAAAACAGATGGGTCTGGAAGAAACTCTATGTCTCCCCCTTCTGTCCTAGGTTTCAAATTTTTATTTTGCCTAACTTCCACATGTCCAATCACTTGCCCAACGATCTCAAGTATATTTGATGGAAGCCGATACGAATTATCCAATATTCTGTCCGATCCAATTTTCTCGTTAAGTAGCAATCCCGGATCTGCGCCTTGCCAGGCATAAACCACCTGATCATCATCTCCTGCTATGATCACGTTATCCATTTGAGGTTTCCATTGAGAATATATCCCATATTGCAATTTTGTAATATCCTGAAACTCATCGACAACCAAATTAGAAACTCGTGGTATTAGTTCACGCTCGTGAACCATCTCTAACATATCTGCAAAACCAACAATTTTATTTTCCAATTTATATTCTCTCCATTGTTCAATCAAATCTGGAATACTCAATCGATTATCTCCCGATGACCAGGTCGGGGTGTATTTATTCCCCGATTGTGCCCGTGGATCCAAATCAGGAGGATACCGTACTTTCTCAACATCCCACGTAAATGGAACATCGAACCAATCGTCCACGCTTTTATTTGTACGTTGGATCCATTGACTAGTTTCTAAAACTTTATTTCCCAACGCAGTGGATAATGTTGTTCTCCTCCCTCCACTTTTGTAATCTTCTTCATATTCCAACCCCCTATCTGAACAGAAACCCTTCCTATCAGAATCACTAACAACGCTTTTCCGAGATAATTTCAAAAGCTCGTATGCTTTTGCGTGCATTGTACTCACATTCCCGCGAAGAGATTCTGGTTCTATTTCAAGTCGAGATCCTAGCCTTTCTCTCAATTCTGTCGCTGCAGCCCGCGTATATGAAACTAGAAGAAGATCTTTTACATCAATCCCCGAATCAAGGAGCCCTTCGACCTCATTTAACAAGGCTGTCGTCTTCCCACTCCCTGGACCTCCAAAAAGACGTATTAGGTTTGGTCCATTTGATTCTTTCATTAATCACAACATAACAGTTCACTAAGGCATAAATACCGTTCGAAGTGACTCTGCGTCATAACTCTCCGATGGCTATAGATATGAATCATTTTCCCATCCTTCTTATATCTCATATATTTCTGCGTATTTTCTATTGATATATCCTACAAAATAATCTATTTTAATATCTTCTCCTACCGCCTTTTTAATCAATTCTGGCGTAGTGTATTTCCCCCCATGCTTGTGGATATTTTCTCCCAACCAATTCTTCAAATATTGATAGTCACCACTCCGAATCAATTCGCCTATGTCTCCTACCTCTTGCTCTATATGGTGACTAATCTGGGCTGCCAAAATACTACCCACTGAATATGTGGGGAAATACCCAAAAGACCCATGACTCCAATGTATATCCTGAAGACACCCCACCGAATCATTTTCTGGTGTTATTCCTAAATATTTCTCCATTTTTTCATTCCAAACAGCTGGGATTTCTGAAACTTGCAATTCTCCCCTTATCAGTGCACTCTCTATCTCATACCTAATTATTATATGTAAGTGGTAGGTCAATTCGTCCGCATTAACCCGAATTGGATTATCTAGTTTAACCCTATTGACCATTTTGTATACCCTCTCTGGACTTCCAAATTCCATCTTTGGAAAACGTGACCTGACAGTTGGCAATATCTCCTCCCAGAACGCAAGTGATTTCCCAATATGGTTCTCCCAAAACCTCGATTGAGATTCGTGTATTATCATCCCCATATCTCCGCACAATGGGGTGCCATAATGCTCACTTGGCAATGATAGGGTGTACAACGCATGTCCAAATTCATGGATTGTGCTCAACAACCCATCTACAAAATTTTCCCCTTCAAATCTTGTCGTTATTCTCGAATCAAAAACATTCCCCATTGAAAATGGGTGTGGGGACATATCTAACCTCCCTCTGGACCAATCATACCCTAATAAATTGAGCACATCTTCCGAAAGAAATTTTTGATTTTGCAAATCGAAATTACCCTCCAATGTCTCTTTTATATCTTCCCCCTCCTCCCGTATTTTTTTAATTAATGGGACTAGAGACTCCTTCAAGTTTACTAGTATTTCCTCAATAGAAGATAGACTTAAATATGGTTCATAATCTTGAACAAGAACATTATAAGGGTCCGCATTACTATCTATGCAATTTGCCATCTCGCATTTTTTCTCAATTAGCAATTGCAACATCCCCTCAAAATGTTTGAAATCTGATTTTCTTTTTGCCTCTACCCACATAGGAAACGACCGTGTTGTGAGTTGAGACAATTCTTTTATCAGTTCCGTCGGAATCAACATAGCACGTTCATGCATTCTTTTAATTTCTCTATGTATCGACCTCTCCTCTTCTCCTCCGTACTTTGACATCTCTTCTATTAGCCCACTCAATTTATTGTCTACTATTAATTCATGCCGCATGGTGGACAACACTGAAAATTGCATGGCTCTTGCATTTATTCCTCCCTCTGGCATCATCACTTCCTGATCCCAATGCAAAACACCCATCACTTCGTTGAGATTTTCTATTCGTTCTACATATTGGTTAAATTCTTCGTAAGTTCCCATCTATCTCTTCACCTCTGCTATCTTCCGATATATCTCTGAACAATCTTCTAGCGCCCTTATATCTACACTCTCTTCTGATGTATGAGCTTGCCCCCTTTCTGCCGGTCCGCACACAACACCAATGCATCCTTTCTCAGAAAACCAACCCGCGTCTGTAGTATGAGGTTTCGCGATTAATTCTGATCCCTTAGTCACTCCATTCGCCACTTCACGTACTCGGTGGGCAAAAGACATATCTTGGCATTTAAACGGAGGAATTTCATGCTTTATCTCCCATTCAATTTCGCCGTCCACTTGAATCGCACCACTTTCACCTGGGATAGTTCTCTCATCAATTATTAGAGTACATTTATCTGGGTTGATATTCGCCGCAGTTCCCCCCTCCATCACTGTCACTGTCACTGAGCTTTTCAGATCTTTCCCTTCGATATTAATTTCTTTAGTAGGTATTTTCAATATTTCTTGGATTACCTCCCCTGCCAGATATATGGCATTTCTCTCCTCATTCGGTTGGGACGCATGCGCAGCTTCTCCCAATATTGTTATTTGACTTTCCCGACGTCCCCTATGGGCAATAGCTATATCTACAACTCCCTCCTTCGAATATCCCATTGACCCCTCTCCTACCACTACAAATTTAGGATTAAACCCTTTTGAAATAGCATATTGAGCACCCACCCCTCCTATCTCTTCCCCAACAAAACTTGCAAACACCAATTCCATTTCTGCATTTGCATCTCTAAACGAATGCATCATTGAAGCAAGTGCCCCTTTCATATCTGCCGACCCTCTCCCATAAAGCCGACCATCTTTTTCAAAAACTTTACACCGATGACCCTCCATCTGATCAAAACTAGGGGGAACTACATCATGGTGTCCGATAAATGCTAATTCCTCCCCCGACCCCCTCCGAGCAATAATATTTCCCATTCCATCGCGTAAGACTTCCGCATCCGTTTCTTCTTTGAGCCACTTTTCAATCAATTTACCTACTTCTTCTTCACCCTCGTGACTTGGAACTGAGATTAGTTCCTTTGCTAAGTCTATGATGGTCATGTAATTACATTTACACCCGCAAAGAATTAGAACTACCCATCTTCAATTCAGTTGGTGTCACTACTTTCATCTCTTCCACTTCCTTTCAATCCTTGCTGAACCGTCGTTTCTTTGTCCACAATAAGATTATACGACGTCTCATCCTCATTCCACAAAACGAGGACGTCTCTAATCAAAACAATTCTTCCATATTCTGCCTCTGCCATAACCCGATTTTGCGGCGTTTCTTTCACAATCACAATATAATTATCTATTTTTTCCGACCCGTCCCCTACAAGAAACAATGAATTTTGTCCCTCGCTTAAATCCTGACTCAGTTTCACCACGATAATGTCTACTCTTTTTCCAATTCGGGTTCCTATATCTGATAATTTGACACATCTAGAAATGTCCCCAGGATGCCGAAATAAAGTCTGAGAATCCCATCTTAGTATGCTATATGCAACTTGGACGTCTATATTTACAAACTCCCCTTTCCTTTGACCACCCCGGTCAATTTTCTCTTGAAAAGAGGGAATCTCTATATCTGGCATTACCTCAAAGGACCAGCACTCACTACAAGGAACTTGACCTGACCACAAGCTAATCGCTGGGACATATATATTCATATTCGATGAAATTGCCCTTTCTACCTCCCTCAATTCAATTGCCGTATTTTTATCAGCAGGAGCAACGAGTATCATCGCACCCGTCTTTGATACAAATTTACTATACTTATTAACCACCGAAATGGGGTTTTCCAATTCACTAATAACGTTGGCAAATAATACGATGTCATAAACACCACTTGGCTCAAATTTTTCTGCCGTCTCTCGGTGAATATTTAAGTGTACATTGGCCCCTCTTTCTTCCATTAATATTTGCAAAATATCTGCCGCTTGACTCGGTTCTACTGCATTGTACTCCACAAGTGCATTTTCGGGTATGTAGTCTGAAATTCCCAATGCAGGCCCCCCAATACCTGCGCCAACATCGAGTATTCTCAATTTCCTTTTTAACAACCCTCCCTCTGAAATTTTATTTAATATATGCTGAATCGCCACATAGTACCCTGGAAAATGATATGCAGCATATGCTAGTGCATTTTCCTCATCATATTCTACTCCTCTGCCTTCATAGTAGTCTTTTTTTATCCCCCTAATCCTCTCTCTAATTATCTCTCCCGATTCCCCCAATTGCCATTCCTTTCCATATTTCTCTCTCAAAATATCTTCCAGTCGCGCAGAATACTTTTCTGGTATTTTCAGAACCTCAACCACCCGAGGGTCAATGGGATCCTCAGAAACTGGAGTAAACTTCCCATCAAACCTTTCTACCAAGCCTAGTTGGAATGCGTTATCCCTAATCTCCGATCTGATCAAATCTACCCCCACTGACCCTGATATATACTCTTCAATTTCTTCAGGATCAATTGGACGGATATTTTGTAAGTATCTAACATTTGATAAGATTTCCCGACTTCCTTTCAAATCCATAAACAGTCCTTTTACTTACTCATCTTGTCCAACCACATTACTTACTGGCCTCTTCATATAGTCGACTGAATTCTTCCCAATCCGAATTCGAAATTCTATTTGCAGCTTCTACGATTTCTTTAGCTCCTCCGAATACTTCTTGAATATCTGAATATACCTGGGCATTGCCATTTGTCATCTCTTTTACCAATTCGACCAAGACGTCAAATATTGGAGTTCCAAATTCTTCAGGAACCTCTTTCGCTGCTAATGCAAAAGAAAGAATGGCAGCATGGGTCATTCCTTGTACTGTTTTCATCACTTCGTCATGCTCCTCTGCAGTCGTAATAAACAGTGTATTCCCTGCCTTCTCAAGATCATTGAATATCTGTTCCGCTAATGGTCCTGTCTCGCCTATCACCAGGGCAATTCTGCCTGGGTAATTCCCCGGGCCAAACAAAGGGTGTAAACTGACTCTCCCTATGTCACTCGCATACACTTTCATAGCATCTATTGGGGTTTTCATCACCCCTGTGATGTCGCACATAACTCCAGTTGCATTTTTAGCATAAGTCGAAATAGCTTCAGTCACATAAGGTATTGGCACCGCAATGCAAACAACATCGAACAATTCTTCTGTATCCAAATCTGCTACTTTTCCCCCTATATCCTCTGCAGCTCCTTGGGCCATCTCGGCTTTTATATCCACAAATGTGACCTCTGCATCTACAGATGATGCAAACCAGCGTCCCATTGAACCCGAACCCACAATTAATAGTTTCATTACCTTCGCATAGACTTGCGAACCGTAAAATAGATTCGCTCATCGATTATCCCCTACCTGTCTGCTTAAAACACACTACCTCTTCTTTAACAAAATAGTATAGATCATTCTAGTTAATTGGCTCTGGATTCTTTTATAAAACCATGGATGTGGGCCCCTATGATCATTCCTACAACGGACCATATTATGACGTAATTTCCTATTCCCAAACTAGCAAAAGCTGGGCCTGGACAAACCCCAGCAACACCCCATCCTATTCCAAATATTACCCCTCCTATTATCACATCACTGTCCAAATCTCTGACTCTTAGCCCATATTTTTTACCCGTGAGTGGGGCCGATTTTCCAGTTCTTGCTCCCATCTGAATCCCAATGGCAGCAACAGTTGCTCCTCCTCCCATCACTAGTAGCAGTCCCAAATCGTCTAGCTGGAGAAAGTCTAAAACAACTTCTGGATGTGTCATCTGACTAATAGTAAGTCCTATCCCAAATATTATTCCCCCCACGAATGCCGCAACAAGAATTTGTCCCGCACGACTCATGGGACTACTCCTAAAAGTTCTGTTAAATGTGCTACAATTATTGCAACTCCTAAGAATATCACCACATTAACTAGTGATGCAGGAGAGAACGATGCAAGCCCACATATGCCGTGCCCCGAAGTACATCCTTTACCCAATCTAGCCCCTATACCAATGAATAACCCCCCAATCAATAATCGCCACCATTGGACTTCTGTTACCCATAGCTCTGCACCCGAAACCAAGGTGTAGCCTGCGGCACCTACTATTAATCCAATAGTAAACACCGCTCTCCAATCCCTCGACGAAATGAATTCCTCTTGCTGAAACCACTTTAATTTAGAGTAATACGAGACCGTTGTCTCTAGTGCTGTACTAGCACCTACTATTTGCCCTGTCGTAAAGTACATAAAAACTACGCTAGCCCCTATTACTATCCCTCCTATGAGATAATGCGACACCCCATTAGGAAATACAGTTACAACCAAATCCGCAATTTGAATTAAAACCATAATATACCTTTCACAATGAGTCTATTAACTCATTCGAAATAGGCAAAAATTTCCTAAATGATTTTTCGATTCTTTCTTGTACATTTGAGCATATTTATGCCAAAATTTTCTTTGGATATCTAGTCAAATTTTCATATCCGCTTTTTGTTACTAAAATCAAATCTTCGACGCGAATTCCCCCCTCAATTGGGTCGTATAGTCCAGGTTCCACTGTAATTACATTTCCTGTTTGCAAAACCACATGCTCCGAGTTAATCCTAGGAAATTCATGGATGTCTAGCCCAACTCCATGCCCTGTAGAGTGGATAAATCCCGTATCAGTAGCTGGATTTGACCTCAATGTTTCGTATCCTTCCTCTTCATATATGTCACACACAACATTGTGAATTTCATTCCCTGTGATACCCGGCCGGATCATCTCGATGGCAGTTTCCATCGCTTTTACTGTAGCAGCATATCTCCTCAAAACTTCAGACGATGGCGTTCCTTTAACCCACGTACGAGTCATATCTGCATGATATCCACTAATCTTGTCTTGTGGAAAAATATCAACTATTATTGGAACATTTGCAATAAGTGGTCCCTCCCCCGAATGATGTGGATCTGCCCCTTGTCCACCACTAGCAACGATGGTATCTCCTGCATCACATCCCCTTTTCATTAAGGCAAGTTCAATCTCACTTTTAACTATCTCTGATGTCAATATCTCTCCATTTTTGTGTAATATTCCATTTCTAATATTCGCCTCTGATATCATTTTTTCTGCAATATGCATTGCCTCCTCTGTAGCTTCTTGTACCCGCCTAATCTGTTCAATTTCTTCCTCATTCTTACAGGATCTAATTTTCGATAATTCCCTACTCGAATCTATTTCAATCTCAATTCCTTTTAATCTCAACCCATCCGCAGTCTCCAAAGGAAAATTCCCTGGAACAACCAATTTACTACTCTCTCTTTCCTCTAAAATAAACTCAGCAATAACTTGCATCCGAGCATCAATGGATCCTCTTTCTGCCACTAGCTCCTCAAATTTATATTCTGACAGCCGTTTAATTATACCTGATCGACTCTGTTTACAAGCACGTCCATATTCTAGTCCGGATACAAGCATTCGGATCCCGTTAGTAGTATACAGTGTAATAAACGGATCCGGGGCATCAAAACCCGATATATATTTTTGATTAGCATCTTCGGACGAAGCATCAACCAAATATCCATCATAATCTCCATCTTGTAAAAAAGAATCCAACTCCGAATACTGTACCATATTCTTTTCTTTACCTCGGAAGTTTAAAGCAAATTCTATGGGTCTATTCGCTATCATTTGCACATTCGCTAAATAGTACGGCATCTAACCAAACCCATGGACATAACCATTCGCCCCTCTTCCATCGAAGGATGCGTAATGGCACCGCCCTCTAAGAGCTACACACATCGGGCGATATTGGCAGCAGGACATTCTCTCTCCACCAAGATAGAAAATCCACTTCTAAGTGCCGATACCCGGGCAACCATCCGAGCAATAGAAGCTCTAGGTAGTACCATCACCGAAGACGATGGATTATCGATTACAGGGTTCCACGACCATCCCTCTCTCCCATCTGATGTAATTGATTGCGCAAACAGTGGGACTACTATGCGACTTTTAATAGCCACTGCAGCTTTAGTTGACGGGACAACTACACTCATTGGTGACGAGTCTCTTAGTTCGAGGCCACAAGGTGAGTTACTCGATGCCATTATACAACTTGGTGGTGAGGCAACTAGTATTGAAAACAATGGGAGTGCCCCTCTCGCCATCAAAGGCCCAATAAAAGGAGGATCTGTTTCAGTTCCTGGGAATATTTCATCTCAATTTATAACTTCACTATTGATGGCAGGGGGTGTCACGGAGGCCGGTATTGATATAACTATCACTTCCGAACTAAAGTCAAAACCTTACGTTGACATAACCATCGAAATCCTCCAATCCTTTGGAATCGAAACCCATGCAACTGAAAATGGCTACCGTGTCCCAGGGGGTCAATCCTATTCTTCACACAATCCCGTTTACAAAGTCCCTGGTGATTTCTCTTCAATGTCATATCTACTTGCAGCAGGAGCGCTAGCATCTGACAATGGAGTTGTAGTAACTGGGGCACAACCAACCTCTCAGGGAGATGCTGCAATCGTCGACATTCTCTCAAATATGGGTGCAGATATTCATTGGGACCTCTCAAAAGAAACCATCACCGTAACTAAATCCACTCTCTCTGGTGCTACTATCGATGTTGGAAATACTCCCGACCTTCTCCCCACAATTGCCATATTAGGCGCCACCGCAACTGGGAAAACAACCATTGTAAATTGCTCTCATGTTCGGTATAAGGAGACTGACCGCGTTTCTGCAATGAGTGAAGAACTACAGAAGTTAGGTGTAAAAACCAAAGAACAGTCTGATAAATTAACCATTTATGGATCAAATTCGCCTCTCATTGGTGCAAAACTTAATGGAAGAGGGGACCATCGAATCGTGATGTCCCTTTCGATTTTAGGTCTCATATCCTCTGGAGCTATTCAAATTTCAGGAGCAGAACATGTGGCAGTTTCTTATCCTGAATTTTTCCAAGTGTTGAAGAGCTTAGGGGCTGAAATAAAAGGTGATCAGTAACTATGAATGGAAATCAATTCGGAAAATTATTTCAAATTACTACTTTTGGAGAGAGTCATGGACCTGGAATTGGATGTACTATCTCTGGCTGCCCTGCCGGAGTTAAAATAGATGACAGCTATATCCAACATGACTTGGACAGGAGGCGACCTGGACAATCTATGGTTACTACTAGTAGGGATGAGCCCGACCAAGTTTCCCTTTTATCTGGGTTAGAAGGTGGCTACACAACTGGGGCACCTATTGGAATGGTCATATACAATAAAGATGCAAAATCCAATAAGTACGAACCATTTGTCACCGCTCCTCGCCCTAGTCATGGTGATTTTACCTACTCAGCAAAATTTGGGACAAGGAGTTGGGCTGGAGGAGGCCGATCGAGCGCTCGGGAAACTGCCAATTGGGTCGCAGCTGGTGCAGTGGCTAAAAAAGTACTCGAAGATTCCATTTACGATGTACAAATCAAAGCACATGTGAACCAAATAGGCGATTTAAGAGCCCCTGATATAACATTTGAAGACATGGTTAGTAATTCCGAGAACAATCCTGTTCGATGTGGCCACCCCTCTACTGCAAAAAAAATGGAAGCATTGATTACAAAATATCAAAAAGAAGGTGACTCTATTGGGGGGTCTGTCTATTTTGAAGCCCATGGTGTTCCCCGTGGATTGGGCGCACCACGTTTCGATTCATTTGAAGCAAGACTTGGACACGCCATGTTATCTCTCCCTGCAACAACAGCCTTCGAATTTGGCCTAGGACGTTCTGCCCGGGAATACACTGGGTTCGAACGAAACGACCCCTTCACCTTTGACAATGACGGGTCTGTAGTCCCTACCAGCAATAATCATGGGGGCATTCAGGGAGGAATCACAACAGGGGAAGTTATTTTTGGAGAAGTTACCTTCCATGCTCCAACTTCTATCGTGAAAAAACAACAGACTGTTGATTGGGCAACCAATGAAGAGAAAGAAATCCAAGTAATAGGCAGGCACGATCCAGTCCTTCCGCCACGAGGGGTCCCTGTAGTGGAGTCGTTACTCAACCTAATCGTCCTCGATTTCATGCTACTTGGCGGACGTATAAACCCCGATCGGATTGATGGAAAACCCGGGGTTTACGACACCGATTATCACCCTGCGAATCCTCAAAACGAGTAAATTCACAATCCGAAAAGGAATAAGTCTGTTACTTACTTTATTCATACTGGGTGAGATGGCAGAGCGGACTAATGCGCCAGTCTTGAAAACTGGTGGCCAACGGCCTCGGGGGTTCGAATCCCTCTCTCACCGCATACCTTTTATTTCGTCCAATCAGGATAAAAACGGAAGATTGCATAAAGTATGAGTAATCCCACTATCGATATAGTCCCAACGAGCTGGGAAAACTGAATACCAAACAGTTCCAGACCCGTGTAAGTCATAGTCGCGATGACCGCAACCAATGCAATGATTGCCTGTTCGGGTGTGATTGGCTCACTCATAACCCTTTCATTTTTTTGTCAATATCTTTA
>DASO01000010.1:17987-29500 GCA_002503845.1 Euryarchaeota archaeon UBA24 | reverse complement strand
TTCTTCATTTTTTTGTCAATATCTGAAGCCATTATTCACCTCTTTTTCTTGGGGCCTTTTAGGGCCAAATTCGCTATTTTTTTGTCTTTTGCTTTCATCTTTTTATCTTTTTTCTTGAGTTCTTTCTGTAAGTCTCTGTATTTTTTATCAATGCCATTCTTTACGACGATTACTATAGATAGCTAATTCAATAAACCACTATTCTCCTTTCTTATCATTGAATTAAAACGATTTATTCATCATCTATACTTGGAATAGTGGGTGGGAACGCGACAACACTCATTATCCAACCAATAAACGCACACATGACCAACGCACCAAATGTAGCATGAATAGTCCAACCAAACGGCAACATATGCAAGTTAGTGCCTTCTATCCAATACATGCTACTTGCCCACTCCTCAGAACGCCACCACCACGAAATCATAACCACACTCACTTGACTTGTAGTAACCAATGGTACAAACAAACGTTTCCAACCTCTTTGGAGGATTGGTAGGCTAAGTTCCACTACCATTGCCCATGCAATACACATGAACAATAGTGCATTATTGAATTCACTGTAGACCCACATACCAATTGCGGGGAATATGAAGAGAATAAATAGGCTCCCCCGAGCAGGCATCCACCGGCGAATGAACAATAAGACAACAACTGAACTCACGAAAGCTTGAACCAACAAAGCCCGCATTCCCTGGCTCAACGCAACATCGTAAGTGTCATTCAAACAATACATCCCTCCTCCATCATAACAGAATGTCTGCAGAGGGTCAAACCAAATGTTTGCATAAATGGTAATAAGCACCGTACCGACCCATGCTGCACCAAGTCCAAAGACGATCAATATTTGAGACTTCAACCCATCTCTGCCGCTTTCTTTGTTAGCCCAAGCCGACCACATCGGCGCTGTAACTGCCATCATGAGTCCGATAAAAAGACCAATATGGGCGGGGGAAAGGAGAATGTCAACGCTCGTTTCAACACCAAGCGTTTCATGCCAGATCATGTCACCAAAACCCGACAGACCAAATAGAAGGATTCCATAAACCCCCGGCCTATGCTCTGGCGATATATCTCGAAGGGTCTTCAAGGGGTTTCTCACAAGGCCCCAAAGCCCTTCTTCTGGAAAAATAGCATAAAACATATATGCGCCATATGCAGTAGCACCCGCGTACCATATGGCATGCCATGGGGTGAAAAACGTATCATCGACCACCCCTGAAATATGTGCAAACGCATCGATTAGAAGGCCACCCAACCACCATAGTCCTAAAGCAAGAACGAATATTTCATAATATGGTTCGCCTATTTTTGGTAATGTCCCACGCCGTTTGTATACTAAGAAAACAAGGACGGAGGCAATGGCAAGCAATCCGAAATAAATCGTTGAGAATCCAAATATTAAATCCGGACCTTCTGTATGTAGGGGATACAATTTTCCACTCATCGTCGACGATTTCTCCTTTGACCTCTACCTTTCTTTGGAGGACCACCTCTACCTTTCTTTGGAGGACCACCTCTACCTTTCTTTGGAGGACCACCTCTCCCTCGGCGCCTTGGCCTACGACCTTTGTTTGAATTTCCCTTTTTATTAAGTTCTCCTGGTTCAAAATCAAGTTGAGGAACGGACCCTATATTTGGAGATACAAAGCGATAGTCAATGCCTACTTCTTTTTGTATTTGGGCATATAATTTTTGCTGAGATTTTTGAGCAAATGATATTACAAGTCCTTCTGACCCTGCCCTAGCGGTCCGACCACTACGGTGTTTGTAAGCTTTTCCATTTTCAGGAGGGTCATAATGAATGACACAGTTTACACCTTCGATATCTATTCCTCTAGCAGCAACGTCAGTGCAAATCAACGCTAGAGATTTCCCACTACTAAATTCTTTCATGGACCTATCACGTTGCCCTTGATTCAGTCCTCCATGCAAAGTGGAGTTACTTATCCCTGCTTCATACATTTTTTTCCCAAGCCTATCCACGCCCGCCCTAGTCCTGCAAAAAAGCATAGACCTGCCACATTTATTTATGACTTCTACTGCAATGGTTGGCTTCCCATGATTTTTCATGGTCCAAAAGAGATGTCGCATACTATCGATGCTTATGTCTTCGGGACCCACACGAATATTAACTGGATTTTTTTGATACAACCTAACTATTTCTGATACTTCATTATCCAGAGTCGCACTGAACAGAATCGTTTGGCACTTTTTAGAACATTTATCTAGAATACTTCGAACCGGCTTTATGAATCCCATGTCCGCCATGCGGTCTGCCTCGTCAACTACAACAACGTCTACATGCTCAAGTGAAAGAGAATTTCTATCGAGCAAATCCAGAAGACGACCCGGACATGCTACTACTATGTCAACACCATTTTTTAATCCACGAAGTTGGGGTTGATATGATGTCCCTCCATATATGGAGATGACATTTCTTCCGACCGATTTTGCCAAAGGATTGAGAACGTTTTGAATTTGTTCTGCCAATTCTCTTGTAGGTGTTAGAATTAAAGATGTTGGACGTCTAGATTTGGCTTTTTTCGAACGTTCCAACAGAGGGAGTCCAAATGCGAGGGTTTTTCCAGATCCTGTAGGTGCCCTACAACAAATATCCCTGCCCAATATGGCCTCTGGAACTGTTTCTACCTGAACTTCAAATGGTTTTGTTAGACCTTGTTTTTCGAGGGCCTGCACCAAGTTCGGGGAGATGTCAAAATCGGAAAAATAAACCACTATATACTACATTGAAGGCATCTGCATACTTATGTCCGTTATGATCCTGATTTAAAGGACGATGTATCCCCTCAACGAGAGAAATTCTTATTATCCCTTAAAAGAAAATAACTGCTGGTCTACTATGACACATATTATCAATCGACGGACTATGCTCAAGGGCATGGGCGCCGTCGGACTCACAACCCTTGCTGGGTGTGCCGGCCTCCCCGGAGGGGCACCGCAAGGACGAGATATAAAATTAGGACTCCTTATGGGAGTCACTGGTGGCCTTGCAGCACTAGGGCCACCTATTGTACAAGGCGCAGAACTCGCAGTAAAACACGTAAATGACGCTGGAAATGGTTTCTCAGTTACCACTCAGTTCGAAGACACAGGAACCGATCCCACCCAAGGTGTAAGCGGAGCAGAAGCTTTAGTCAATGCTGGTTACCCCATGATTTGCGGGGCTCTATCCTCCAGTGTTACTATTGCAGCAGCAGAAACTGTATGTATCCCTAATGGGGTAGCCGTATGTTCTGCAGCAAGTACCTCTCCTGCCATCACCACCATGGCTGACAACGATTTGGTCTTTAGGACTCCTCCAACCGATGCACTCCAATCCCTCGTATTGGCAGATGTAATTAAAGATACTCTAGGAGATTCGACCGCGTCCACATTGTTCCTAAACAACGATTACGGCACTCTTCTCAGTGATGGGTTTGTAGCCGCATTCGAAGCAAACGGTGGAACTGTCCAGGAACAAGTTTCTTTCGAGAAACAGCAACCATCGTATGTTGCACAATTGCAAAAAGCCTTAGCTGGAGGTCCCGACGCCCTCTTGATCATTGGATATCCAGAAAGTGGTGTACAGATACTCCGTGACTTCTACGCAGATCACGATTCTAGTGTAGATATTCTAGTCACAGACGGTCTATATGATGCTGAGCTTCCTGGAAAAGTTGGAAACGATCTAGCTAATGTTACTGGTACCTCTCCAATGCCTGCAGGACCTGGAAAGGCTTTCTTCGACACCGAGTTCGAAGCTGCATTTGGTGCTAAACCTTCTGTCAGTTACTGTGGATATGCATACGACGCAGCAGCAGCACTTATCCTGGCCAACGCAGCAGCCGGTTCCAACGACGGTGTTGCCATTGCCGCACAAATGAGAAAAATAGCCAACCCTGGTGGTGAGGTCGTAACACCTGAAACTCTCGCCGATGGTGTCGTAATGGCAGCTTCAGGCAAAGATATAGACTATCAAGGCGCTTCCAGTGCAGTCGACTTCGACGACAATGGTGATCTCGGAGCTGCATCCTACGAATACTTCAAGTGGGGTAGTAGCGGAATAGAAACCATCAGTACAATCGACTACAGCGGATAATCCGCTCATTTTTTATTTCTCTTCTTATATTTTACCCACCAAGAAACTCTTTTTTAACATGTTCATCGTTGAGCAGTGCCTCCCCTGTATCCACAAACCTATCTTTTCCTTGAACTAGTACATACCCACGATCACACCGGCGAAGAGCTTCTTTTGCATTTTGCTCAACCATCAAAATAGCAGTCCCACTTTCTCTAATTTGATCAACATAATCAAAATTTTCTTTCACTAGATCTGGAGCCAATCCGGCGCTTGGTTCATCTAACATCAATAGTTTTGGATTCAACACCAATGCCCTGGCCATCGCAACCATCTGTTGCTGTCCTCCTGATAATGTAGACGTTTTATCATTTTCCTTCGACTTTAATATTGGAAATTGATCAAATAATTCTTGTATCTGTTTTTCCTTTCCCTCTTTCATAATATATCCTCCAAGCTCTAAATTTTCTCTCACCGTAAGATTTGGAAATACATTTTCATTTTGAGGAACATAGCTTATTCCCAATTTAATTATTTCTTCTGTTGGGAGCCCACTGATATCTGACCCTTCGTAAATAATCTTACCATCTATGTGCTTGGTTAGGCCAAATATTGATTTCATAACCGTTGATTTTCCCGCCCCATTTGGGCCAACTATTGCAACATATTCTCCCTCTTCAACTACTATATTTACTTTTTCTAAAATTTGGAGATCTCCGTACCCTGCAACCAAATTTTTTACGTTCAATAATGTCATTCAGAACCACCTAGATATGCATCTATGACTTTTTCGTTAGTCGAAATTTCCGTTGGTGTTCCTTCTAATATCACTCCGCCATTGTGCATCACAATAATCGGATTGCAATGATTCATCACAACATCCATGTCATGCTCTACTAAAAGAAATGTGTAACCGTCTTTACTTAATTTTTTTATTAGTGTTATAATTTGCTTTTTCAAAGTGGGATTCACCCCCGCCATTGGTTCATCTAGTAGTATCATGGATGGGTCCATCATCATCACTCTAGCCATCTCCAACAATTTTCGCTGACCTCCTGATAGATTCCCCGCATATTCGTTGGCTAGCTTATCCAAATGGAATATGTCCAGAGTTTCCCAAGCTTTCTCTAATAACTCCGCTTCTTGACTTTCTACTTTTCTTCTACCCCCGCCCAATAACACACTCGACAATCGCTGCCCAATTTGATTTTTCGGAGCCAGCATAACATTTTCCATCACCGTCATCTCTTTGAGTTCTCGTGTTATTTGAAACGTTCGGACAAGGCCCACATTTGCAATTTGATATGGCCTTTTCCCCGTTATGTCTTCTCCATCGAATTTAACAGATCCTGTGTCTGGGTTGGTAATTCCTGTTATCAAATCGAATGTTGTAGATTTCCCTGCCCCATTGGGCCCTATTAACCCCGTAATCGACCCCTTTTCAATCGAAAAACTCACATCATTTACTGCAGAAAGTCCTCCAAATTTTTTACCAATTTTCTCCACTTTTAATGGGTATTTTTTCGCAGGTTTCTTTTTTCGACTTTGCCTCTTTTTTGTTTTAGAACTACTCATGCTTCTTTCTCCTCCTTTGTTTTTACAACAGGGCGTCTGGATATGTCAATACTCGCTGCTAGTTCCTTCCTATCTCCCAATAAACCTTCGGGCCTATTTTGTATTATATATATTAAAACCAATCCTAAAAATACCACCCTCAAAGACGATATATTTGCCAAAGAATATGCCACAAATGGCCCCAAATCCAACGATGAAATTGGAACTATTGCTTCTATAATTGAATTTGGAGCTTTATCAAATTTGAATACATGCATGACCACTCGGCGGACAAAATTTGGACCCTCAAAAAGGAGACTAGCAAACACGACACCCCCTATGATGCTACCTGTATTCGATCCGGAACCTCCAATTATCAATGCAATAAAAATATAAAATGTCAATATGGGTTGAAATGTAGTTGGATTTGTGTATCCATAACTACCCTGCCAGAGAATTCCTGCCAACCCCATCAGACCGCACCCTATGGCAAACACTTTAATCTTGTATATGTCCGTATTTTTCCCCAATGCATTCGCAACCATCTCGTCTTCCCGGATAGCTTTTAGAACTCTACCAAATGGGGAATTTCCTATTCGATATATCACTAAATAAAACAGGCCCACAACGAATATCAACACGATTGCATACGTCCACGAAACCACCACTGACGATTGGACTTGAACGATCTCAAAAAGTCCAAAAACATATTCTCCAAATACCGTCTTTCCAAGTCCAAGATTGCTCGGATCTGTATAGTACAAACCTCTGATTGGATTCATCGGCAAATGGATTCCCCTCCCTGCCCCCGTCCCCATTTCCACCCCTGCTATTGAGAACGTTTTAAATGTCAGAGCATTCGCAGTATACCTTATGATTTCTGCAAAACCAATAGTAACAATCGCTAGATAATCTGCTTTTAATTTTAGCGTTGGAATTGATATAAGCAATCCCAACAAACTTGCCATCAAAACCCCTCCAATAATTCCGATTGGGAGTGGCAATCCCAATCCTGGGATTAGCCCATTAGGATCTCCTGTTATTATTGCCATTGTGTACACGCCACTTAGCATGAATCCCGCAACACCAATATTAAATATTCCTGCATATCCCCATTGAAGATTTAACGCAAGCACTACCATCGCGTATACTGCGGATAAAAACATTATCCTTTGTATGGTATTGACAGTACCATTGAAGTCCAATCCCAAAATCATTGCCACTATTATGAACAAAAATGAAATACCTACAAAAGCGCTGACCACTATCCTAAAATCATTTTTCAGGAACATTTCTCTATTAAATTTCATGCTGTTGTAACTCCTTTGAACAACCCTTCTGGTTTATACAATAGAACTAGTACCATCACACTAAACACTGCCACGTTTGCTAAATCTGCAGGTATCCATATCAATGAAATAGTACTTGTAAACCCAATAACCACTCCTCCTGCTATGGCCCCATATACTGATCCAATTCCTCCTATTATGACTGCCGCAAAAATAAGCAATAAGAGTATCCATCCAAACTGAAATGAAATAGTTCCCCTTTCTAGCGTTATAAGAAATCCTGCTGCTCCTGTCAATGCACCCCCAATGATCCACGTAGCCCGAACAACCCTTTCTGTTGGTATACCTGTAATAAGCGCCAAATCTCTATTGTCTGCCATCGCTCTCATGGCCTTTCCAAGTGTACTATATTGCAAGAATACGTGGACGCCAACCATTAGTGCGATTGCAACTAGAACTAATGTTATTTCACCCAAGTCTATTTGTACTGATCCCGTGCCAACTGGAATTGAATAGGATGCCGTAAGACTAGCCGCTGTCAACCCGCGATTTTGTGTTTTAAATATGAATGCCAATCCATAACGCAGGGCAAGAGAAACACCAATACTTGCAATCAACAATGCAATACCATCATTATGATGTCTCATCGGACGAAAAACAAAGCGATCAATGGCCAGTGTTAATAACACTGTACCCATTATTGCAACAATCAAACCAAACAATACCGCCAATGGAGTCGTGGAAACACTTATACCCAATTCGGTTACGTTTATTGGCTTTCCTGCCCCGACTAGTAGTAAATTTTTCATGTCGAATCTACCCACTCCCATTACTGCAAAAACAGCAACCCATCCTGAAAATCCGCCCGCAGTGATCATATCCCCATGGGCAAAATTTGCAAATTTAAGTATGCTATATGTTAAAGACAATCCCACTCCTGCAAGCCCTATCGCCAACCCAATTACCAACCCATCCCATAAATATGTGGCTACAATTTGCGATTCCGTCTCCCCTATTATCAATTGAAAGATAAGGTCCACTAATAGTATGGATATACCCAGAACAACAAGTGTCGTACCCCGATCTTTTTGAACTTTTTCACGCAATATGTTATAATACTTTATCATCCCTATGCTATGTACGCACATAGGCGCGACACATAATAAATCCCTGTAAACATAAAATTGATACAGAAAAGCCTTTCAATGATCCTATCTCATTCTCCTACATCTATGATTGAGACCCTTGACAATCTAGATCCCAAAGGGAAGCTCATAGGAATTCGTGTTGATATCAATAGTCCTCTTATAGATGGTGATTTATCAGACGACACCCGGCTAAGATCGCATCTCGAAACACTTTCTGAACTAGTATCTGCAGGGGCACGAATTGTATTGATGGCACATCAAGGCCGCCCAGGTGAAGATTCATGTATCTCTCTGCAACCTCATGCCCTCCGATTGGCCGACATACTTGACACTCCCGTTCACCATGTTGAAAACACCCATTCGAAAAAAGCTTTAGATAAAATCAAACAGCTCCCCCATGGGGAAATTTTAGTCTTAGAAAACACCCGTTTTTGTCCAGAAGAATATATAGAAATGGAACCAAAGGATGCTGCAACAACAAAATTTGTCTCCGCCCTTGCACCCCATTTCGATGCATATGTCAACGACGCATTTGGATCTGCTCATAGGTCTCACCCATCTCTCGTAGGATTTCCATATCTTTTACCCAGTTATGCTGGAAGGCTACTAGAAAAAGAATTAAAAGTCCTTGGAACAATCCACGAATTACCCAAACCCCGGGTATATTTTTTAGCAGGTAAAAAAACCATTGACTCCCTTGCCGTAGCAGAGTCAGTTCTCAAACATGATATTGCAGACGAAGTCCTCGCAGCTGGTCTTTTTGGAAACTTTCTTCTACATTGTGATGGGGTCAATTTAGGCGCCCCTAGCATGGATATACTACGTACAAATGGTATCTTAGACTATCTTGATCAAGGAAAATCACTCCTTGCTAATTATGGAGATCAAATCAAATTACCAATCGACGTCGCCATTGATTCAAATGGACGTCAAGAAGTACTGGTCTCTGATCTCCCCGCCGAAGGTCCTATATTTGATATAGGTTCTCAAACCATCACCAAATTCAGTTCTTCTCTGGAATCTGCATCAACAACGATTCTAAATGGACCTGCAGGATTGGCAGAAGTCTCTCACTTTTCTCAAGGAACCATTCATGTCTACGATGCAGCTACTCAATCCGACACTAGCATCGTAGGAGGGGGCGACACGATAGCACTTCTCGATCAATTTGGAATTAGGAATTTTTCTCATATAAGTACGGGTGGTGGTGCAGCAATGAGACTATTAAGTGGTGATTCCCTTCCAGCAGTGGCTGCATTGGCTCTTAGAAACTCTTAAATCTCATTCAGAGGATAAAACTAATTTGTGCTTCAGTAACTCAGCAGGCCAGAGTGCTGGTTTTGTAAACCAGATGTCGGGGGTTCGATTCCCTCCTGAAGCTTAATGCAGCAAGACATCAGCGACACGATACGTCAAAGGCTCTCGAACCATCTACCCCGTAGAGAAGTCATTACTGGATTCTCCCAAGAAGAACTAGAACAATTTCTACTTGGACACTTCCGAGCTATACAAAAATGCCTCGTAGAGCGAAAAAAAACCCCCGTTGAGGATAAAATAAGCCAAGGTATCCTAGATAATTTGCCCGCAGAAGAGATAATAAAAAATCTATCTCTCCAGGAAATGGAACATTTCCTTCAAGAAAACCGAGATATTCTAAAATTAATTTTACTGTAGATTCAACTTTTCAGTTCGGCCCTCGTTGATGGATGCAACAACAGTGCCACTGCTAATATTTCAAGTATCAATGGAATGCTATATACATAAAAGAAAGTGTCAATGACTAAGAAATCCGTAGCCGGTCCAAATTCTATTATTTTTAATATTCCTATTGCAGTTAGGATAGGCACTGCATACTGTACTATTTGGCCTTTGGTCAATTTCCTTCTAGCAATTTCCAATTTACAAACTCCAAATACAAAAAAGAGAATGATCGCAGGCAATGGAGCCGTTTCCTCTCCTGCGAGATGACTTTGGGAAGTATATACAAACATGATCAAGAACCCAATTCCTGTAATTATTTGCAAATACATGGCATTCTTTACGGTACATAGTTCATCTATTAATGACATATCTCGACCACTTACGATCCTTTGATATATTAATTATCCGGAATGGACAAATATTGCCGGAAACAAGAGAAAGTCGCATTTTTTAATATACCCCCTCGCTTATACTCCCGTGATACGTGCCACTTCCCCTCCAACTCTTGCAAATATTCGAAATCTCTCTGGAGATTGTCGTGGTTTTATTTATCATTGGATTTATTTTATATTACATTTCCCTCCCCCTCCGAAAAAAACGAAGAAGAGAGAGAGCAGCTGCTAAAGAAAAATATAAAGAAGAACAAAAACTCGAGAGGATAGAGCGCTACAAATTACAGATTGAATCCCGGCAAAACCGAAAAAAAATCCGTAGACAACAGCTCAAATCCCGACTGATTCCTTCATTTCTATCTCTTAAAAAACATAAGAGGAGCTGGGATGAAGATGTCTTTGAAAAAACGAACCCCACACCCGAAAATCTAAAGAATGAATTATATTTTGAAAGGGCAAATCAACATTGTGAATGGTGTGAAGAATGGGTCGATACACCTGAAATTCACCATATAGTACCTAGGTCTGAAGGGGGAAAAAACACCACAGGAAATTTAATCGTTCTTTGTCCAAACTGCCACCGAAAAGCAGACCATGGAGTGCTCAGTAGGTCTAAGTTAGAATATAAATTAAACCGAAAAACCGAAAAATGAAGTACCACTTCTGTGCGGTCTCAATCAGTCTAGTTTGTGATAATATCGCGATTCTTTCAGTTTCTGTTCGCCATCTTCATAAATTTTTTTAGCTCTCTCTATTTGATCTGGCCTTCCATACATCTCAATAATAGAAGCTATTATGTCCCCTGTAACTGTCTGCGATTGTTCCTCATATAAGTCCCAGAATATGTCTGAGTCTTTCACCAATTCTTGCTCCCAGTCTTCTCTGTCCTCAAGATGAATCATTTTTATCCTGTCCAAGTCTAATTCTGTCCCAACCCCTTTCGTGCAAGTAATATAAACCGGTTTTAGTAAAAACCTCCAAGGTTGCTATACTTGCAGCCCATGAAATAGTTCCTGTAATGAACAATGAAATGACAAATGTATCCGAAGTGGCTATAGTCCTCCAGGTTAGGGCTTTCAACAATGATCTAGTTCTGGAGGCTTTTGACAAACCTTCTGTATCTACTCCTAACCGTTTGGGATCTACCTTGATAAACATTAATTCGACCTAAAATGGGACTCATGCCTAAATACTCTATCGTGTTTCTCCTACATGGACTCAAGCTACCATTACTACTCCATTTCACATCATCCCCAAGGATTAATCCGTGGAGTGGAAATGAGTCGCACAGGCGTATGACACGCGCCAAAAAAAACACAAACTGGTCACACACACGCACGACACTGTC
>DASO01000010.1:0-17656 GCA_002503845.1 Euryarchaeota archaeon UBA24 | reverse complement strand
GCACGACACTGTCACACACACGCATGACGGATATCTATGTTGGGATAATTTTAAGCTGCTCTTCTAAAGGCAATTCTAAGAACTCCTCATGGAACTCCTCAAGGAATTCTTCCAAAGACACGCCAAAACTCTTGGAAAATGCTTCTTCAAACCCTATATCTTCGACATCGTCATATAAACTCAGATACGCATCTTCACCATATTTATGAATCAATAATGCAGTGGCCCACGAACCCAAATCATACCCTACATTTTGCCTTTCCCCATACACTATGTCCTCCATCCTCTCCCCTGGGAGGAGTTCATTTTTAGCCCCAATCTTCCATTTCATTCGCTCTTCTAATGTAAACCATTCATCATACTCTTGATCACCTTCTTCCGGGTATGCACGAGAATATAGTAGTTGTCCCATGTATTCTGCACCGCCTTCCATCCACCAAACCGCCCCATTTCCTAGTATTTCCCTCCTTTCACTCTCATTTTTCGTCATGACATGCGCATGTTGATACACATGAAAATATTCATGAAAAATAGTTATCTCATAGTCTGCGTGAGTCGGATAAGGATTCTTAGATGCCATTGTGATCATCAACAAAGATTCATCAAAATCTTTTTCCCTTTCTATACTTAGACCTGCACCACCATCTTTGACATAGATCACAATATTGTGGTCTCTTTCCATACAATGTCTAAAACCCATATTTTCTCTAAGGTCCATAAAGAGACCATCCACGTTTTCTCTCGTTTCATCCCCCATTGATCTCCGCTCCGTCGCTAAAACACAATAATATTCGTCCAGATTCGCTGCCTCTTTTTCACCAGTTCCTACAATCCACCACTGCAATGGCCCATAATTTCCCCACTCAGATGCTGCTATTTCATGCCCCATTGAAACTCTGTCTATGTGCCACTGTGGGACATCTGAGGATGCAACATATATTGGCTGGACACCTGGTGCATCTACGCCCCATTCCACCACCTTCGTACTAGGACTTAATTCAGATGATGTCGGAAAAACCCTATATTTTCCAATATCAATTTCTTCATTTTCATCCCCTGGCAATTGGCCCGTATCTGCACACCCTGCCATCGAAATTACAATCATCAAACAAAAAAATATTTTTATATAACTTTGATTCACAATCCGCTTAGGGCATATTGTTATATAACCTCACCACGTAGGTGCTGTTGGATTCGGTAAACATCAGAAAACCGTGTAACTGTATCTGTAGACTATGGTCTTATAATATCAACATTCAAAACAAAGAACCGCAACAAAAACATAGGCGGTGTCAATCCGTCTACTCTGATTACTTCTACCCCCTCTAAAATCCCCTCTTAAAATGAAACTATCAAACTAATCGCCATTACCATCATAATTCCATTTTCAATAAGGGTAAGCGATGTCATTGGAACTTTAATTTTCGAACCCATGCATGCACATTCAATTTCTTTTTTAGTAACTATACTTTGTACAACACCAATTGTGCTTATCCCAATAAGTACAATCAACGCTGCTGCAACATTGAGTACAAATATTTGTAAAATTAATGCAATTCCAATTAACATTTCCATGATCGGATATGCTTTTGCATATGCGCTGTTCCTCTTAGCAATCACGTCATATTTTTGAAACGATTTTGAGAATCCATCCCAATCCCACAGTTTGAGAGATGACAAACCTATTAGTACAATCCCCATAAAATAAGTCATAAATTGATTCTGGATCAAACAAAACACCCCTCCAATTATTAAAATACTTACTAGTACTATTGCAGGAAGTTTTTCTCGATAAGCCGGCTTCCCCAATTGATATTTTTCCCCCTCCTTTCCTTTATTTGAATCTTCGGGAATTACCGAGCAACAACTTGGGCCGTCCTGGTTATTATGAGCAGCATCCATTTCCATTCAAATAACTCGCCCCATTCCTCTTAATGCATGCCATTTCGATTATCAATAATGGTCTGTACGGGATTCGAACCCGTGTCGCCAGGTCGAAAACCTAGCAGGATTGGCCGGACTACCCTAACAGACCATGGTTTATTTTTGACATAGGGTATGTTAAAAATTCCTATCCTGTTTATCTCATTTCCCTTTAAATTCAGGGTCTCGTTTACTCATAAATGCCGACATTCCTTCTATTAGATCTTCAGTTCCTATTAGTTGACCTAGACCTTCTCTCTCTACATCAAACCCTTTATTAATATCATTCCTTCCTATTAACATGGCTTGTTTTATCATCCCTTGTGCCAAAGGTGGTCCTTCTGATATTTGCTTTGCCACCTCCTCTGCACGTTCTTGTAACTGCTCATCATCTACAACCTCATTTATGAACCCATACTGATACAATACTTCTGCACGATAGTCCTTTTTACCTGTTAAAATAATTTCTTTTGCTCTTGCTTCTCCCATTATATACATGAGTCTTTGCGTCCCTCCCCATGCCGGAAGAATTCCTAGATTTCTTTCAGGCTGCCCAAACACTGATAGGTCTGAAGCAATACGAAGGTCACAAGCTGCAGCCAATTCCATACCCCCTCCAAAACAGTATCCTCGTATGCCTGCAATTATGGGGAGCCTATGCTGTTCAAATTTCGAAAAAAGATCCTGGCCCTTTTTGGATAATTCTTGCGCTGCACCTTCGTCGCTAAAACCCGATGCAAACGAAACAATATCTGCCCCTGCACAGAATGCCTTTTCACCCACACCCGTGATCAATATTGCCCCACATTTTTCGTCTTGATCAAACAGATCCAAAGCGTGATCTATCTCTCCAATCATCTCTGCTGTAATTGCATTCAATCGATGTGGCCTATTTAATATAATTTTCCCTAATTTACCTTCTTTTTCAATTTCTATGTCTTCAAAGGACACATCTCCTGTCTCTTTTTCGGACACTTCGTAGAAAAACTCGCCCGTTTCTGATAGTTCAGATAACAATTTAGTAGGCTTGTACCTCTCTTCTCCCGTTGAGTCATACACTTCTAACAGAACTTGATGTAGCTTATTGAGTCCAATATCATCAGCCATTTTAGCAGGTCCTTTTTCTATCCCTGTTCCTAGCTTCATAGCTTGATCTATGTCTTTTACCACTGCGACTTCCTTTTCTAACAATTTAGTAATCTCATTAGCCAAACACGCTGTCAATAGAATTTCTATAGTCTCCGAACGCATCTCCACTTTTAAATCTACAACCTTTTTTGAATAATCATAAAACCCCTTCCCAACTTTCCTTCCTATATCTCCATCCTCAATTTTTTCCTCCAACATGGGACATGGTTTATAACTCGAACCGAGTTTTTCATGCAGATACTCCAATACATGCACCGCAACATCAATTCCCACTTGATCAGATAGTTCAAAAGCCCCCATTGGGAGTCCCAACCCATATTTGACGGAACTTTCCACTTCTTGCATTCCCCCCCGTTTTTCATGAACTATCCATGCTGCTTCATTGAGTAAAGGGGTCAAAATTCGATTAACTATAAACCCCGGACTATCTTTGCGTACCTCGACAGGAAATTTACCTATTCTTTTCGCAAATTGTGTAGCAAATTCAAATGTCTCTTTTGCTGTGTGGTCTCCCGAAATTACCTCTACGAGTGGCATTTTTATTGGGGGGTTGAAAAAATGTAGCCCACAGAATCTCTCCGGGCACCCCGTCACCTCGGATAATTCTGTAATTGATAATGAAGATGTATTGGAAAGTACCACTGCATTTTTTGATAGATACTTCCCCACCTCCTCATATACTTCCTTTTTAAGATCCATGCGTTCTGGAATCGCTTCTATGACAACCTCTGCATCTAACACCGCGTCTTCAATTTCAACAACCGTTGTTATCCTTTCTAGTGTTTCTTCCAACTTTTTTTCAGAAATCTGTCCCTTTTCAACCAGTTTATCCAAACTCCATACTATGCCTTCATATCCCTTTTTTACCAACTCTTCGGTAATGTCTCTCATTACTACTGTAAATCCAGCTATAGCAACAACCTCTGCTATACCATGTCCCATATTTCCTGCCCCTAGAACTGCTACTTTAGTGACATCTTCCACTTCCATAATCTGTCTGTAATTCCCCACCTGTTTGAACGTTTCTTCATTGGGACTAATAATTTATTTTTCGAATATTCTTCTCACTAATATGGACAACATCTTTATTCAGTCCAGGTCTATTTCTCTCATGGATTTTTCCTTTTCCACTGAACAAACGTTAATCAAAGATGAAGTTCGACGATTTGCAGAAACAGAAATGGCACCCGTTTCTCAAGAACACGATCGAAACGAAACTTATCCCTACGACGTAATGAAAAAAGCAGCAGATATGGGATTGACAGGATCTCATATTCCTGTTGAATTTGGTGGTTCTTCCCACTCTCCCATTGACTATGCCATCATTGTGGAAGAGTTATCTGCAGTAGACCCTGGAATTGGTTTATGTATCTATTCTGCAGGATTCGGTGCTGACACAATTCTCGCGTTTGGGACTGATGAACAAAAAGAAAAATATCTTCCTTTGATTACTTCTGGAAAATCTGTTATGGGTTCTGCAATTTCTGAATCTGGAGCCGGATCCGATGTGACTTCCATTTCAACTCTTGCAGAAGAAGATGGAGATGATTGGGTACTTAACGGTAGGAAAATGTGGATTACAAATGGTACTGTTGGTGATTTTTTCGTTGTAATGTGTAAGACTGACCCTGATGATACCAACCGTTATTCTGGATTTTCTCAAATCATCGTCGAAAAAGGAACTGCTGGGTTCTCCGCTGAAAAAATAACAGGAAAATTAGGAATTCGAGCGTCTGACACGGCGGAATTGATCTTCGACAATGTTAGAGTGCCTAAAGAAAATTTAGTCGGAACGCGCGGAGCCGGATTTCTCCAATTGATGCAATTCTTCGATGAATCTAGAACGATGGTGTCTGCCCAGGCAGTGGGAATTGCACAGGGGGCATGCGAACAATCACTTGCATATGCAAAAGAACGTAACCAATTTGGCCGACCCATTTCTGATTTCCAAGCCATCCAGCACAAACTTGCTGATATGTATACTCTAACCGAAGCAGCTAGAAATCTAACTTTTAAATCTGCTTGGATAGCTACTCATGAAAAAAATCGCCTAACAGCTCTCGCGTCTATGGCAAAGGAGTATTCTTCAAGAATAGCAGTCCAGGTCACAAGCGAAGCAATCCAAGTCCACGGAGGCGCGGGATATGTGGATGATTTTGGCGTTAGTAAATTATATCGTGATGCAAAGATCACCCAAATCTATGAAGGCACATCGGAAATTCAAAAAAATATAATTGCAAGAGAGCTACTCGGCAAGGGATTTATATAACCATCTTCCATGAAATCGGACCCTCATACTTTTTTAAAACAAGATCTTGTTCTAGCCCAACTTATCGAAAATCACCAGCCCATAGAGCTTCTCCCACACCCCGACCCCTTCGAACGCCTCATAATATCTGTAATTAATCAACAGCTTTCGATCGCATCGGCTAGGGCCATACGAAACAGACTTTTCGAACGATTTGAAATAACACCAACTTCTATATTAAACGCAAATAAAGATGATCTCAAGTCCACTGGACTTTCTGCTCAAAAAGTTGATTACATTTTTAACATAGCATTGGCATTCAAGGAAGGCCTTTCTGCAGAAAAACTACTTTCCATGGCCGACGAAGAAGTAATTGAAACCCTAACTGAAATACGTGGAGTAGGAGTTTGGACTGCCAAAATGTTTTTAATTTTTGTTCTAGCACGAGAAGACATTTTTCCCACAGAAGATCTCGGTATTAGAAAGGCTATGCAGAAACTCTACCCTTCGTTAGACACTCCCTCTAAAATGATTGAAAAAGCAGAGGATTGGCGTCCATATAGAAGCTACGCTAGTCGATATTTATGGACTGCAGTGGACTAGACTATTCTCTCATTTTATTCGAATCTGATAGTGTTGTAATATGTCCCTCCCCAAAATAATTTGGTAATCCATATGGCTTCTGTCCTCAATACTTGCAGTAATCGTATGCTGTGTACCTCTTATCCCCACTACTATATCGACTAGTGGCCTAGCGCGCCCTTCTCTCTCATTCCCCGTTCTCACTAAGGTTGTATCTCGTATTGGACCTGCCCCAATCCTGGCAGCGAGTTTCATGTCAATGCTAGTTCTCGCAGCCCCCGTATCTGCTTTCGCCTCGACATTCTCATATCCTCTCGTTCCCCTTACCACAACTTCTGTGATGAAATCAACAATATTTATATTTCCATCATACTCAAATCCCTGCTTACTTGGAAGTGAACTTGGATCTGAATCGTCGAATTTAGATGACAACTTCTCAACCATCTCACTTTCTACAGTTCCACCGGCTCTCGTTATCGCCAATTCCGCAATATATGGCGCTGCACATATGCCTGTTGCCCTATACAATCCTCTAAACCCTGCAGTTGGATTCACCTCTAGTACTTTCCAACCATCTTCCCCTTCTACAATATCTACCCCTGCATAGTCCAATCCAAGTATTTTTGCAGCATTCAAAGATATGTCTTCGAGTTCTTTTGTAAGAATTTCCTCAGCATTTTCTATTTCCCCACCAAGTGAAACATTAGTCCTCCAATCCCCTTTTGGAGCATATCTATTCATCGCTCCTATGACCTTTCCGCCTACAACATATACTCTAAGATCACTATTCCTTTCTTGTCCTTGATTGATGAATTCTTGTAGAAAAGCTTCTCTTTGACCCACCTGGGGATTGATTCTATTCCCTTTCTCTATTTTCCAGGTTCCACCCCCATTCGTGCCAATGGTAGTTTTATACACTGCAGTTTGTCCAAATCTATCTTTTTCTCTATTCAATCGGTTATAGTCTAGAGCCAGCAACGCATCTGGAACTGGAATTCCCCCTTTAGCTAATAACGTTGCAGATGTAAATTTATGAATTGCAGTAATACATGCTTCCGGGGGATTCAATATAGGTTTGACATCGGAAAACATACTAGCCAGACCGAACCCTTCTGCTGGCTGCTCCATTTTAGTGAGAAGTAATCTATTTGCTACAATGTCCACATCTGGTTTTATTTTCACCTCACCATCTTCAATCAGGACTTCCACATTTTCTCTCCGAATCCATGTAGAATCATGACCAAGGGCATCTATGGAATTTAGAATGGCCTTTGTTTCTCTAGAAACATGTAGACTTAGGACCCCTACATTTATTTTTTTGGAACTTTTCGACATTACCTATTGATTCTATTTCTAGCTTTAAAATCTTCTGAGTTCAGATTTTTATCTTTTCCCGTAAGCATTTTACACACCTGCCCACTCTCTACAATATAGGAATGAAGAAAGCGAAGCCATTTGTCATTCCACCAGATGGAAAAGTTCTCCCTGGGGAGACTATGGATATCCGTTATACTGTAAGTGAGAATTATCTTGGAGATCCAGTCCGAATACCTGTGACTATCATAAACGGTAAAAACCCAGGACCCTGTGCATTTATTTCCGCTGCGTCTCACGGAGATGAACTTAATGGAATCGAAATTATCAGAAAAGTAGCCCACGAATGGGACCCTAACGATCTCTATGGGACTATCATTTGTTTACCCGTGTTAAATGTTCCTGCCTTTTTAGCCCAACAACGGTACATCCCAACTTCCAGTGAAGACCTCAATAGGTCTTTCCCAGGCATTAGAACTGGAAAAAGTATCAAGAGAATGGCATATTCTATCTTCAAAACCTTCATAAAACCCTGTGATTTTGGGATTGATTTTCATACTTCTACACGAGGAAGGAGCAATATGCTCCATGTACTTGCGGACCTTTCCGATGAAAATGTAGCTCAACTTGCTCATTCTTTCGGGTCAAATATAATCATCGATGGAACTGGACCCTCTGGAACATTACGTAGAGCAGCTTCTGAAGCAGGGGTCCCTTCCATAACTGTGGAATTAGGTGAGGCCCATAGGTTTCAACACGATCTAATAGAGAAAGCCATTCTTGGACTTAAAAGTGTCTTCTCCGCTTATTCTGTCCGCCCCACCAACTCCGTAAATTGGCCCGGGTGGAGGGCAGTCATCAGTTCCAAAGAGGATACCTGGCTCCGTTCTAGTGCTGGTGGGATCGTAAGTCTAAATTGCAATCCCGGGGATATAGTCGAAGAAGGAAGTGTAATATGCACCATTACAAATCCTTTTAAAAAGGACATTGAAGACGTAGTTTCTCCCTTCACAGGACTCATCGTTGGACTATTACAAAACCCCATTGTACGGCCTGGAGATCCTATTTGCCATCTAGTCACTCTCGGCGAAAAAACAATATCTGAATATTATGCTTCCAAACACGATGATAACTAGATTTAATATATTTTTCATTCAAAATATGTCTACAAATTATCGTCATTCAGTCCTATCGTAAACGCAGTCATTCCAGAAACTTTATGCGTTCTTCTGAGCGATATATTTCCATACCGTAGCTCTCTAAGATACGGAAGACATGTATCTTTAAGAATTTCAATTTAATAACCACATCAATTACATTGTCAAAACATGCAATCTACAAAAGATCTACTTAATAACTATGATTTCGGATCGACATATCGGGTAGATCGATGGTGGTCTCAACCAATGGGGGTCTTCATTGGATTATCTCTTTTTGTCATTTATGGAACCGCTCGATTACTTTACCCCATATTCAACCCTAGCGCTCCTGGAATTGAATATGGATCTTTACTTTCACCTTTTTTCTCCCCTCTTCTCTTCTCTGTTTCTCCTGAAAGTCACCATGCCTTATTTGGGATGTTCCCAACCTTTTGGCCGGAACTCTTGCGATCTCCAGCCATCTTAATACTGTGGGCCCCTCTCGGATTGAGACTCACTTGTTATTACTATCGAAAAGCATACTACAGAGCTTTCTTAAGCGACCCTCCTGCATGTGCAGTCTCAGAGGGTAGGAGATACAAGTACGCAGGGGAGACCAGAGTATTTTTGTTTCAAAATTTACATAGATATTTCGTTTATCTAGGTATAATATTTATTTGCGTTCTCACTTTTGATGCAATTCGTGCCCTCTTTTGGCATGCTCCCCCTGGAGCTCCGTTCTGGACAGGTGATGTCGAGTTACACGTCGGAACTTTGATACTTGGGCTCAATGCATTGCTCCTATCCGGCTATACATTTGGATGTCATAGCCTTCGCTACCTAGTTGGTGGAAATTCGAGATGCTTCTCTTGCGTCTCTAACCCTGAGAATAAAGGAAAAGATCCCACAATTTCAAAACGTTATACTCTCTGGAGATTCGCTTCCTCACTCAATGTCAATCACTCCACTTGGGCATGGTTTAGTCTCTTCATGGTGGCCTTCACCGATTTTTATGTTTGGATGGTCTCCATTGGAGTCTGGCCTGATATAATCCTCTTAAAATTATAATTAATTCAACTCATGACACTACAAATCTACGAACACGATGTAATTATAGTGGGTGCAGGTGGAGCTGGACTTTCCGCTGCAATTTCTGCAGCAGAACAAGGTGCAGACGTCGGAGTAGTTTGTAAGTCTCTTCTAGGGAAGGCACACACAGTTATGGCAGAAGGGGGGATAGCGGCTTCATTGGGAAATATGGCCCCAGACGACGATTGGAGATCTCACTTCCTCGACACAATGAAAGGGGGTTGGGGATTAAATGATCCAAAAATGGCGGAAATTCACGCCCTCGAATCTCCAGAACGCGTCTTAGACCTAGAACGATGGGGTGCTGTTTTTGACCGAACCACCGATGGAAAAATCAGCCAGCGCAATTTCGGTGGACATAGATATACTCGTTTGGCTCACGTAGGGGACCGAACTGGACTTGAACTAATTCGAACCTTGCAAGACAAAGCAGTTTCATTGGGAATTCAGGTCTATATGGAATATACCATAACTGAACTCCTAAAAGATTCTACTGGTAAGAAACTGGCAGGGGCATTTGGATATTGGAGAGTAACTGGACTCCCTGTTTTATTCCGCGCAAAGAAAATTATTTTGGCCACCGGTGGATCAGGAATGGCCTATCATGTAAATTCTAGTTCTTGGGAATACACTGGAGACGGCCCTGCCATGGCACTTAGAGTGGGGGCAGAGTTAGTGGATATGGCGTTTGTTCAGTTCCATCCCACGGGCATGGTATGGCCCCTAAGTGTGAAAGGTACCCTCGTCACCGAAGGTGTTCGCGGGGAAGGAGGTGTGTTAAAAAATTCAGATGGCGAACGATTCATGTTCAATTATATACCCGATGCATATGTGGGTTCTATAGCCGATACGGAGGAAGAAGCAAATAGATGGGCAGATGGAGATTCTTCCGCTAGGCCCCCTCCTGAATTACTCACTAGAGATGTAGTTGCCAGAGCGATCCTCAATGAGGCATCCGAAGGAAGGGGAAGTGAGCACGGGGGTGCGTATCTCGATATAGCTAGCCAACGCCCCACTGAATTCATTCTACAAAAATTACCTGCAATGTATCATCAATTTAAGGAGCTTGCTGGTATCGATATAACAAAAGAACCTATGGAAGTTGCCCCCACTTGCCATTACATGATGGGTGGAATCCGTGTCGATCCCGAAACTCAAGAAACATGCGTCCCCGGCCTATATGCGTCAGGAGAAGCGGCGGGCGGATTGCATGGGGCAAATCGACTCGGTGGAAATTCTTTGAGTGACTTATTGGTGTTTGGGAATAGGGCCGGAATCCACGCAGGACAATCTGCACAAAAGATGAAAAATTTCCCAAAAATACCCGAAGAAAATATAGAATCAGCCATTGATCACCTGAGTTTCCCATTCAAAAACAAATCCTCAGGCGAACACCCATTCCGTCTCCGGGACGAACTCCAAACTATAATGGAAGAATACGTTGGAATAAAACGAGATGAAGAAGGGCTAGAAAAAGGAATAGAAGAATTACAACAACTCCGATCTAGGACATCTAATTTATTCGCAACAGGGTCGCAATCATACAACGCAGGATGGCAAACTTGTTTTGATCTAATCAATTTAATTGATGTTAGTCTAGCAATAGCGCACTCGGCGCTAGAACGTAAAGAAAGTCGGGGCGCACATACTCGAATAGATTTCCCAACCCCTAGTGACCCTCTCGGAAAAGTTAAGTTCATAGTATCTCTCTCCTCTGGAAAGTTTAACATCTCTAGTGTTTCCATACCCACTCCTAGAAAAGAATTATTAGCAATGATAAAAAAAGACCAAACAAAACAAAAATCAAGTGGTAAGAAATGAGCGCAGAAATCAATACATCAAGTCCTCTCAGTTCCATCCCTCAGACCTACCCTCTCAGCTACACTTTCAAAATTTTCAAGGGGAATGATAAAACCGGTGAGTTCGTTGATTATGAAGTTTCTGTTGATGAAGGAATGGTGGTTTTAGATGCTATCCTTTCTATACAAGAAAATCAAGACACAGAACTCGCGGTCCGATGGAATTGCAAATCCGGCCGATGTGGGTCTTGTGGAATGGAAGTCAATGGGATGCCAAAGTTAGCTTGCATGACACGTTTATCTGATTTCGATCCTAAAATTCCAATCACCGTGACTCCTATGAAGACATTTCCCATTCTCAAAGATTTGGTATCTGATGTCTCCTGGAACTATGAAGTAAACAAAACAATACAGCCATTCTCCCCAGACGAGGACTCTGATTTCATCTATCAACAAGAAGACATAGAACGTTCCAGAGAATTCCGAAAATGTATTGAATGTTTCCTTTGTCAAGATGTCTGTCACGTTCTACGGGAACATGATAAAAAAGATAGCTTTGGCGGGCCCCGATTTTTCGTCCGGTCTGCTGCACTCCATTTCCATCCCGAAGATACTGCCGACAGGAGCGAGTGGTTAAAAGAAGGCCAAGGTGGAATCGGCCATTGCAATATCACCCGTTGTTGTACCGACGTTTGCCCTGAACACATCAGCATCACTGATAACGCAATCATTCCCCAAAAAGAATACGTTGTAGATAATTATTATAGCATCCTTGGATGGATCAAAAAACAGTTCAATAAATAGAATCTTTTTTCATTACTTCCAAAACCCTAAGTCCTCTCGCGTACAGGTTCAGTTTAGAATGTTATCTGATATGCTTACATCTTCTCTTGAAACATTCATTTTGATTTTTGTCACTGTCAATCCTCTAGGTCTTATCCCCGTTTTCGCAAGCGTAGCTTCTGGACTTGGAATGTCCAAGAAAGACCTCCGGTCTATCTGCATTCGAGCCACTTTGATATCTCTGATCACACTTATTATTTTTTGGATGTTTGGGGCAATTATCTTAAGTGCATTTGGAATTGGAATGAACTCTTTTCGAATTATAGGTGGACTATTTTTGATAGCAATTGCATACAAGATGATATTTGGAAAAATGCAGGAACAGAGGGAACAAAATCTAGATGCAGCTATCAACGACGAATTTCTCTCTTCCATAGCCACTTTCCCCATTGCAATTCCTATGATTGCAGGTCCTGCAACTATCACTCTGACTATATTTCTAGCAGACAAGGCAAGCGCCACTCCACAGTCACAATTAATCGCATTTATCCCAATAGTCGCAGTGATTTTACTTGCTGCACTTTCAATGTGGATCGCAAGCGAATTGACCTCTAAAATAAGTCCAAATATCCTTATTATCCACCAAAAAATATTTGGGCTACTACTCGGCGCCATCGCGATAGAATTCGTCATAGAGGGATTGAAAGCAACATTTCCAATCCTTGTGTGACTCTCCACCCATTTCTTTTTCAAAACTTGTCACTTTATAACGATTAAATTCTTACTATTACTATGGATCTTGGAATTCATGGGAACACAGCACTCGTCACTGCTAGCTCAAGTGGAATGGGACTAGGGTGCGCACGTTCCCTTTCACTAGAAGGTGCAAATGTAGTTATCTGTGGTAGAGATTCTAACCGCCTAACCCGCGCAAAAGAATCCCTCGAAGTTGAAGCAAAAGGAGATATACTGGCAATCCAGACGGATTTAACTAAACCCGAGGATGTCCAAAATTTACTTGATCAAATTACCAAAAAATTTGGACAACTCGACCATATTGTCACTTCTGCAGGACAACCCGTAGATGGGTCATTTAATAACCTCAGTGTAGATAACTGGTACGACGCATATGACACTTTCACGATGAATGTCGTAAGGATACTGCACGCCGCTCACCCCCTATTATCCAATAGCGATGTGGGTTCTGTCGTTTTAATCACTGCAACCGCTGTAAAAGAAACCAATCCAAATATGACTATGTCTAGTTCGGTTAGAAAATCCCTCATCGGCCTTATGAAAGTTCTTTCCTTTGAGTGGGCACCTATACGGGTAAATGCAATTTTACCTGGGTCTCATGATACACCTTTGATGATCCGGCATGCACAAGATACAGTTGACTCTGGAAAATATACTTCTCTCTCAGAAGCTCTTATAGGCTGGGCAGATAATCCCTTAAACCGAATGGGAACGCCCGAAGAAATAGGAGATGTGGCTGCCTTTTTATCTAGTCCTCGGGCCGGATATGTTACTGGAGCGGCAATTCCTGTTGATGGCGGTCGAATGCGCTGCGCCTAATCGAAACTCTCAATTTTTTGACAACCATTCCTTCCTATATGTCCACCAAAGTCAGATATCTCCTCCAGGGTTCTACCCCTATAGTTACTATTGAGTCAAATATCATCCCCCAACGAGATCAATGGGTCCGAATCCACGGAGATCTGTATCAGGTATATCATATTTTCTACGATCTAGATGCTGAATCAAAACCACTCACAAATGTGTTTGTTTGGCAACCGGACAAACCCGATGCAGATTATCACTTACATAAAATGCTAACTCAAACTCTGAATTCACAACGAGAAGCAGTAATGGGGTATGATTTTACTGAAAAAACCGACGAGAAACACATTGAAATTAGGACATTTGGACCTTAACTAATCGCATACTTCTAAAAGCGATTATGGCAAGAGTTTACTTTTAGTGAGTCAGAATTCATTTGAAATATATTATGAGAATAGAAGGATCTTGGCCCGCAATTGTTACTCCCTATGATGACAATGGTGCCGTAAACCTCGGCGCGTTCAATCAGTTAATTGATTTCCACATTAAACATGGCTCTAGCGGATTATTAGTAATGGGATCTACTGGAGAATCAACCCAACTTTCCCTTCCCGAACGGAGGGATATCATTTCACATGTGGCCGATTATTCTCGGGGGAAAATACCTATTCTTTTTGGATGTACTTGTTCCACACTTTCCGATACAATTTCTCTTGCAACTCACGCTGAAGGTGCAGGTGCATTCGGGATCGTTTTAATTGTACCACCCTATATAAAACCACCTCAAGAAGCCGTTTTTGATTTTTTCAAACAAGTCGCAGAAAGTGTAAAATTACCAATTGCAATCTATAATAACCCAACTAGAGTCGGTGTAAATATTTCTCCCGAACTCATGGTCAATCTATCAAAGATAGAAAATATAATCGCAGACAAAGAAGCAATTCCAGATGTTTCCCAACTCCAAGAAATACAAAATAACACTGCAAACGATTTCTCAATTCTGTGTTGTGACTATCCTGGGTATTCTCTCATCCTGCCCACACTCGCTCTCGGAGGTGCAGGGACTGCAAATGTAGCTGGAAATATAATCCCCGAAGAGATGGAACAACTATCTCGACCGTGGGTTAGTCAAGACGATGCCATCCAAGCCAAAGAATTATATTTCGAACTTTTACCTATCTTAAAATTATTATACAGTGTCAGCAATCCCGTCCCAGTCAAGGCCGCTGTAAATCTTTTGGGATTCGAAGTTGGAAACCCAAGGCCTCCCCTTCCCACATTTTCTGGTGCTAAATTAACTGAGTTAACCAATTTACTCAAAAATACCGGTTATTTGGATAAATATTCTCAATAACTCCCACTCACACTGCAACTTTTACAAAAATTTCGCCGATTAAAAACAAATCATATAAATATGTAGAATGCAGAATAACTTTAAGGTAAAATATGTCTAACAATTATATTCACCCCGAAACTTTGGGCCTCCACGGGGGTTCATATCGATCCGATTCTTCGACCAACTCTGTCGCAGTTCCCATCTACCAAACAACTGCATATGAGTTCAACGACACAGAACATGCTGCGAATTTATTCGCACTAACTGAACCTGGAAACATATATACTAGGATTATGAATCCAACTAACGCAGTTCTTGAGGAACGCGTTGCTGCCCTTGAAGGTGGTGTCGCAGCTTTAGCTGTTGCTTCTGGACAAGCGGCAACAACACTTTCCATCCTCAATGTGGCACAAGCTGGGGATAATATAGTTTCTTCCACAGATCTCTATGGTGGTACCTGGAATCTATTTAATAATAGTCTTAGAAATATAGGCATTGATGTGAGATTCGCAGACCCCGCAGACCCTGAAAATTTCCGTGAACTCACCGATGAGAAAACAAGAGCATATTATGCAGAAGCATTACCAAATCCAAAACTAACTCCATTTCCCATAGAGGAAGTTGCCAATATAGGCCGTGAATTCAACATACCTTTGATCGTTGATAATACTTCTTCTCCTATAACTTGCAGGCCATTGGACCACGGTGCAGCAGTTGTAGTGCATTCCTTGACTAAGTGGATAGGTGGTCATGGAAACTCAATTGGTGGAATTGTAGTAGATGGTGGAAACTTCGATTGGGGAAAAGTCCCTGAAAGGCAGCCTCTATTCAACACTCCATCTGGTAGTTACCATGGAGCTGTTTTTTCCGCATTCGGCGAAGTTGCTTATATCAGTAGAGCTAGGGTGGTCGGACTCAGGGATTTTGGATCTGCATTATCTCCTTTCAATGCTTATAATTTTATTCAAGGATTGGAAACACTCCCCCTACGATTACGTGCTCATTTCTCCAACGCGGAGAAAGTTGCAGATTTCTTGAACAACCATCCTAAAATTACTACTGTAACTTATCCAACTTTACATGAAGATAAAGAAGTAATCCAACGAGCTAAAAAATATTTAACACAGGGCTTCGGATCTCTAATAGGATTCGAATTAGAAGGTGGAAAAGAAGCGGGTCAAAAATTTATAGATGCACTCGACCTCTTCTATCTCGTTGCCAATATCGGTGATGCAAGAAGTCTTGCTATTCACCCTGCCACAACAACCCACCAACAGTTGTCTGACGAAGATCAATTACGCGCAGGTGTAACTCCTGGATATATCCGACTTTCAATTGGAATAGAACACATAGACGACATCCTCGCCGATCTAGAACAAGCCTTAGAACAAATCTAACCCATCTACGCAAATTTTCCTCTTCGTTTAAACAAAACCACATTCGATACAATTATATTTAAGAGGATAAAATGAGCAGGACGGTGAAGTCAGATCCCAGCAGACGATTACACGATGAGAGTCCTGAAGAATTTCTTAGGATGATATTTACAAATATCAAAAAAAACAATTCTGGATCACTAGATGAATCTCACATCGAAACAATCGCAAATCAATTAGCTTCATATTCTGGGATTAATTTGTATAGGACCATGAATGAATATCCAGAATGTGTTGAGAAACATATTGGAAACCCAATTACATTCAGTCCAGAACGCATTGCAGAATTAGACCAAGGCGCCTGCCTACTTAACTGGGCAGAATAATACCTTTCTCACCAAAACTCTAAAATCAGCAATCTCCCCTTTCATCCGGTATTGCCATTTCCCATGGACTTGCCGGGATTTGAACCCGGGGCCTCTCGCATGCGAAGCGAGCATTCTGCGACTGAACTACAAGCCCTATTCAGGGTACAATAAGTGGTGGTATATGAGAGTTACGAGTACCTAACTATGATTCCACAAATTAGACAAAAACACGATATTCTATTAGCCTCCTGTAAGGACTATTTCAATACTGACATCTTTTGGAACTTGAATTCGCATCAATTGACGTAATGCACGCTCGTCTGCATCAAGATCTATTAACCTTTTGTGCACTCGCATCTCCCAATGCTCCCATGTTGCAGTCCCCTCCCCATCCGGCGATTTCCTGCAAGGAACTTCCAGCTTTCTAGTAGGAAGCGGTATGGGGCCGCTCAAATTTACTCCAGTTTTCTCAGCAATAGAACAAACATCAGAACAAATCGCGTCGAGATCGGTAGGGCTAGTTCCTGCTAAACGTATGCGCGCCTGTTGCATCTATGCCTCTTCGATTTCGACGACTTTCCCAGCTGCAATTGTTGATCCCATGTCGCGTATTGCAAAGGCACCCAATTCTGGTATGTCACTTGCCACTTCGATTACGACTGGCTTCTGTGGTCGCACCCAAACAAGAGCTGCATCCCCTGCTTTGATGAAATCAAGGGATTTTCCTTGTGTATCTGTGATCTCCTCAAACGTACATGCCACCTGCGATGTGTGTGCATGGAAAACGGGGGTATACCCCACTGTTATGACACTAGGGTGCTGCATAACTATGATTTGAGCTTTGAATCTTTTTGCAACCTTTGGAGGATTGTCCGCAGGGCCAAGAACGTCTCCGCGACGCACATCTTCCTTACCGACACCCCTTACATTAAACCCAACATTGTCTCCTGCCTTTGCTTCTGGAACTTCTTGGTGGTGCATTTCTATAGA
>DASO01000011.1:37417-55513 GCA_002503845.1 Euryarchaeota archaeon UBA24 | reverse complement strand
CCTTCAAAGTGCTCATACTCGCAATTTACGGAGTCTCCAAACACCTTATGAGCGTAGTGGGGCATTTCTCCCTGATAAACCATGCACACTCGCCACATAATCGTAATAACTTTTTACCTATCCGCCAAAGCTCTTCCGACGTAATCAAATTTCTAGACTAATGAAAAATAACCTCGCATCTAGCCTCTCCCAAACTCCATTTACACATTTCATTGAAAAATGGTGTGCCGAAATCTCCCTTATTCTCATATTTCTATTTATGTTTTGGACTCGAATGAGGGCATACCCTTCTTATTTTTTCAATGATCAGATATATCTAGCTGGAAACGACCCCTGGTATCACCTTCGAACGGTAACCTACACTATCCACCATTGGCCATTTACCATGCCCTTCGACCCTTGGACAAATTTCCCTTATGGAACTCAAGTCGGCCAATTTGGAACTTTATATGACCAAATTGTGGCAACATTTGCATTAATTATTGGAGCGGGAAGCCCATCTGCCGAGCTAATCATGAAAATACTCATTGTCACTCCTGCACTTATTGGCTCTTTGACCATATTCCCTACCTACTTTATAGCCAAACATTTTGGAGGAAAAAGTGGGGGAATTTTCGCCGCGCTGTTATTGGCGTTATTACCTGGAGTATTTTTCCAACGAGGAATAGCAGGCTTTTCAGACCACCACATCGCAGAGGTATTTTTCCAAACTATTGCAATATTGACTTTGTTATTTGCAATCACCATTTTTCTCGAAGAAAAACCCGTGTGGGAATTGGTGGGGGCAAAAGACTTTCCCAACTTAAAGAAATCTTTAACCTGGGGCGGATTGGTTGGACTGACAACTTTACTTTATCTTTTGGTATGGCCTCCTGGATTACTTTTACTGGGAATTTTCGCCATATTTTTCTTCATCAGATCAAATATAGACCACCTCTCTGGAAATAGTCCAGAGTATATAGCATTCCTCGGCGTGATTAGTATGGCTTTTGTAGGTTTATTACTCCTCCTTTTTGTAGATGTACCCTACCCTGCAGAACTTAGTTCGGGATTAAATTTCCGAGTCACTAGCATCTCCCTTTTACACCCTCTAATTGCCCTCTCCATAGCGATAGGGTGTGCATTTCTTGCATGGTTATCTAGATTTTTCTCCAACAATAACCTCCCTCGATGGGGATATCCGATTCTCCTTCTTGTCATATTGTCATTTACAACTCTTATTCTCTATCTAATTTTCCCCGATGTATTTGGAATCTTAAGAAGAAATCTAATCCGAACTTTCGGGTTTAATATTTCTGCAGGAACCAGAACGATCTCCGAAGCCATGTCGTTTTTATCACTCGCCGATGCCACTCTCGGTATTAGTTGGATCGACGTAATCCGTCAAGAATATGGTTATGCCTTTTTCATGGCATTTCTTGCTCCATTCTTCATCGTGAAGAATTATTTAAGTGAGAAAAAATACGAATCCGGCATTTTACTTTTGATCATTTGGTCCATTCTGATTGGGGCTGCAGCTTTCACTCAAGGTAGGTTCAATTATTATCTAGCAATCCCTGTTGTAGTGTTAAACGCATATGTATTGAAATGCATCTTCCAACAATTCAATATAGGCAAACTTCGGTCCATAAGGCCGTATCAATTTGGAGTCATTCTCGTAGTTTTTCTTGTGGTACTTTTCCCCTTGGCAATCCCCATTCAAGTAGGAACTGATGGCACCACGCCAATCAATACTTACACGGTTTTCGACATCACTGAGACCATCCCTCTCAATGAAGTATCAAATTGGGACCCTGCACTTCAATGGATGAGAACTGAAACACCAATTGTGGGAAACTATGGTGGTTCAAACAATCCCCTTGACTATTATGGAACTGTGGAATCTAATCGTCTGGGGGACAATGCCGCAGGCGATTTTGCATATCCCGATGGAACCTATGGTGTAATGTCCTGGTGGGACTATGGACATTGGATAACCTTAAGGGCCGAGCGGATTCCTGTTTCCAACCCCTTCCAAGAGGGTGCGGTAGTTTCAGCAAACTATCTACTCTCCCAAAGCGAATCCGAATCTGAGGATGTCCTTTCCGACCTTGATGAGGGATCTGGAGTTCGCTATATCGCTTTAGATTGGCAAATGGTATCTTCTGGAGTAAAACTGCATGGACCCGCTACCTTCAAAGAAGGAGTCTCCGTTCGAGATTACCAAAACTATCTATTTGAAGAGGTCCCTGTAAGTTCTGGAGGTGGGTATCAGCTACGTCATATTCTTCACCCCTCTTCTTATTACAACTCCCAAATGGTTCGGCTTTACCACTACCATGGAAGTTCCATAGCTCCAACACCTCTTGTCATTGATTGGGATATCGTACCCGGACTTGACCCTGAATACTATAAACTGTCCCAAACCCGGCCTGGGGATCCTGATATGTTCCTAGTTTTCGAAACAATCGAAGAGGCTCAGAGTTTCACTCAAGAAAATCCCACTTCCCAGCTAGGTGGAATTGGAACATTTTCAACAGAATCTGTCCCCGCACTTGAGCACTACAGGCTAGTTTATGCCACACCAAATGTGGTTCAGATTTCACCTTATTATGTGCATACTCCCTCTTCCTGGGTTAAAATTTTCGAGCGCGTTCCTGGTGCAACCATTACTGGGACCGCGCCACCTAACACTTCCATTTCTGCAATAGTGGCCATGCACGTTCCTACAACAAATTCCACGTTTCATTATGCCCAACATACTACCTCTGATTCTTCTGGAAAATTCACGATGACCGTTCCATATTCCACGATAGGATATGATGAACTTGGGCCCGAAAATGGTTATACCAATGTCGATGTACGCGCTGCGGGCCCTTATTATATCACCACTGAATTCCAAACCCATGAAGGCACTATTCATGTACCCGATTCCTCTGTAAATGGCCTCGGGCCCGAACTCACTATCGATTTGAAAGAAAATTTCTGGGAACTATGCAATTGCGTCTGGGACGATTCTATTGGTATAATCAAGCCTAAGGAAAATACACCATGAAAGAATCACTAAAAGAAGCACTTCATATCTACGTGAAAGGAATTTTCATGGGAACTGCAAATATAGTCCCCGGACTATCTGGAGGGACAATTGCACTTATAATCGGTATATACGATCGTCTTTTATCTAGTATCTCTGCATTCAACCTATCCCTTTTATCTAACTTAATCCATTCAAGAAATCCTTCTTCAAAATCCAATTTTCAGAACTCCATCCGCGAACTGGACCTATTCTTTTTAGCACCTTTATCAATTGGGATAGTAACTGCTATAGTGATCCTTTCCAATCTCATTTCATTTGTATTTGTACATTTTCGTGCTTCTGCAAATTCATTTTTCATAGGCATTTTGGTCATGTCACTAATCCTACTTTATAATGAAGTTAGATTGGATTCCATTTTTAGGATTGTATCAACAATACTTGCATTTTCTATTTCCTTTTTCTTATCTGGAAACATTTCTGCCATCCAAACTTCCCCTGGACTTTTTTATATTTTTATCTCTGGTGTGTTGGTCAGTCTCGCCATGCTACTACCTGGAATTTCCGGAGCGGCTCTACTTTACATTATCGGATTTTATGAGTTCTTGCTTACAACTCTAAATGAGTTCTTATTTTCCTTACCCGCATTATTTGATGGAGATTATCACACTATCTTAAAATCATCATTGATTCTTTTTGTGTTTGGTTTTGGATTCTTTATCGGACTGATCAACTCTGCAAAATTTGTAAAACTTGCCTTAACTCGAGATCGAGCAACGACCATGTCTGTTCTAATTGCATTAATGGTGGGCTCTTTTAGATTTCCAATTTCTGAAATAGTCAACAACATTCCATCCTCAAACTTCAGCTCAATTCTCCTGATTTTATTTTCTTTTTTAGTGGGGATATTTGTACCTTATACATTATCCCGAGTATATAATTCTTCTACTTGATTAGATTTTTCTCGAGACTTTCCAATCGATAGGCTCATTTTTTTGTATTGTCAGTCTCAATCAATGAACCCCCCTCTTGCCATCGATATAGATGGCACAATGTCTCGAGAAGACCGTTCCATTGAGGGCCGTATTTTTGACGCTCTGAGAAGTTGGAATGGAACTATTGTAGTCGCAACAGGAAAAGCAGTACCCTACCCAATCGCACTCTGTGACTACATAGGCATAGATATATTGGTTGTTGCAGAGAATGGAGGAATCATAGTTCACAACGATGATCTCATTCCTACTTATGATCTCTCCGCACTCCATAAGTTTGATAAAGCTTTCCGTGGGGATGGACACGACTATGGTTGGCCAGGATCTGATCTGGTAAATCGATGGAGACAAACAGAAATAGCAGCCTCACACAGCGTCTCTTTAGACCTTCTCAAAAGATATGCTAGCCAATTCGACCTGAATGTAGTAGATAGCAATTACGCCTATCACATTAGCCCATCTGGTGTGGATAAAGGGGCAGGGTTACGCGCCATTTCCAAACGAATTGGACTTGATCCAATGGATTTCGTTTCCATCGGAGATTCTGAAAATGACATCCCTTTATTCCTTGCAACCGGAAATTCATATGCAGTTTCAAATGCTCCTCTATCTGTCCAAAAGATGGCAAATAATGTGACCACTTTACCATCTGCATCGGGATTGTTAGAAGTTCTCTCTTCTTTAACAAACGATTAAATTTCTTTTTCTCTTTCGTTCACAAACTCATCTCTCCACTTTTTAAACATTTCATCGGTCCAATCTTCTTCAAATCTCTCAATACATGGAATTTCATAAGGAATCAGGCTCTTTATTCTTGAAATCATTTCTTCAAACATTTCATCTGAAGTTTTAATTATAAGTATGGATTCCTCTTCATTTTGAATTTCGCCATCCCACTCATATATCGAACTGCATTCTATTATATTCACACAAGCAGCGAGGCGCAACTCAACAATTTTATATGCTATTTCTTCAGATAATCCTCTTGGAACTGTTACATACCCCGTCGGCATTATACTACTTCTATGATTGATTTGTGAGTTCCTGTTATGTCCCATTCATGCATACAGAACTTCTCGCCTACCATCTCTTTGCCATTTATCTCTCTAATTTCCCAATTACTAGTCTCCCCATCCCATTCCTCCACCCTCTCGCATAAAATACATTTGCGATCTGTTGGTGGACATAAACGAACCTCCTCGGACATACTCTTTCACGTTGATCTCTGTAGTATTTAAATAGATCTACAAATTCGATACATGTAACCCAGCGAACGTACAATCAACCCTATGACTTCTGGAACCCCTATAGGTTCTATTAAACTTCTTGGAACTTCTCATGTTTCAAAAGATAGTGTGGATCTAGTTACTCACACGATTGAAACTGATCTCCCCGATGTAGTCGCAGTTGAATTAGATACTCTTAGATACAAGCAACTTTGCGATGATTTCCCCGATGAATTAGCCCCAAACAAATTCCTAAATAACAAAGCAGTTTTCCAATTTTTAGCATATTGGTTACTCTCCACAATCCAGAAAAAAATAGCAAAACATTTCGGCGTTACCCCCGGTGCGGACATGAAGGCGGCAATAGATGTGGCGAGAGAGAATCAAATTAATTTGGCCCTGGTGGATCGAGATATCCAAATAACGATAAATCGATTCTGGAATAGCATTTCTCCATTACAAAAAATAAAATTAGTTTGGGAACTCATATTTAGCATCACGAGTTTCAATTCTTTCCTTACTTCAAATGAGTATGACCCCTCTACTGCGGAAGATACTGATATAGTAACTGCCATGATAGCTGAATTCCGTAAATTTTCCCCCCGCGGAGCACAGGCACTCATCGACGAACGAGATGCATATATTGCCCATCAACTACTAAAAATAGCCTCTGTAGAGACGAATATAGTGGCAGTAGTGGGGGCTGGTCATGTTTCTGGAATTGAACAGTATCTTTCGCATCCTGAGAATCTCCCGCCTCTTGATTCTTTAACTCAACTTTCACATAAAACCCGTTTTCCCATTTTCAAACTCATCGGATATCTCATAGCGTTGGCATTCATTTCCTTTTTCATTTTACTGGTCATGGCAGGGGTACAAAATATGTTTCTACTCCGACTCTTCTTTTCCTGGGTTTTGTTTAATGCCATTTTCGCTTTCACCTTCGCCAAACTTGCTGGTGCGCACTGGTCTAGTGCAGCCGTTGGTGGACTAGTCGCTTGGGCAACTAGTCTCAACCCTTTATTGGCCCCTGGGTGGTTCGCGGGATATATTGAACTAAAATACCTTTCAATTTCAACATCAGACCTTGAAAAACTAAATGACCTATTTGACAATAAAGACGCATCAACTTCATCTCTTTTGTCTAGTTTATATGATGTACCCTTATTCAAATTGATTATGATAGTCGCAATGACTAATATAGGAAGTATTATCGCTAGTTTTCTATTTCCCTTTATAATTATCCCCCTCATCGCCCCTGATATTGGCGGCATATCCGCCCTGTTCGACGCACTTTTACAAGGGGTGGAGAATATTCTTGATATCCTTATATCAATCCTTTAAAGTCTTTGAAACCTTGGATATCTACACCTTCTTCTGTAATCACTGATAAATAAATTCCATCCCCACTAGCCGCATCTCTTTGGCTAGCACTTTTAATCGCTTGTGCTGCAACAGAAGAAGCCTCTTTGTTGGTCATTCCCTCTTCATACTTGTCTTCAAGTACCCCATACGCCAACTGCATTCCACTACCTGTAGCAACATAATTATCTAGCATAACTGCTCCCCCTATGTCCAAACTGTATACTTGATTCCCTTCTTTATCCACTCCTCCCAATATTGGAGATATTAAAAATACAGTCCAGTTGCTTCTAAGGAAATTTCCAGCCAATGTAGCAAGTGCTTTGATACTCATTTCCTTGCCTCTCCTCATTCCATATAGATTGGTTTCTGCCTTTAGCGAACGAATAAAAGCCTGAGCTCCCCCTACCGATCCACACATGGTCACTGCAGCATTTGGATGTACTTGTTCTACTTTTTGAACATCTTTACTTGCAATAAATCTGCCTCCCAAACTAGCTCTCATGTCCGTTGCCAATACCACACCTTCTGCGGTAGACAACCCAATTGTTGTCGTCCCCGTCTTTACAATTTCTTCCATTTCCTCTCGACCCATTTTTTGCTGAGGCACGTTCCCCAACTCGGGTCCATATGGATTTGAAAATAATTTTCTTCTTGTACTTATTCGAGAATCCGTATCAGAGGTAGTAGTCATCATCCCATGTTACTTGCCTCTATACATAAAGCCTCAACGCTTCGGACACAGAGTATTGCTATGCCATCCTCCTAATCTCCTCAAGAAACACTTATGTATTACTCCTGGTTATTATTTTTATGGAGTTGCCTACCCCCCAATCTCTCAAAAATCGAAGAATCGAGCTTGGATTAACTCAAAATGAACTTGGGATGCGAGCAGGAGTGTCTCAACCCTTGATAGCCAGAATAGAAGGAGGGGATGTCGACCCCCGATTATCAACACTCCGTAGGATCGTGAACGCTATGGATGAGAAATCTGGATCTCTGGTTCGTGCAGAGGTTTTAATGCACCAGGATGTTATCAGCGTATCTCCTGCAGACACAGTACAGGCCACCGTTAAGCGCATGCAGGACACTGGCTATTCTCAATTACCTGTAATTCAGGATGGATCTTCTGTCGGTTCTATTAGCGATTCTGACGTCATTCAGTCCCATGCAAAATATGCAGAAATAGGTGATTTATCTGTGAGCGAAATCATGGGGGAGAGTTTCCCAACTGTCAGTAAAAATTCCACCCTAGATGAAATTTCTAGTTTATTGTACCATTACAAAGCCATTGTTGTTATGGACTCTGGGACTACTGTTGGAATCATAACCCAAGCAGATGTAGCTGCATACCTCGGCACTGATACTTCTGTTTAATCAAACCTTTTCTCTGATAGTTTCTCCAACACCTGCCATCCAGTATAGCCCCTGCCTATGACTTAAATAACTGTTCAATTTTCTTTAAGGTATCTGCTTCACTTGATTTTTTATCGCCACGGACTGCGACTACTCGCGGAAATCTAAGTGCATATCCCGAAGAATAATTAGAAGAACGCTGGATTTCTTCGTATCCCACTTCCAGGACAATTCTTGGTGTTAATGTTACCATTTTTCCAGTTTGGTTTTCTATATATGGACGTAACAATTCGGTCATCGATTCTAACTCTGCATCTGTAATCCCCGTCCCCACTCTACCAACATTTTTATACACTATACCTGAATCATCCGCCGACGAAATAACCGCGAGTTCAAACGCTCCCAAAAAATTCGCCCGACGACCCTTCCCCCACTCTGCTCCCGTGATTACACAATCAAGGGTATCAACACTCGGTTTGCATTTTAACCAATTTTTCCCTCTCTTCCCCGGTGCATATAATGAATCTGGATTTTTCAACATAATCCCTTCAAACCCACTTTCCAAAAATTCTAATTCCATTTTCTTTATTTGCTCTGAATCATCGGTGAGAACAAGGGGGGAACTCCCCTTTTTTAAAATAGAATCAAGGTGCCCCCTGCGCAAGGACAATGGGGAATCTAACAGGTCAATCCCATCCGCATGAATGCAATCAAAAAAATAAGGTCTGAGTCGAACTTCCTTTCGGGCTTTTTCAATATTATGTTTGCGTCTAAATCTCCGAAGAACTTCTTGGAATGGTAGTGAATTTCCATCAGAATCTGCAGCAACGACTTCTCCATCAAGAATAGCAGGCTTAGAAAGATTTTCTTGGAGGAATTCAACTACTTCTGGAAGTGGATTAGTTACATCTTCCATATTCCTAGAATAAAGACGAATTGAATCTCCATTATAGTGCGCTTGAATTCGAGCACCATCATATTTTGGTTCTACCGATATTCGTTTCCAGGTAGAAAGTGCGTCTTCAATAGTACTAGATTGAGCCAACATTGAGCTAATGGGCCTTCCAATTTTTAATTTAATTTTGTGCACCCCTTCAAGTCCTTCATCCCGGGCTACTTCTGCTACAAAACCAAAATCGTTTGAAACTTGAAGGGCCCTTTCAACATCTGCTATTGGTATGTCAAAAGCTGCTGATATGGCATCTCTAATTGCCCCTTCACCCACGCCAATACGCATTTCTGATAAAACCAATCTCGCGAGATATCTAGCTTCTATAGGTCCACATAAATTGAATAAATTTGAGAGAACACGGCGCTTTTTTTCCAAACTCCCCGTTCCCTGAATAGAAGCTATGGTATATAGATCTGAATATAATTCAGATATGGTCATGGCGGCTGTTTCTTCCGATCCAAATGAAAACAACCCCCGCTGAGAACCAGAATTATATTTTTCAGCAACAACTCCTATTTCGCCAAGACTTGCTAAATCATTTTCAATATCTTCGATTGTAACATCCGAACCCGCCGCAGAAGCTATCGCATTATAACAAAGACTAGGTCCGATATCCATTTTTTGATCATCCCATGCAGGAAAAACACGTCCCAAGAGAAATCTGACAACAATTTTCACGTCGGAATTCTCGTCGTTGAACAGGTCTACTATCAGTTCGCGAATCGAGAGATCTGATGGTTCGTCTTCGATTTCTCTCAGACGATTTGCAAACTGTATGAGTTCCATTGGATCGTGTACCCAGTGGATATGGATAAACGCACCGGGAGAAAACGATCCGCCCATTCAAGGGATTGAGTCATACTATCATCACATCTCTGTATGTCCATTTTCACTTTCACCACGCTCTAGGCTGAGATATATATAATCTTGAGCAGAAGAATATTCATAAAAGATCATGATCTCAAGAAAATCAACTTGCCCCAACTGTAAACAAGGATATATCATAGGGACCTTTGGATGTACTTATTGCGGTACATCTGGTGTGAACACCTCTTTATTTGCCTATAATTAATTATTTATATAATTCCCATTTCCGAAAGCCTCTTTGGTAAGTACTCTTCAGTAACGAAGTCCAAACCCCTAGAAGCTAGTGCTTGTTGTTCTGCCTTTTTACCCAATTCGAGTTGCAGTTCTATTTGTTTGGTCCAATATTCGCCCTGAAACCTTGGATCTTGAAGTTCACTTTTTAAAGCGTTTATGTCTGCATCAGCCAATTGATCTGAGGGGAGGTCATATTCTATGATGTCTACTGGTTGAATCCCCACAAATTGTGCAGCAGGGGTGGCAAGCTCTGGACTCAAATGTGCACTTTTAACAGATCCATATGCCACAGATCCAAAAATTCTGTAACTCCATGGATCCCCGTCTGTGAAAACTAACACTGGAAGGCCAAGCTCTTCATTTAACCTCTTTATCAACCTCCTAGTCGCCCGAGCAGGTTGTCCCTTCAAATGAACAATAATGGAATTATAATCTTCGTCAAATCCATTTTCAACTAGGCGATCCCGCATACCCCCTGTCTCAACCGCCATGACAAAATCTGCAGAGTGATCAATAAATTTAATCCTATCTGTGTTTGCTGGAATTTGATAACCCCCTTCTCCAACATCCTCTTGACAGTGAATTTCACGCTCCCCTCTTCGTGTTTTTTCTTCAATTTTAAGAGGGCCGATCACCGTAGCACCCGATTCTTCAGGACGCATATGAAAATCTTCCCGTCTCACCCCTGATACTATTTCTAGATCTTCAATTAGCTGATTAGATTCTTCCTGAGCGGTAAATTTTGCCTCTTTTTCTCTCCAACTTTCTGATATATAGTATAACTCTCTCAGCGTTGAAGATCTATTTTCATTAAGTTGTTTAGTTAAAAATTCAATCGTAAATGAAGCCTTTAATAATTTCGTTGCACCTCCTATATTATTTGCAATTCTAGTTGTATTTTTTTCTCCATAGACCCACACTTTTAAGTCTTCATCATATACAATATTTGATTTATTTCTAGTTGGCAATTGCATTGAAGGAACATTTCCTTCCATAAATTGGTCATAAAATTTCTCCGCAATTTCAATAAGCTTTTTGTGCCCTTTGGAATTCATATATCTAGCACCATTTTCTCCTTTTCAATCCCTTTAATATCTATATCAAATTTTGCATCTTCATCTACACTATATGACAACATCTTGGATTCATTTTTCTTAATTTTAGGGGACCATTTTATAAACCATTCTTCCCCTATATCTACCACCAATCCTTCTGAAATTTTAGTTGGTGTTCTAGATGTGATTTCTGTTATCTCCAATTCCAAATTCCCACCAGTATAGTTGGTAATAGTCAATTCCATTTTGTCACCTTTCCGAACCCGGGAAATAGTCACATTCCCTATTATTTTGGCAAGAACTAGATCAACTGGTGGCATTTCCCTTTCTGTTATTTTTGCCACTCTTTCTGCAATTTTAGGAAGAATTTGTGAAAGTGCATCCTGTTTCAGTTTTTGTTTCTGGAATGCATCCCTTTTCTGTAAATATTTCTTGAGCTTTCTAGATACATCCCTTATCGCCTTTTCAATTTCAACTTCCATCACCGGAATTCTTGCTATTGCATCTTTTGATTCACTTGTAAACGGAACATTTGTCGAAGCGATATGGACTACTAGGCTCATGGGTCCCCTTGGAATCCCTTTCCCCTTTGATTGATCCAACCCATAATTTCTCCAATCAATATTCCTTACTACCTCTGTGATTGCACACCCCCCTTGTTGGTAAACTAGTGGCACTCTATTCGCAAATCGAACTAGCTCAATTGAACTTTCTTTTTCTAAATTCCCCCCGTAGGCCAAACCCGCTTCAATCACGATTGGATCTCCTCCATACGCTATCGCCTCGCGACTATTTGATGAAAAGAATTCTGCATCCACTTCTTTACGCATTCCCGATTCTATATTGTCTATTCCAATGGGAGAAAGACAATTAGTTGGAGGTGCTCTCACATCTGTCAATTGCATTGCAGTAACTAAATTCGACATAGCATTTTTGTTCTTCTTAAGTACAGAAATTTTCGGAATTGGGTCCTCAATTATTTTCAATTCATCCCAAATACCGTTAACTATTTTCTCTCTTGAGACCTCTCCAATAGATCCGCCAACCCGCCCATCATTTCTATTATTTGTTTCTAAAATACATTGCTCTAATTCATTTTTTGTTATTCTACCTCTATATGTTTTTCTCTGTAAAATACGTACAATTTTACTTGAAACTCTTCGCACCAATTCTTCTTCTTTTCTAGAATCTGTCACAGTGTTTATCAATCCCATGAGATACAAAATCTGAGTCTCTTTAAATCTATTCCAAATAATATCCCTAACTACTTTTTGGGATTTCCCATCTAGTCTATCTCTTGGAGAATCTTCAACCGAATTCAGACTTTCTGCTATTGCCTCTTCAAATTCTATATATGTGATTTGGTCTTTTTCTTCCAATCTATTTTTCATCCGATTAATGGCTTTTGTTGGTATTTCTAGATTAGACAACCCTTTCGAAGAAAATCCCAATTCAAGTTCATTTTTTATCCCCTTTAATTCTGGAATTTCCCATTTCATTTCTCTACCGTAGTGCATATCTCTAAATTTACCTATTATCTCCTTGGCAGTTTTCTGCCCAACACTAGAAAATTTTTCCTGTAAAAACTTCAACATGGCTTCTGTCTCTGAATCTCCGCACATTTTGATTAAATACCCCACCTCAATACCATGGGGATGCGGACGAATTGATTCAGTCACCGCCGGTTTTTCTTCTGTACTTCTTTCAAATTTAAAATGCTCTCTTGGCTCAACTAACTCCACGCGAGCATGGGGGTTTGCTATAGCAGTATATCTAATGTATTCATGCAATTGAACTCTGGATCTCATATCTGCCTCTAGTGTAAAGGAAATTCTCGTTCCATGGGGGCGATCCCAATCTTTCGTCTTATGAGTGCGTATTTCTGGTTCATTTTTTTCAGTATTTATGAACAATTCAAAATAATGGGCCTCGCTCTTACTAGATGTCCTACTAGTTATTTTAACTGGCTCTCCCGAAGTCAATTGGGAATAAAGTACTACTGATGAAATACCTATGCCCTGCTGTCCTCTAGACTGTTCTCTTCTATGGAATCTAGACCCATAGAGTAACTTGGCAAACACCTTTGGAATTTGCTTTTCTGTAATCCCCGGTCCATTATCTTCAACGATGACCGTATAGTACTTTCCAGATTCCTGAATCTCAACATATATGTCTGGTAAATATCCTGCCTCTTCCGTAGCATCTAGCGCATTGTCAACTGCTTCTTTAATCGCAGTTACCAATGCCCTGGATCTGGAATCAAATCCCAGCATATGTTTATTTTTTTCAAAAAATTCGGCTATTGAAATCTGCCGCTGGCTCGCTGCCAATTTCTCTGCTATGTCATTTTCCCCTAGTTTCAACTGGGATGAATCCATTTCTCAATCCGCCATATATTTGGGATGGGTTAAAACAATTCGATTAACGTTTCCCACACTTACGTGTTAAAATTAGGCCACTTCGTCTCCCATTTGTGGGCAATTTAATACTATATCTCATTTTATAACCCTCAATATATCTAAATCGAACGCCATCCACGCCTTTAAACCCCTGGAACGCCTATATTTATTAAGGTTCTAATGTCAGGTGAAAATGCATACGGTGCTGAACATATTCAAGTGCTAGAAGGTTTAGAAGCAGTCCGAAAACGACCTGCCATGTATATTGGCTCTACCGACGAGCGCGGACTTCACCATCTCATCTATGAAACGGTGGATAATTCCGTGGATGAAACTCTAGCTGGCCATTGTGATTTAATCGAAGTAACTCTCCATAAGGATAACTCTGCAAGCATTTCTGATAACGGTCGGGGTATCCCTGTAGGCATACATCCCGAATATAAAATTCCAGCCTTAGAGGTCATCATGACCACCCTCCACGCAGGTGGGAAATTCGATAATAAATCCTATCAAGTCTCCGGTGGTCTTCATGGAGTTGGAATTTCTGTGGTGAATGCACTATCTTCCAGACTAGATGTGGAAGTCCAGAGAGAAGGGTGTGTGTGGTCGCAATCATATGGCGTTGGATCGCCAACAACAGAACTCGAAAAACTAGATCGTACCACTAGCAGCACAGGGACTACAATTCGATTCTGGCCCGATTCTGATATATTCGAAAATTTAGATTTTAATTTTTCTACTTTGTCTTCTCGCCTACGCGAACTAGCCTTTTTGAATCCTGACGCAACTATTGTCCTATCTGACGAACGCACTGGTGAGAGCCAAAGTTTCAAATATGATGGTGGAATTAAAGAGTTGGTATTATACCTAAACGAAACTAAGACTGCACTTCATGAAGATGTAATATTTATGCAAAATGAAGTGGACATGGTTGTAGTAGAAGTCGCCTTACAGTCTACAGAAAATCTCCAATCTTCGATTCACACCTTTGCAAACAATATTAACACACGTGAAGGAGGAACTCACCTAACCGGATTTAAAACAGCACTAACACGATGTGTAAATGATTATGCAGACAAACGAGGAATGCTTAAAGAAATAGATGAATTTCTTAAAGGAGACGATATTCGAGAAGGGTTGACCGTTGTCATCTCAGTTAAACACCCCGATCCCCAATTCGAAGGTCAAACAAAAACCAAACTTGGAAATTCCGAAGTCCGGGGAATCGTAGAAAGTTCTGTCCATAAGGGTCTATCAACCTATTTCGAAGAAAACCCAAAAACAGCGACCCTCATCGTACAAAAATCTTTACAAGCAGCCAAAGCACGCCGTGCTGCAAAAAAAGCTGCTGATCTAACCCGAAGAAAAAATGCCCTTTCTTCTACTTCTCTACCTGGAAAATTGGCAGATTGCCAATCTCGAGATCCTGTTAAGTCTGAGATCTTCATAGTAGAAGGGGATTCTGCAGGTGGTTCTGCGAAACAAGCCCGTGACAGGGCATTTCAAGCAATTCTCCCCCTCCGTGGCAAAATCATCAACGTAGAAAAACACCGTCTCGACCGCATACTTGAGAATGAAGAAATACGATCTCTGATCACCGCCATTGGAACTGGGATCGGAGAGGAGTTTGACCTAAGCAAAATAAGATATCACAAGATTATACTAATGACTGATGCGGATGTCGATGGAGCCCATATCCGAACGTTGTTGTTGACCTTTTTATATCGTCACATGCAGCCTTTGATAGAAAGTGGGTTTGTATATGCAGCCCAGCCCCCACTATACCGAATCCGCTATAAAAATACAACATATGACGCAATGACTGATGCGGAACGTGATAATATAATAGACACAATATGCAAAGGGTCCCCTGCTGGAATTCAACGATTTAAAGGACTAGGAGAAATGAACCCTGAACAACTTTGGGTGACTACGATGTCCCCCTCCACACGCTACTTAAAACAAATGACGATCGAAGATGCAGCAGATGCGGATCGAATGTTTTCAATCTTAATGGGCGATGAAGTCGAACCCCGAAAACAGTTTATTCGAGACCACGCTACAGATGCCGCATGGGTCGATATATAATACTAAATTAACAATAATACTTTATCTCTAATTACATCATGAGTTCTGAAAACCAACCTACAAATCCGACAAACGAAGATAGAATTCTCCGTGTTCGGATCGAAGAAGAAATGGAGCAATCTTATATTGATTATGCCATGAGTGTTATCGCTGGAAGGGCACTTCCCGATGTTCGGGATGGACTCAAACCTGTCCACAGGCGAATTCTATATGCCATGCATCAAATAGGAGTCACAAGCAGCTCTAGTCCTCGAAAAGCATCTTCCATCGTTGGCCAAACCATGGGGGATTTCCATCCCCATGGCGATTCTGCAATTTACGATGCTCTCGTCCGCATGGCGCAACCATTCTCCATGCGATATCCTCTCATAGAAGGCCAAGGGAATTTTGGATCTGTTGACGGTGATCACGCTGCAGCAATGCGGTATACCGAAGCCCGAATGGAAAAAATAACTGAAGAATATCTTTCAGATATTGACCGCGACACTGTCGATTTCCAACCAAACTATGACGATCGCCTATCAGAGCCCACTGTTCTGCCCACTCAAATTCCTGGATTATTATTAAATGGGTCTTCTGGAATTGCTGTCGGGATGAGTACTAACATTCCTCCACATAATCTCGGAGAATTAATTGACGCAACCGTTCACATAATTGACCAACCCGATTGCGATGTCACCGATCTTATAGATTTACCCGATAACCCTGGACCTGTTGTTGGACCTGATTTTCCAACTGGAGGTGCAATAGTTGGTAGGGAAGGGATTCACGATGCCTATACCACTGGCCGTGGACGCATCAGAATCCGAGCTAGTTATGAAGTCGAGCCATCTGACAGCGGCGATAAAATAGTTATAACTGAGATTCCCTATCAAGTAAACAAATCTAGAATGGTAACTCACATAGCCAATCTAGCCAATGATGGTGTCATCGAAGGCATTACCGATCTGCGTGATGAATCCAATAGAGATGGTATACGAGTCGTAGTTGAATTATCTAGGTCAGCAAATACTGATGTCGTCCAAAACCAACTTCTTGGCAGGGTTTTTGAAACATCATTTGGAGTGATCAATCTAGCTTTGGTCGATGGCCAACCCCAAATCTTGAATCTGAAAGAATCTCTATGCTATTTCATTGACCACAGAAAGGAAGTCGTCACTAGACGATCTGAATTTGATCTCTATGAATCCGAGGAGCGGGCACATATCCTCGAAGGCAGATTAATCGCACTCGAAAGGATCGATGACGTCGTTAATACAATCCGTGGAGCATCGAACCGAACCGACGCAAAACAAGCATTACGTGATCTTTTTGGATTATCCGAAGTTCAATCAGAACATATAGTCCGAATGCAACTTGGTAGCCTCACTCAGATGGAATCTGTTGAAATTCAGTCAGAACATGCCAATTTACTCGACCAAATTAAACGGCTAGAAACTATTCTTTCAGATGAATCTGAACTCTTAAAAGTAATCAAAGAAGAGCTCCTTAAAATCCGTGAAAAATATTCTAGCGAGAGGCGAACTGAAATAGTACCAGACACTGGAAAGGTCAGTAGGGATGACCTCATACCTCAAGAAAATGTGGTTATAGTGGTCACCGAATCCGACTATATTAAAAGAATGCCCATCTCCACTTTCAAAGCCCAACACCGCGGCGGGAAAGGCATCATTGGAACTGCACTTAGGGATAAAGACCAAGTCGCAACTGTATTCTTTGCCAACACCCACGATTATCTCCTTTGTTTCACCAATTTAGGGCGTGTATATCGATTAAAAGTATACGATGTACCTACTAAAAGTAGAACGGCCCGGGGTGTATCCGCCGTAAATGTTTTGAAGCTAGGCGATGGCGAAGAAATAGCTGCAGTTGTAGCCACCACTGACTTTGAACCGGGCGAATATTTTACAATGATAACCCGAGATGGATACATAAAAAGAACCTCTGTTGAATCTTTCCAAAACATCCGTACTGTTGGTATCGTGGCAACCAAATTAGAGGACGGAGACGAATTAGTAGATGTGGTTCTTACAAATGGTACTCAGGAACTAGTCATCTCCACTAATAATGGAAAAAGCATTAGATTCGCCGACACGCAGGTTAGGTCCATGGGACGTTCTGCCCGCGGAGTACGCGCAATCCGACTAAATAGTGGAGATTCTGTCGCGGGTGTGGCAGCTGTCGGAGAATCTTCAAGTTGGATTTTAACTCTAACTGAACATGGATATGGGAAGCGATCCCTACTTGATGCATATCGCATCCAATCGAGAAATGGAAAAGGTGTCATCGATATCAAAACTGTCAAAAGAAATGGAGGTGTTTGCGCAATAAAAACTGTTAGAGAGGGGGATCATCTGATTGCCATCACTGAAAAAGGACAAATAATGAGGACCATCGTCGATGGAATTTCTCTAATTGGAAGAAATACTATGGGGGTTACAATTATGGATGTGGACAAAGGCGACCGACTAGCTAGTGTTGATATAATACCTAGTTCCGGCGTAGGCGACTTCGAAATGGAACCTTCCCCTGACGAAGATGTAGAATCTCCT
>DASO01000011.1:0-37070 GCA_002503845.1 Euryarchaeota archaeon UBA24 | reverse complement strand
GACGAAGATGTAGAATCTCCTGTGGATGGGTCCACCGATTCTATTGATTAATACCCTCTCCTATTTATATTCAGAACAAACCTTTCTAATACCCTCTTCTAATCCTATCTCGGGAACCCACCCTGTAGCTTCAGATATTTTTGTTGAATCTGCACAAGTGTCATGCACATAAATTGATTCTGGTATTGGATTTTTTATATACTTTGCTTCTATAGCTGTTCCCAATTCCACATTGATCATATCGACAATTTCATTAAAACTAACTGGCCGTCCGGTTCCTACATTATACGCACCCGATATTTTTCTTTCTGCAACCATCTGAGTGGCCCTAGTAATATCATCAATATGTGTGAAATCCCGTGTTTGAGTCCCATCCCCATAAACTTCTGGTTCAATTCCATTAGCCATTTCTTCTGCAAATTGAGCAATGATATTTGCATATTTTCCCTTATGCGATTCGTTACCACCATACCCTTGGTAAACAGAAAAAAAACGCAATCCTGCTATATGAATTCCATACTCATTATGGAAATATTCTGCATACCTCTCCCGAGCCAATTTAGAAGCTTCATAACCTGTATGTGCTTCTACCACCATCGACTCCGATGTAGGTTTTTTTCTACTTCCATATATAGAAGAAGTAGATGCATAAACTACCCTCTCACACCCACTTTCCACTCCTTGCTTTACAGTATTGATGAACCCTTCCACATTCACCCTTGCCCCTTTAATTGGATCTTCTTTGTGCATTTGGTACGATGATAATGCTGCGAGATGGAAAATAATATCAACATCTGCCGGTAGATCTTCATCTAACACGTCGACCCGTCTAAAATCCACCGACTTATCCAAATTATCAGGAGTCCCCAGATATTCATTATCAATCGCAATCACTTCATTTTGAACAGATAATCTATTTGCCAAATTTGATCCAATAAACCCCGCCCCACCCGTGACAAGAATGGTCAAGTCTTTCATACCTACTCCATTATCAATCTCCTTAAACATTAACCTAGCTAATCTCAGTTGGCATTCAGCAAGACCCTTTGTGTGATTATGAAAAACAAATATCCTCAAGTTAGCGTGAATTATCCTGCTAGCACCACATTCGACGAATTCCGCACGACAGTGAATGAAATTGAGAACTTACATTATGATGGCTTAACAGTAGCCGATCAATCTTTACGTAGAAATACATATGCATGGTCTGCATTCGCTGCACATAATACCAATCATATATGGGTTGGTCCCGCAGTAACCAATCCCTTTTCCCGAAATCCCGGGTTAACCGCTGCATCAATAGCAACTATCGATGAAATTTCTAATGGCAGGGCAGTTCTTGGGATTGGACTAGGGGGCCATGGAGTCGGGCCATTTGGTTACGATCAGACAAGATCTATAGGAGCCTGCAAAGATTCAATCATCGCGATAAGGAGTTTACTTTCTGGAGAAAAAACAACAATGATACGCGAAGAATTCGAGCTCCATGACGCATCACTTGAGTTCAACACTCCCCCTTCTCCCATTCCCATTTACGTTGGAGGGCGGGGGCCATCACTTCTATCTCTAGCAGGTAAATTCGCAGATGGGGTTTTTATTGGAGGTGGTTTACTTTCTTCTGAAGGGATGGACTATGCCCGTGATAGAATCTCCATTGGAGCAAAATCCGTCAATAGAGATATAGCCAACCTTGATCTAAGATGTTTTGCTTCACTCTCAATAGCATCAGACGCCGACGTGGCTCTAGATGGAGTGACCCGGCATATTGCAACTCGAGTTTCAAATCAAGCTAATTTAGAAGCCTTACAACGTGGCGGAGCTTCCCAAAAAGAAATAGAACACGTGACAAATCTTGACTTGGATTCTTTAACAACAAAAGAACTCCGCGACGAAGTCCCATTTTCCATCATCGAACAATTCGTACTCTGCGGAACTCCCGAATACTGTTCAGAAAGGTTTCATTCCTTTTTCGAATCTGGAATAACTAATTTTACCATCGTAGCCAGGGTCAACGGTGAAAATGGGAGGTTTAAAAGCCTAAAACTTTTTTCAGATATGGTACTATCTCCCTACTTCTGATAAACCAATCCTTGAGTTTATGTTCTTCCCCTTTCTACATCTCAACCGTGGCTACTTTTTATCTCCCTGTTGAATTAACTAGTGTACAAAAACAAATTCTTACCGCTCTCATCAATCTCTTCTCAGTCTATGACTTTTCTACAACTGACAAATCAATTAAAGGGGAATCAATCGCAAAAGAAACTGGAAAAAATCCTGGTACTATTCGAAATCAGATGCAGAGTCTAAAAGCTCTGCGCTTGGTGGAAGGAGTCCCCGGACCTCATGGGGGGTATAGGCCTACTGCATTTGCATATGAGGCTTTAGACATTTCCCGATTAGATTCCCCTGCAGAAGTTCTTTTTTACCATAACGAAGAAATCTGTTCTGACATATTGCCACTTGAAATTACACTCACTAGTGTGAATCACCCCGATCTCTGCCGAGCAAAAGTCCGTGTTCTTGGCCCAACTCGAAATCTTAAACAATACGATTCAGTCCGAATAGGCCCCACCCCCCTTTCTAAATTAACCATAGACGGAACTATAGAAGCAAAAGACGAAACGCATGGAATTTTAATTTTAGAAATCAAATCTATGTCTGCAGAATCAAAATCCCACACTCTTAATAATTAGTAACAACAACAGTGGACCATGGACGAGCCCATTTCTATTGAAGAGATACTTTTAGACGAAGCACGATCCTTCAATATATTGGGCTATCTAGGTTTCCTTGGATTTTCAGGATTTTTAGGATTCGTTAACACAGATTTTTTCCTCGCATTTGCCTTGTTTTTTCTGTTTCTTTTAGGACGTCTCCCAAAACCCTGTAATAAATTGGGCTATCTAGGTTTCCTTGGATTTTCAGGATTTTTAGGCTTCATTGAACCCAATTTCTTCTTTTTATTTGCCCTTTTATTTCTATTTCTACTAGGGCGATTACCCACTTCTCCAATTTTCCATCCCCCCACTCCATAATCTATAATTTTCTGCGGGACTTCTGAAGTTTGTGGACCATTCCTATATCTTCAATTCTTCACCAAAAAAATATATCTCTGATCAGATAGTCATCCATATAGATATGGATTGTTTCTATGTCTCCTGCGAACGTTTACGCGAACCCGATCTGATTGGTCAACCTGTTATAGTAGGAATGAATTATACTCCCGGCGAATCTAGAGGTGCGGTAGCGACTGCGAGTTACGAGGCCAGGGATTTAGGCATCAAAAGCGCAATGAATATTTCCAAAGCTCTCTCTATCCTCCCTGACAAGGAACTTAATCCTTCATTTGAACCTTCTTGCTACTACCGCACTGCCGACAAAAACTTTTACAGGGAAATTTCCCAAAGTGTAAGAACCGTCCTTGAAGATTTTTCAGATGTCGCCCGACATGTTAGTATAGATGAAGCCTATTTGGATGTAACAAGTAAAACAACTTGGGCTTCTTCATCTAATTTTTCTCAAATTTTGAGAGATGAAATAGAGTCTGTAGTAGGTGTTCCTTCAAGTATTGGCGTTGCCCCCTCTATGAGTATCGCAAAAATGGCTAGTTCGATTGAAAAACCAAAGGGAATCGTAGTTGTCAAACCCGAACAAACCAAAGAATTCCTCTCCAACTTGCCTATAGAAAATCTACCTGGAATTGGGCCAGTCACTGCGAAATCTCTCCATTCCGATGGGATAAAACTCATAGGGGAGTTGGCTACCATTCCCACTGGGGATCTTAAAAATAAATACGGTAATAAGGGGATTTCACTTTCTATACTTTCCCGCGGAGAGGATTCTAAAAAAGTAATTCCCATGGGTCCTAAAAAGAGTATTTCCAGAGAATCTTCATTTAAACACATCACCGTTAATTCCGATGAAAAAAAAGCTTTAATTGAAAAGCTTTCCCAAGATGTTGGCTCAATTGCAACTTCCAATAATGCCCTTTTTCGAACAGTTGGAATTAAAGTAATAGAACCCCCTTATAAAATCCACACCCGTGAAATTTCTTTTGGAACTGCCACAAACGACCCAAATTTAATATCCACTTCTGCCATGGATCTCCTCAAAGATTTCCATGAAATTTCAGTTAGGAAAATGGGAGTAAAGGTTTCCAATTTAAGTTTCCATGGGGTGGAACAAACTAAAATAAATCAGTGGGACTAAACACCAATTCTTCTATTCTATATCCCACTTAATAGATCTTCTATTGATTTCTGTGGATTTTTCGATTTCGCTATACCACTAGCTAATAATATGCCCTCAGCACCCAATTCTATCGCTGCAGAAACATCCTCCCCATTCGATATGCCTGCTCCACATAGAACTGGAATTTTTGGGTTAACTTTTCCTGCAGACTCGACCGCATCCCTGACAATATCCGGGGCAGCTTTGCTTACTGGAATTCCACTTCCGATTAACTCTGGGGGTTCCACTGCAACAAATGTTGGATCCAACGACGTTGCAGCAGCAATTTGGGATGGATTATTTGCACACACAACTGTTTCTAATTTAGCTTCAGACGCTTCCTTTATGCTTTCATCAATTTCTGCAAGTAATAACCTATGTTCTGAATGATTCAACAAACTACCCCTCACTCCTGCCTCAGATAATCCCGCTGAGGTAACTGTTCCTGTTCTAACTTTCTCCCCCTCTTTATCCATATGTTGCGCCCAAGTCTCTACTCCTGTTTCTACCACTTCCTTTAAGTGAATCACCTGAGGTGCAACTGCAATTCTAACGTCCAATTCATTTGAGATAGAATTTGCGGCCTTTGCAATTTCAATCGGATCACACACGTACGTTTTCAGATTGATAAGAATGAACATGGCTCAATTCAACCCCCTAACCAGTTATTCTTTGCGCTTCATTCTGCATCTTCCAATAAGTTAATTTTTAGATGCTTTTCTAATTTCTTCCGAACCTTTTCGGTCGGTAGTACTTCTCCCCTCTCCAATTTCTTGATCAAACTAGCTCTCTCATTGAGATTTTTAGCAAGTTCAACCTGCGATAACCCTTTCTCTTCTCTCCCCTGCCTAATTTTTTCGTTAAATTCTAAGTCTACCTCTTTCATGTGATGGTACCCTTGTCCTTTCTGTTTCTTCAATCCCCCTCTTCTATTAGTTGCTTTCCGTGGTTCAATCTTATATTTTGACCCTGTACTTTGACTTTTTGTATTCCCAATTTCAACGCCAAATCTAGAGCAAGCCTGACAAACCTGTAGTATCGCCCCTTCTATTTTCATGCTTTTTGGTGAAACAACTCCTTTCCCACACATTTCACATTGAACCATGACTACTATTTCTCCGCATTCTTTGTATAAAAACTGAAGCGTTCATCAATTCTTCAATTATTCTTCAATTTTCCATTTCTCTCCACGCTTTACCGAAACGTTGTATAGCAGTCATGTGGCCACCCACTGCGACTAATATCAATAGCCATGTTATTGCATCAAAAGGCCCTATTGTGACTTTTATTGAAATATCTATCAAAACAGCTAAAATGATCAACACAAATCGATCCGCGCGCACTATTAAACCTGTATAATCTCTTGAAAAACCAACCGCCTGGATCTGAGTTCCCACATAGGATGTCATCAGTACTCCTGTCACTGCTATAAAACCAATCAAATATTGCCCCACTCCCGCTGCAAGTCCCCCAATTATCACTATATCTGCATATCGGTCAAATACATGATCTATAAGATCCCCCTTATTTGAATCCTCACCCCTCCTTCGGGCCAATTCCCCATCAAGCAGATCTAAGATCCCACTAACTGCTATCAAAACCACCCCTGCTACATATCCACTTTCTCCTGTATAAAAAGAAAAACCTGCCAAAAATGCTATGATTAATCCCAAAAAACTAATTTGGTTAGGCGTTATTAAACTATTTTCTAGAATATCTACTAGTGGTGAAATTACCTTTTTACTCCAAGGACGCAATCGTTGAAATGTCATCTATTACTTTCATTTCTACTCTTCATTATTTTAATGAATCTATCCGCTTTCCTCAAACATATATTCAATAAAAGAAACCAAACCTACCTCTGGGTCTCTATCTCCTGCTATCGCCGCTTCTATTTCTTGAACAATTACTCTTGGTTCCTTTCCAGTTCCATCTATCTCATATACTCTACTTTCTCCGTGGATTTCCACCGATTCCACTAGTATCACATCAAGAGACTCTGCCTTTACATTCTCCTCAATTGACTTTTCGATGTCAATTTCTTCATTGTATTCTCTCCCTTCCAATCTCTTCTTGAGTTCTATAGGGTGACACCGTAGAACTATCACTTTGTCTACCTCTAACAAATGTGAAATATGGGAATCAATTACTATGTTATCTTTTCCCTCCAAGTGCTTCTCTATTGCTTTAATATCTGCAATCAATGTTTGACGATTCTCATCAAAGCCTTGGTATAATTTTTTTTCTTTTATTATGTCATTCAGATGTAAAATTTCACACCCCTGTGTTATATTTTTGGAACACGTTGTTTTCCCAGTCCCCGGAGTGCCTGTAATTGCTATTCTCATTCTTGCAGGTTGTTTATTTCTTTTACTACCTTCTCTGTCTGTTCTTGATTCCCACACGTTACTCTGATGTATTCTGGCATTCCGAACGAAGTACAATCTCTAACAATGATCCCTTTATTTTTCAATTGTTCAAAACTTTCCGTAGCATTTCCTATCTCCACTAGGACAAAATTTGCATAACTTTTCATAACATTCATATCTAGATTTTTCTCCATGTATTCTCTAGACCATCTCGCCATCTCAATAGATTTACCCAGGTGTTTTTCATCTCTCAACGCCGCACTAGCCGCATAACACGATAGTTCACCAGCTGCAAATGGGGTATTGACCCTGGAGTATTCTTTTGACCCTTCCTCTGGCACTATTGCATATCCTATTCTACAACCAGCCAATCCATATGCCTTTGAAAAAGTACGAATCACTGCTATATTCTGGTATTTTTTACATAACTCAATTGAACTTCTTTTTCCTGAATATTCTCCATACGCCTCATCAACAACTACCAGTGAGTCCTCCCCTACACCTTCTATTATTTTTTCAATCTCCTTGGTGGGGAATATTCCTCCAGTTGGGTTGTTCGGATTAGTCAAATATACTATTTTTTGCCCCTTGTATCCTCTAAATACATTTTCTGCAGAAAGTTCAAATCCTTCTTTTTTTCCAATATCATATTCTTCTACCCCACCGTGATGGAACCTAGAACTCATGCCATAATATGCAAAACCTGGATTTGGAACAAGTACTCGATCTCCAGGTTCTATCATCGCCCTCGATATGTAATCTATCGCACCATCTGCTCCATTAGCAAGCCAAACTTGGCTTTCCCCAATACCCCATTTCTGTGCTATTTTATTTATCAGGTCCTTGGATGCTTCTTTCGGATATCTATTTACTCCCTCTGATTTTTCCTTCAATGTCTTTATCACATTTAAACTAGGCCCTAGTGGATTTTCATTAGATGATAAATTGATGATCTCTGATTCATCCCTCCCAATTTCTATTGCAACCTCCCCGGTACTTTTGCCTGGGGCATATTCCCTGTGCTCTGAAAGGTCGCGCGTTTTCATAAATTAGGTTATGCAAGGAATAGGCTTAAGCCCACCCTCCTAGCTCATTCTGGAATTCGAATGGTATTTTTTAGAGTGGGTATGCCTTCAATGTCCACTTCCACCACATCGCCATCGTTAAGTGGGCCTACTCCTGCAGGAGTCCCTGTAATAATAACATCTCCCTGTTCAAGCGTTATGTATTCTGTAATTTCTGCAATAATCACTGGAATTGAATATATTAATTGATCGATCGATCCTTCTTGGCGAATCTCTCCATTAACCCTGACCACCACTGATGCATTTTCTGGAACATCTTCTTTGTCAACCATTGCTGGACCGAGAGGCAGGGAGCTATCGAACGCTTTCCCCCGGACCCAATTTTGCTCTTGAAATTGATCATCTCGATTGGATAGGTCATTTGCAGCAGTATACCCTGCCACTACATCCATAGCATTTTCTTCAGATACAAACCTACACTGTTGGCCTATCACGATTGCCAATTCACCTTCGTGGTCTATTCTCTCTTTCCCCCCTAAGACTGTAACTGTAGTATTGGGATCTGCTATCGTATTTGGGGTTTTTATAAATAACATCAAACTGTCCGGAACTTCAGAATCCATTTCGGCTGCATGATCTGCATAATTTTTACCCACACAAATTATTTTACTTGGTTCAACTGGAGCTAGTAGGTCTATCTCGTCTAGTTGATAACTAACATTAGAAAATTTAACCAAATTACCTTCTAATATTCCATTCCTTATCGAGCCCGCTGGATCTCTAAATCTAACGTATTGCATGATTCTCACTTGATTTTATTACTTGATATGTATTCCGACCTCACTCAACCTGCATTTTCCAGCTAAGATCCTTAAATATCTGTGGAGTTCTACACATTCACACAATGCAACTTACTTGGCATGGACACTCCACTTGGTACGTGCGTATCAAAGACACCACTTTCTTAATAGATCCCTTTTTCACTAACCCGAAGACTTCTCTGAAGCCTACTGATATAGATCCTCCAGACTACGTTTTACTAACTCATGGTCATGCTGATCATATAGGCGATGTTGGTTCCTTCACTGATAGTACCATCGTGGCTACTCCTGAACTAACTCGTTATATCTCTGATGATTATGGGATCGATTCCACAATTGCGATGAACATTGGTGGCACCATCCAAGTAGGATCTGGCTACGTCACAATGCAAAGGGCAGACCATACAAATGGGTATTCAAACACATACTCTGCTGGAGGTGATATGCCATCAGGATACCTCCTCAGCGACTCTCCTCCACGAGACGCAGCAATGGGAAATGGAGAATCTTTCTACCATGCAGGGGATACTGGATTGTCTGTCGACATGAGGGATGTAATTGGCCATTATTTAAAACCAGACGCAGCAGCGTTGCCCATTGGTGACCACTATACTATGGGCCCATTTCAAGCCGCAATAGCTGCAAATTGGTTGGGTGTTAAATTCGCATTCCCAATGCATTATGATACATTCCCTCCTATACAGCAAGATCCATCCGTCTTCGCTGAGGAAGTACTCTCCATAGGTGGGGATGCACAAGCAGTAATCTTAGAAGCAGACGTCCCCTTCGATCTAACAAAAAATTTACAATCTCTACAATAACCGCCGTTTATAACTTAGATATTATTTCTTCTGCGACATCTACTGTTTTCTTCTTCCCACCAAGATCTGGAGTAGTTTTACCATCAATCAAAGTTTGCTCTGCAGCCAAACGAATTTGTCTTGCTTCCTCCTCGTATCCTATGTATTCAAGCATCATACATGCTGACAGTATAGACGCTATTGGATTGGAGATCCCCCTCCCTGCTATGTCTGGAGCCGTCCCATGAACCGGTTCGAATAGAGCACATTTAGGACCAATGTTCGAACTAGGTAGAAGACCAAGGCCCCCTACCAATCCTGCGGCCAAATCTGATAATATATCTCCTGCCAAATTAGGGCAAACAATCACCTGATAATTTTCTGGGTGCATCACCATCAACATAGCAAGAGCATCCATTATTGCAGATTCTGTTTTCACACCCCTTTTAGACGCAACTGACTCTACAGTTTCTCTAAAGAGTCCATCTGTAATTCTCATCACATTATCTTTGTGGGCAATAGTAAATTTATCCAACCCTTGTGCTTTCACATATTCACAAGAATATTCTGCCAACCTAGTAGAAGCGGTTTTGGTTACCACTCTCGTTAGAGTTGCCATTTCTTCTGATACCCTGGATTCAATCCCTGTGTAAACGCCTTCTGAATTCTCTCGAAGTATTACCAAATCTGTCTTTGGCTGAAGTGCGTTTACACCTGGATATGCCTTTGCGGGTCTCACATTCACAAATGAGTCTATTTCCCTTCTAAGTGGAAGTATCACATCTGCTGCAGATTCACCCGCTGCTCCAAACAGTATGGAGTCTACTTCTTCCACAAGTTCAAGTACTTCTACTGGTAGTGCATTTCCAGTTTGTTTTTTTATCTCATCCCCTGCATTTGAATTAATAAACTCAATTTTTAATCCTAGTGACTCTATCACACTAACCGTAGCTGGAATTACTTCCAATCCTATCCCATCTCCTGGTATTACTAAGATTTTTTTCATTTTATATAGGGTATTCGTCTTGATATCTGTTTAACTTCTTCTGGATTTGATTTCAACAGTGCCGTTGTATCCCATATCCCATCCACAAGAGCTTTCCTATGCGATTTTGGGATACTGACTTGTATATCTTGTTCATTATATCTTATTTCTTGTGCCACAATATCTATATGAATTTCTGTACCTGGATTGGATTCTACCCATTCTTGCAGTATCTCTATCTGTGCAGCTTCCATCTCAACTACTGGTATTCCCAAAGCTAAGCAATTTCCTGCGAAAATCTCGGCAAAACTATGTCCAATTATTGCTTCAATTCCCCATCTCATTAAAGCCTGAGGTGCATGCTCTCTAGATGAACCACACCCAAAGTTAGAATTGACCACTAATATGGATGCATCTTGATACTCCTTGTCATTAAATGGATGTTCCAGTTCTCGGCCCTCTCCATCGAACCTTAAATCTCTAAATGAAAATTCCCCCAACCCGTCAAATGTTATTGCCTTGAGGTATCTAGCTGGAATAATCTGATCTGTATCAATATCACTACCTCTTATGGATATTCCTTTCCCACTGGCAGATTTTATTGCAGGAGCGCCCATTCTTATATCCTCCTCACATCTGTAACTTCACCCTTTATAGCCGCAGCAGCAACCATTGCAGGACTCATCAATATAGTTCGACCATCTTTCGATCCCTGCCTGCCAATGAAGTTCCTATTCGAAGAAGATGCACAGGCCTCATCTTCAATCAATTGATCTTCATTCATGGCCAAGCACATAGAACATCCTGCCAATCTCCAGTCAAAACCAGATTCTACAAAAATTTTATCTAGTCCTTCCTCTTCCGCTGCTAACTTCACTCGTTGACTCCCTGGAACTACCAAAGCCCGAACATTCGAAGCTACGGTTTTCCCTTCGACGATTTTACATGCTTCTCGAAGATCTGACAGTCTAGAGTTGGTACAAGATCCAATAAAAGCAACGTCAATTTTATATCCTTCCATTTTATCCCCTGGTGTAACACGCATATGATTTTGAGCCCTAGTAGCACTCTCACGTTTTGATTCTTCCAGTGACTTTGGATCTGGGATTTTTTCTGATATACCAATACCTTGGCCGGGAGTGGTTCCCCATGTCACCATTGGTTCTATTTTGTTACAATCAATTTCAAAAACATCATCATATTTTGCATCTTCCTCTGACTTGATAGATTCCCAGTATGGTAATAACTCTTCAAATTTGTCTGGATCCTTTTCAAATGTATCTGTGTTCTTAAGCCACTCATATGTGGTCTCGTCCGGATTTATATACCCTGCCCTTGCGCCCCCTTCAATTGACATATTGCATATTGACATTCTACCTTCCATACTTAATTTTGACACCGCAGGGCCTCCATATTCATACACGTGACCTACTCCACCATCTGTGCCCAAATGCCGAATTATTGTTAGGATTATATCCTTGGCAGTGACGTATTCTCCCAATTCTCCTTTGACCTCTATTTTTCGAACCTTCTGACGACCTAGAGCCATTGTTTGTGTGGCTAGTACATCTCTAATCTGAGTTGTCCCAATCCCAAAAGCAAGGGATCCAAAAGCCCCATGAGTAGAAGTATGGGAGTCCCCACATACAATAGTCATCCCTGGTTGGGTTAATCCCCGCTCTGGTCCAACGACATGGACAATACCCTGATCCCCACTATCTGGACCTGCAAATTTAATATTTGCCTCTAGCGTATTAGATTCCAATTCCGCCATCATCCGTTCTGCCTGATCATCTTTAAATGGTCTCGATTGATCCTTTGTAGGTATTATGTGGTCCACTGTCGCATGTGTTAGTTCAGGGTATGCAACTTCCATTCTCTTCTCCCTTATCATGCCAAATGCCTGTGGACTAGTAACTTCGTGTATCAGGTGCAATCCCACAAATAGTTGATCCTGCCCATTAGGCAATTCTCTCACTTTGTGGCCATCCCACACTTTATCGTATAATGTACCTTCACTCATTTTCTTCTGACCACGAAAAGAGCGAGCGTAGATTCACTCCCACCTCCTCTATTTGATGATTTTGTTCTTCTAACCTAATCTGGTTGTATTTCGGCCTTCCTGCTTTATCTTCTGCAATCCACTCTTTGGCAAATGTTCCATCTTGAATTTCTTTTAGTACTACTGCCATATTCTCTTTCACACGCTCGTCAACAACTCTAGGCCCTCTTGTTAAACCACCATATTCTGCCGTGTCCGAAACATCAGTCCACATCTTCATCAAACCACCTTCATATATCAAATCTACAATTAATTTTAACTCATTAAGACATTCAAAATATGCCATCTCGGGGGAATATCCATTTTCTACTAGTGTCTCAAAACTCATCCTCATAAGACTAGTCACCCCTCCGCATAATATAACTTGCTCTCCAAATAAATCCGATTCCACTTCTTCTTGGAACGACGTTTCAACCACTCCCGCCCTGGCACATCCAATACCTTCTGCATACGCTAAAGCTACTTCTTTTGCCTCCCCTGTATAATCTTGATATATTGCCAAAAGTGCAGGAGTACCTTGATCTTTCACGTAATTCCTCCTAACAAGATTACCTGGACTCTTGGGTGCAATCATCGACACATCAATATTACTTGGAGGTTCCACCTGACTATAATGAATATTAAACCCATGGGCGAACATCAACGTATTCCCCTCTTCTATTGCTGACTCTATTTCTTTATAAACTGACGAAGCAGCAGTATCCGGAACTAGCATCATAATTATGTCTGCTTCTTTCGTAGCCTCAATGGGGGTTGCAACGTTTAATCCATCATTTTTAACTGTTTCCCATGAAGACGAACTTTCTCTCAGGCCCACTATCACCTTCACACCACTATCATGAAGATTACGTGCATGTGCATGCCCTTGGCTCCCATATCCTATTACTGCCACAGTTTTATCATCTATATGTGCTCTGTCCGCGTCTTTTTCGTAGTATACGTTTGTAGTGAATTTTTTGTTAGTCATGTTGTTTTCTTAGAACCTTTTTCTAGTGCTACTGTTCCTGTACGTGCAACCTCTTCGATCCCGAACTCATCAAACATTTCGATCATGCCGTCAATATCCATTTGGCCCCCTCTAACTTCAATTGTCACCATACCTTCGCTAATATCCAAGATCTCTACTCCCTCCTTATCTGTCTGTTTCTTAAGTTCTTCAAGTGAACTTCCTTGTTCAAAGTGGTTTCTAATCTTTATCAAACAAAGCTCCCTTTCTATCGCATCTTCTGATAATTCTTTCACCGAAATAACTGGAAGTAACTTTGCCAATTGCCTTTTCACTTGAATTATGCCGGTATCATTTTCATCAACCACTAGTGTAATCCTAGCACTATTTTCATCCTCTGTAGGCCCTACTGTTAGGCTTTCAATATTAAATTGACGACGTGAAAACAACCCCGAAACTTTAGCTAGAACTCCAGGCTCGTGCTTAACTAACGCTGAAAATGTTGCTAGTCTATTCTGAAGCTCCCCCGAACTGCCAGGATCAATTCGTATCCCCTGTGGATTCCTCCGCTCATTTGGATGTGGCCTATCACTAGGACCTGGCCCCTTGAGACCTTTTGATTTTTCACCCATTTTATAGTTCCTCCAAATGCTCTTCTGTCAGTGCAAACAAACCATTCGCCCCACCGCTAGGGACCATGGGGAATACATTTTCTGCAGGATCTATCCTAGCGTCAATAACCGAAGGCCCCTTGTATTCTATTGCCTCTCTTATAATTGATTCTACGTCCTCTACATTTTCCAAAAGGAATCCTTTCGCCCCGAACGCATCTGCAATTTTTGAGAAATCTGGGACCCATGGATATTCCGAAGCCATTCTTCTATGGCCGTAAAATGCATCTTGCCATTGTCTCACCATCCCTATCCCGGCGTTATTTAGAACTACCACTGTAATGTCCAATTCCTCTCGAACAGCAACAGAAAGTTCCTGTAATGTCATTAGGAACGACCCGTCCCCATCTATGCACACAACCTTTTGGTCGTCACTCGCAGCAAAACGTGCGCCTATCGCTGCTGGAAGTCCGTACCCCATCGTACCCAAACCATGGGAAGAAACCCATGTTCTCGGCTCTTTATACGTCCAATATAACATTGCCCACATCTGATGCTGTCCAACACCAGTTGTGACAATAGTATTACTTTCAGTTGCTTCACAAAGTTGCTCTATTATATACTGGGGCCGTGGCTTTCCATTACTCTCACGTTCTCCATATTCTATGGAATATTCTTGTTTCCAAGTTTTAATTTGTTCCAACCATCCCTCTGCACCCGGTTTTACCTGCATCACTTTATGCAATTGGCCAAGCACGGTTGCGGCATCCCCAACTAACTCGTAATCTGCATGGATGTTTTTTGATATTTCTGCAGGATCTATATCTATGTGAATAATCTCTGCGGTCGGGGCGAACGTATCTACACCGCCTGTCAAACGATCATCAAATCTGGTTCCTACTGCAAGCATAACATCACAATGAGTCAGCGCCATATTGGCATATCCTGTACCGTGCATCCCCGCTGGTTTGAGGGATAGTTCATGATCTTCTGGGAATGCCCCGATACCTGGCATTGTCGTAACCACTGGTATTTCAAATTCTGTAGCGAATTTATAAAGTTGCTCACAAGCACTCCCCTTAATGACACCTCCTCCCGCAAGGATTACAGGTTTTTTAGCATCAATAAGGGCAGTTGCTGCCAATTCGATCACTTTTACATCTGCCCCCTCTGGAATCTCAACATGGCCTGGCAATTTCGGTGGTTTGTATTTCCAGTTAGAAACTTCTCCTAGAGTGACATCCTTTGGTAAATCCACTAAAGTCGGACCTTGCCTCCCTTCTCTAGCCAATAAAAACGCCAGAGAAACAAGATCACCCACTGTTTCTGATTCCGTTGCAAAGAAATTGGCCTTTGTAACTGGATTCGATACTCCTATCGTATCGCATTCTTGGAATGCATCATTTCCTACAAAGTTAGTTGGGACTTGCCCTGTTAAAGCCAATACAGGAACTGAGTCCATATTTGCATCAGCCAAACCCGTAACAAGATTGGTCGCACCGGGACCAGAGGTGGCTATACACACACCAGGCTGTCCCGAAACTATTCCATATGCATCAGCGGCGTGAGCCGCTCCCTGTTCATGCCCCATCGTAATATGTTCTAATTTTGAATCGTATAATGCATCATACACTGGCATTATGGCCCCTCCTTGGACCCCAAAAATCACCCTTACTCCTGCCTCCTCAAGGGAAGCGACAACTGCTTGTGCACCCGTTTTTGGATTGGATTTTTCTGCTGTGTTTTCTTGATCTGCGTTCGTTGATTTACTCATATTGGTTATTTTTTTTATACCGGTTTTTGTTTGCTTCTAGCTTATTGCTCATAGGCGTTTCGAACTTACTCTGATTAATTGTGTTGTTAGTATGGCGAGTTACGCCCCTACAAAAACTTGTACAGCCGCACAGCTAACGAACAATTCTTCTTTAGTTCGAACAACGGCTTTCATCTATGCTACGTCTTGTTTTTGATCTTTATAACCCTTTTGCATCTTCGATATCGTTACTATTCTTTAACCTTCTCTCTAAATACATTCCCCTCTCGTGCAAATCTCATCAATTCTCTTTTTGTCACTCGCTTTTTTTCCGCTCCATAATCTTTCACTCTGCGGGTTATGTCTCTAACTTGAGTTTCAGTCGGATCGAATCCTGCCTCTCGTAAATACATTCTAACCGCATGGGTTCCTGTATGTTTCCCCAGGACAAATTGGCGCCTAGCACCCACCATTTCTGGAGTCATAACACCCGGCTCAAAAGTATCCGAATTCTCTATGACACCTGCGGCATGAATTCCACTCTCGTGACTAAATGCATTGTCCCCTACAATCGCCTTATTCGGAGGTTTGGCTATTCCACTTATATCTTCAACTATCGATGAAAGTTCCATAATCCTACTCGTGTCTATTCCCAAATTTGCATTATAGACCGCAATCGCTGCCATAACCACTTCTTCATATGCTGCATTCCCCGCCCTTTCTCCAATACCATTCACCGATACCTGGGCTTGATGTGCTCCCGCTTCAAATCCTGCCAATGCATTAGCAGTTGCCAATCCAAAATCATCATGAGTATGGACATCTATGTATGCCTCCGTATGCTCTTTCACAAAACGAATTAAATCACCAAACCTCGTTGGAGTAGCAACACCGCATGTATCTGGGATGTTAATCCAATCCGCACCAACCTCTGTCACCGCTTCAACGACTTCTCCTAAGAATGTCAAGTCAGTCCTCGTAGCATCCATTGGAGAAAACATACATTCCACCCCTGCATCTTTTACAAGTTTCACAGAGTCTATTGACTTTTCTACAACTTCTTCCCTCGTCGAATGCATTGAATCTTCTATTTGAACATCAGAAGTACTCGCAAAAACATGCACCATATTAACACCCGAATCAATTGCAGCTAAAATATCCCCTTCTATTACTCGGGCAAGACCTGCAACTGTAGTTTCGGTCCCCTCTGAAATATCTCTCACAGCTTCGAATTCTGCTTTCGAATTTACAGGAAAACCCGCTTCGATCACATGAGTTCCCATTTCGTCAAGTAATGTGGCAATCTCTATTTTATCATTATACGAAAACGAAACATGCGGAGATTGCTCTCCATCCCTCAACGTTGTATCAAAAATTCGAACTTCGGTAAATTCTGGTTCTTTAACTGCTAACGTTCCCTGGAAGAAGTCGATCGCCCTGCGTTGGCGCAGAGATATCCTTATTTGAGTTCATCGTGAATAATCGAAGATTGGGCCAGTTAATATAACTGTCGGAAATGGAGTCTTTTTGTTTTCCCCCGTACAATTAGGCATATGGATCCGTATGAACTCGACCTAGAGTCTGTAGAAGAAGCATTAGATTTCCCCTCTGATCAAAAAATCGTTTTAGGTTTTCTCGACGGTTCTGTTCCCGAATCTGAATGGATAATTGAATTAGAACTTGAAAATATCCTAGTTTTACAAATAAAAGGAGAACTGGAAGACCTAATCCAGGAAATCGCCCCCTATATCAAAGAAAATGGAGGCTCAATAGTCCATTTTAGAGGATTTCTAATCATCACTCCACCTACCATTTCCGTCGACAACACCCGGCTCTCTTAAATTCACCCATTTCTAATTGAATTCTTCTTTTCCCTATGCAATTCTAGAATAGTTTCTGAGAACAATCCCAGCATCATAATTTGTGCACCAAACAGTAGGAAAAACACCCCCCCAATTATGATCACCTGGTGGATTTTACCCTGAGACAACCATTCAAAAATCGCATATCCACCCAAGATGCCTCCTATTATCAGCCCAATTAGGCCAACCGACCCAAAATAAAATAAAGGATTACTCGTTTGAGCTAGTTTGTATAGTGTCTTTACTATCACTATGCCATCTCTGATGGGGTTCAATTTAGCAACCGAATCTCCCGTTCTTGACCTATAACTAATTGGGACTACCTCCGTGGAAATATCTTCACTTGCGCATCGTATTCCCAATTCAACTTCTATTCCAAATCCCCCCGACGTCAAAAATAAATCTTCTACTGAGTCCCTCTTAAATGCATGATACCCACTTAGTACATCTTTGAAATTTTCCCTATAAATCTTAAAAAACAATGTGTTGATTAGCTTATTCCCAACTCGATTTAGTAGGGTCATCGCATCTGGGCTCATATCATGAAATCGATCCCCAATCGTGTGGTTTTTCCCATTTTCTAATGGTTTAACCATGTTCAACCCATCTTTTGGTAAATATGTCCCATCACCATCTATCATGAGAATTATTTCCGATTCAATCATCTGAAAGGCCTCCCTAACTGCATTTCCTTTCCCCTCTCCTGACTGGATTATTACCTTTGCCCCCCTTTCTTTTGCTTTCTCTCGCGTCCCATCTACCGAACCCCCGTCAATAACAAGTATGTTGGTAAACCCATTTTGATAAAAACCATCGATGACCATCTCAATTGTTTCTATCTCATTCAATGTGGGGATTAACACACATGTCTTTTCTTGGATTTCCATCTACAAACATTCATTTCGCAATCTGCAAAAACCTTCCCACATCTGCCGCAAAAATGTATTTAGTAGCAGTCCGCACCATCGCACCATTCTCTTCAAATCACCTCTGTGACAAAATCTAGAAAGATTTTATAAACGATTCCCCTACAGTATCCATGAACGTGCTGGTAACTCTAAGTTTGATATTCTTACTGGCCACTCTTTTTCCCTATCTATTCTATGTTTTACTTTATCTTCTAATTCAACCCAATCCCCCCTCTCTGAATACCCCAAAATCCTTGCCTTCTGTAAGTATCGTTCTGCCCACTTTCAATGAATCTTCCATCATAGAAAAGAAGCTCAATGATTTATTTTCTTTAGACTACCCTCTTGATAAACTAGAATTGGTTGTGATCGATTCCAGCACAGACGACACCCCCGCTATCATATCTTCTTTCTTTAGAGACATCAAAACAATCCAGTTGACTTTAATCCAAGAATCGGAGAGGAGAGGGCTTGCGGTTGCTCTAAATGAAGCATATTCTGCAGCCACTCACGATATTGTAATTAAAACCGACTGCGATTCTCTACTAGACCCTTCTTGTTTAAAAAAAGCAGTTTCCCATTTCTCCGATGAAACTGTAGGGGCAGTGACCGGAACAAATGCAGAAGTCATAGGGGGGAGCAAGGTCGAATCTGGTTACCGCAACGTACAATCTTACATACAACTCCTAGAATCTCATTTTGATTCGACCTTTATTTTCCACGGCCCATTCTCAGCTTTCCGTAAAAATTGCATAGTCCCTGTAACTGAAGATTCCTTAGCAGATGATACAGAACTTGCCCTGAATATCCGGAAACAAAATTTCAAAGCATTGTTTGACCCAAACATAAAATTTAAAGAAGCGGCACACTCTGCCTTTTGGAAACGGAGATTGCAAAAAGATCGCCGTGCAGTGGGTCTCGTAAAAGTTCTATTACAGAACAAAAATCTCCTCTATAATTATGGACTGTATGGTTCATTTGTGTTGCCATTCAATTGGTGGTTTTTAATACTATCTCCTTGGTTTGTCCTTTTGAGCCTATTATCTGCAATCATGGCCATTTTTTCATTTTCGCCTCCTATGGCTGTGATGGCACTATTAATCTTCTTGACCACTATGTGGCTTGGCCAAAAAGATTCACTTGGCCCTTTACAAATTTTTTATTCATTGTTTGACACACAAGTGTCCCTCCTACGTAGCCACTTACTACTTTTAAGCAAGAAGAATACCGATGGAATGTGGGACGTGGACTCAAACTTACGAGAGATGATGCAATGAAAATAATTCAAGTTTCACCTCGATTTCCCCCCAATATTGGGGGCGTCGAACACCACGTTGCATCTATCAGTGAGCGTATGGTGAATCTAGGACATGAAGTAACTATATTCACACTGGACAAACGCAAAAATACACCTGCAATCTCTCGCGAAAACGGGGTGGAAATTCGTAGATTTTCCTACTCCCATTTGCCCAAATTCCTCTATGCCATTCTCCAAACACCCAGTGATATCCTCCACGCCCACAATTACCATTCCCTCGTCCCCCTTCTCTCTGCCATCTCTAAGGGGGATAAACGCCTTTTTGTAACCTCTCATTACCATGGTGTAGGTTCTACAACATATACAAATATTTTACTCTCTCTTTACAAACCATTTGGATCCTGGTGTCTATCCCGAGCAAAATCTGTAATTGCAGTGAGTGATTGGGAGAAAAACCTTCTCTCAAACGAATTTAAAATCCAACCCACTTTAATTCCCAACGGAATAGATCCATCCCCCTTCCAACAACCACCATTTGAGCATGAGGGCCGTCCTTACATCCTGTGTGTTGGACGACTAGAACCTTACAAAGGATTTCAACATGTTATTCGAGCGATGCAATTCCTACCTGACCACGATCTCGTTATTGTTGGTTCTGGAAACTATATGTCTTCTCTCGTTGATATGGCAACCCGATCCGGTGTTCAAAACCAGGTCATTTTTATGAATAACCTTTCCATTTCCAAACTCGCACAAATGTATTCTGGTGCAACCGCCCACGTTGCACTTTCCACGCATGAATCATATGGCCTAACTATCGGGGAATCTCTATTATCTGGAACTCCGTGTCTTGTCAGAAAAAGTGGAGCTCTAGGCGATTGGGCTGGACATCAAGGCTGTCTCAGCACTGATGAAACAGAACCAAAAATACTATCAAACCTCATTCAAGAGTGTTTTTCACTCACTCCCTCTTACACACAACCAACGACGTGGGACGACGTAGCGAAATCCCTTCTCGATCTCTATTCCAATGAATAACTCACTTCTTGTACTACTTCTAATATTGATGCTTACTACAGCTGGGTGTTCTCAACCCATTTCTTCCTCTGAAATTTCAACTCCCTCACCCCAACTCCTCTCTGAAGATATTCTGCACCATGAAGAACCAACACCTCAAACTCTAGCCAAAAATAATGGAACCACACCCTCTCCTATTATGGAGTCATCTAGTAAACCATCTCCTCAACCACTCCCCTACCCACCTGAACCAACATTTTGCACTGCATTAGAAATTGAATACATCTCCGATTCTCCCTCTCCCTCAATAGATAAAAAAGTAGATGTCTTTGGCATTCCTGTACTTGCAACCAAAAGATTCACTGAGCCAAAAACAAAACACGTCGCAAATGTCCTTGCAAAATATATTGATAACGATGAGGACGGAACTCCTGACAATCCCACCGTGGCCAAAGTGATAGTGGAGAAAAATGTAGGAATGATCTTGACAGTAAATGACGATGAGTCCGAGCGCGTATTCGATCGATGGGATCATGACATTGGATATGGATCTCCTGATCAATTTCAAGAACAATTTCTAGATGAAACCAACCCTAGTCGGGCATTCGACGCGGCATTAGAAGAGACACTCCACGTTATCACTGATGCTGGGTATGATAATGCCTACCCCAACGTCTTTGGGGAACATTCTGGATCTACTCTAGCCAATTTAATGGACAATGCCAGAGGGGGGCATTTCGAAGAATCTTTAACCTATAATGAAGATTTACCTTGGCTTGGAAACAGTGCAGTTCCTTCAAGATACCCTGCAGGAGCTTGGTATACTTATGACGATGAAACATGCACTTACGAATGCATGATAACTGAGTACATCTACTGGGGTTTAACGTCCATTCTTGGGGCACAAGAAAATCGATCCGATGAAATCGAACACGAGTGGAAATTACACACAAAAGAGCTCGTTCAAGAACGTGACCCTGGGCTGTATAATTTACTAACCGATCCTCAATGGGGCCTTCCCACCGAACTACCCGATGGATCTTATTGCGAGTAGGTCCTATTTTATCCCAAATACCATCCGAAGAATTTTATTTCTTTTAGCAATCTCAAATACCAACCAACACCCTATGCCTGTTATTCCTGTGATGATTATAAATTTGAATACCCAATATAGTTCCACATCTTTTAGATAGTAAAGTGAAACAAGTGTGAAAGGAAGGTGGACGATGTAGAATGGATACACCCCTCGATTGAGATATGTGAGAAGTTTACTAGGCTTATTAAGATATTTTGCCCCCCATGAAAAACACACCATACACCACACCCACGCATTCAATGAATGAATGATACTAACAAGATGTCCCATCGGCACTTCCCAAAATCCAAAACCTGCTAACATCCAACCTCCTTCAAAAATATACCGTGAACGGATTGCCTCCCTTCCCCATATATCGCCGGAGCCCTCAATCCCCACTGTCACAAGAATAACAATATACGATAGCATAAGTGCACATCCTAGTACTATTGAACTCACTCGTATTTTTTCAAGAGATTCCCAGAATTGTTCTCTGGCTATTATGCACAAATATCCCGTAATATATAATATTAAGTACCAGAAAAATTCATACCCAAGTCCGACCTCTCCTGGTAAAACTGGTCTAATTACAAATTCAACAACTACCAATGGTAATGGTATTAATAGTAATAATCCAATTCCGTTTTGGATCTTGAAACACCATTTAAATAGGCCACCAATCCTACTCTTTGGATTCTTTCGAATACTAGCAAATATCGGTGCACAAACTAAAGAATATATGAACAGATTCACGAGAAACCACAGATGTTGTGGATGGGAAATAAAGCCTAATTTTCCAAACCACCCTTTGACATATTCTATGAATGATATTTCCATTCCCGAACTACTCAAAAATTGAACATATCTTGGAAAAATGAGAATAAATATCATTGCAAATACTAGTGGAATCAATAATCGAAACGAACGCTCATTTAAGAATTCCCCCGTCGTTCTATTCCCAAATGCAAAGCACGTCCCCATCCCTGCTATTAAAAATAACAATGGCAATCTCCACCCGTGAGTGAATAATATGAATAGGCTTAACCACGTACCACCCAGCTGATTGTTTCCGTACCCATACACTGCGATTCCCACTTCATCAAACCCAATAGCAATGTGGAATATGATCAACAACCCAAATACCAGAACTCTGAGCCAATCAAGATCATACCTTCGAACCTTATTCCCGGTTTCCGCCATACTCGATTGTATCGCCACGTTCTGAGAAAACGATATCGAAACCTCATTATTCCTTTAAGAATTACATTAGCCATGGAATTTGAAGATGAAATACAGATTCAACTACCGAGAGAAGAATTATGGGATCTAGTTTCTGATCCTGAAGCTCTAGCCTCATGCGTTCCTGGGGCAAAAGAAATAGAACAACTCTCCGAAACCAAGTATCGTGGAGTTATCGAACGGGGGATTGCGGGGGTTTCTATCAACCTCGTTGGTGAGGTCGAAATGACTGAACTAAACCCCCCTGAAAATCTAGTCGCATTAGTAGAGGGACAAGACCCTAAAACTAACAGTAGAATGGATGCAACCGCAGAGATGACCATGGAAGATAACGGAGATGGGTCCACAACTCTGACATACTATGTCGATGTCGAATTCACAGGTAGACTTGCAACCTTAGGTGCTCGAATTGTAAAACGGAAAATAAATTCAGATATCGGTCTATTCTTTGACAACATTCGAGATAGGGCAGAATCTTAATTTCTTTTTTTCTATTTTATTTTTATAATTGCCGAATTAAAAAGAGTCAACCCTTAGCATGGCTTAAAGACCCTTATAATGCCGCCCGAACCTTTCACTAGCCTTAGAGACCACATAGATGCAATCGAATCTGCAGGTCTGTTACAACACATCAACAACGCACACTGGGATTTAGAAATAGGTGCAATAACTGAACAGGTCGCCTTTTCTGGAAAACCCCGTGCTCTTCTTTTTGATTCAATCGTAGATTACAATCCTGGATTCAGGGTGGCTACCAATTTACATGTCTCACGTGACCTCCAAGCGCTAGCTTTGGGAATGCCCCTTGGAGTCAGCGGAGTCGACTTAGTCAAAGATTGGCGATCTCGGACTTCTAAATTAGAGCGTCTTCCTCCTCTTGAAGTCAATGATGGTCCCATACGTGAAAATGTTCTAACAGGGGACGATATTGATTTATTTTCATTTCCAGCTCCTCAATGGCGTGCTCCTGACGGTGGAAGGTATATCGGAACTGGTGATGTAACTTTCACAACTGATACAGAGGGCGGATGGGTGAATGCTGCCCCGTATAGAGCTCAACTTTTTGGTCCCAAAAGAATGACAATAGAAATTGCAGAAACTCACCATGGAAAACAACATCTCAAATCCTTCTGGGAAGCTGGAGAACATGCCCCCATTGTCATGGTCGCCGGACAAGATCCGTACACCTATGCAGGCGCATGTACCCCCCTTCCTGCAGGATATCCCGAATTGGAATATGCAGGGGGATTAATGGGAAAACCAATTGAAGTAATTACGCACAAAGAAACTGGACTTCCCATTCCTGCAACTGCAGAAATAGCTGTCATTGGATTTGTACCTCCTTTGGACGAAGATTCCGAAGATGAAGGTCCTTTTGGGGAATGTACCGGGTATTTCACACACGGTGGACTCCACCCTGTGGTAAATGTAACTGAAATATGGCACCGAAACAATCCAATTCTTCAGGGAAATCCAACCATGCATGGGTCCGCAATGCGACACGCACTAGGGGCTGAAATACTCACCAGTTCTCGAATGTGGGATGCAATTGAAAATGAAATTCCAAACATCCAAGGTGTGTATGCAATATACCAACAATGCCAACAAGGTGCCCATATCACTGCAGTATCTATTAAACAAACATACGATGGACACGCTAAACAAACTGCAACTTCAATTGCTGGTTCTTTGGCAAATGGAACTTTAAGTCGCGCAGTTATTGTCGTGGATGAGGATATTGATCCCTCCGATTGGGAGGACGTTCTATTCGCATTTTCCACTAGATGTGACCCTTATGAGGATATTGATATAGTCAGGGGGATGCCAAATTCACATCTCGACCCAAGAATACCTCCCGATCTCAAAAAGCAAGGTGTGAGGACCACTTCAACTATGTTAATCAACGCCTGCAAACCATACCATTGGAAGGATCAGTTCCCCCAAACAAACTCTGTAGATAATTCTTTAAAACAAGAAATGGTTGACAAGTTCAATTTGAACGATTGGTGATATTTTATCTTCATCTATCTTGTGAGATAACGTCCACAAGAACTGGTTTTCCAGTTTTCATTTCATCCCATGCCTTTTGAAGGGTGGGTTTTAGTTCCTCTGGATCCGTAACTGGCCCATATCCTGAAACTCCCATTGATTCGGCAAGTTTTGCAAAATCAGTTATTGGGTCGTCCAAACCAGTCCCAATAAGTGCCCTCTCCCTGCTCGAATCTCTCCCTCTTACTTCTGCCAATTTCATCCGATGATTTGTAGAGTTAAAGAGGGCATGATTGTTATGCACCACTGTGAATATGGGTATCTTATAGTGTCCTATTATCCACAGTGCACTTGGAAATTGCAGTAAGCTCCCATCTTGTTGAAGATTTATCGGCAATTTTCCACTATCAAGATAAGCTAGAGCCCCTCCTATTGCACCTCCAATTCCATACCCTACGCCCCCTCCACCCGAATCTCCTCCAAAGTATTGGTCAAATTCGTTGATCTCCCAGAGCTTATGCGGCCAACCACCATATGCCAATCTACCATTTACAAGTATCCAATCATCATCTCGTACCACTTCCCAGATTTCTTGTGCTAAACGTGAAGGTGCTATTGGCTTCTCATCCCATGTTTCTTTAATAGACAAACTCCATTCCTCTCTTTGTTTCGAATGAATTTTACCCATTTTTTGCGCCCGTTTCTGTATTTTTTCCTTGATACTTTTACTATCTCCAATCCGATCTACAATTGAATTTTTTAACGCAGGAATTGCCAATTCACTATCTGCTAGAATAGATACTTCAGTTTCTCTAATTGCATAATACTCTGGAATCAAACTAGATGATTCTAAATCATCAGTTCCAATTGTTATTATCTTATATTCTCCCTCAATTTGGTCTGTCATTGTATGGGTTATCCCAATCTCTTTCTTAGTACAATAGTCGACGTCCCACACATCAATAGCGAGGAGTACATCAGCATTTTTGTAAACATCAGTCCCTGATAGATCAAGAGGATGTGTATTTGGAAAATTATAACGGCGCATTCGCTTATCTACTACCGGAGCGCCTAGTGTTTCCGCTAGTTCTATGAGGGAATTAACTGCAGCTCTTGAGTCTCCCACCTGATCAACAAATATGACTGGTAATTCTGCATCCACCAAGATCTCTGCCGCCCTTTCTATTGCATCGGGATCTGCCCCCATTCGAGACGGCGCCATCAATTTGTCTAAATTTGGTATTTCTATGGGACTCTCTAGACTGCATTCTTGAACTTCATGATCTAATACTACATACACTGGCCCCTTTGGAGGTGTATTTGCGATCCTATATGCACGTGTTATTGAATCTGCAACACCATCTATGTGAACCGGTTGGTCATCCCATTTAGTATACCCTCGAACCAAATTTCCTTGCCATTGAGCAGTATGGATCCAATCTATCCACGGTCTTCGCTTCGATTTACGCATAGGACCTGTCCCCGAAAGGATTACAATTGGAACTCTATCTGCAAACGCATTATAAATCCCCATCGATCCATTTAATGTTCCCACTACATTGTGCAAAATACAAAGTGCGGGTTCACCTGTTGCTTTGGCATACCCATGAGCGATGGAAACTGACAGAGACTCATTTGGTGTGGTAATCACTTTCGGAATGTTATCATTATAGTTGACTATTGATTCTTCAACCCCTCTAAAAGAAGCTCCTGGATTAAATGTTACAAAATCAAATCCGTACGCTTTGACCAAATCGGCAATAAAATCAGATCCCCATTCTTGGTCTTTTACATCAACTTCTCTTATTTTTCTTTCCTTTCTATATCTCTTTTCGTTTCCCATATTGTGAAGCATCTGCTTCTTGAGTATTACTTTATCGATTGTCTACGTTCTATATTTTCTACTTCGCCAATCGAATACCATGGCGTAGCGTTTCGATTCCTTCTATGTATATTTCCACAATATCGCCATCAGAAACCAACCCTGGCTCTATCGGCGTCCCCGTTGTGAATATGTCTCCTGGTTCTAAAGTTATGTATTTGGTTATCTCTGCCAATATCTCCCCCATCGAAAATAATTGCCCTGAAAAATTTGTAGATCTTTCCACTTTCCCATTGATTCTAATCTCCATATCTGGACATTCTGGTACTAAATCCATAGAAGCCATCACTGGACCAATCGGCGTCGCCGTATCAAATCCACTTTTTCGAACCGCACCCGGATCGTCCTCTAATTCTTCTGCAATTGATATATCATCCACACAAGTGAAACCTGCTATATATTCTCTCTCTTCTCCCACCTTTACATTTCTACATTGTTTTCCTATTATAACTCCAATTTCTCCCTCATAAACTGCAGATAATCCCGCAGGAACCTCTGCAATTTTATTATGGCTCGTGATTGTGTTCGGAGTTTTAAAAAACAAACGTGGACGATTGGGAGTCTTCACACCCAATCGATCGATTAAATCTTGATAGTTAAAACCTGTGGCTATTATTTTACTAGGATTTGAAGGTGGAAGGATTTCTACCCCATCCGCATCGTACGATTTACCACAAAATTTGATTGTTCCATTCTCCCACGTTCCTTCTCTGGCATAACCACCATCATCTCTAAATCTTACAGATTTCATGATGTCATTTCACCATTATTCGTCTTAAATCTTGACTTATATGCCTCCATTTCTACTGGAGTTGATATTCGATACCTTTAATGGAGCAGACAGATCAATGTTATCAGATGTCAGCGATTAGCAAATCTATTGCAAACCTAAAGAAATCAGGTAATTCGAAAAATTTGTTATCACGATTCAACATGGAATGGCTTCCTGCGATCGTGACAATTCTGATTCTCATAATGTTCACTTCACTTGTTGTAGTGATGTTTTTTGGAAGTACGTACTTCGCCCCTACTAGGGATGAAGCAATTACTTTTAAAAAGATCATAGACATATTGTGGGGACTTGCGGGAGTCACTATATTTTACAATACCCTAGTCATTGGTATAGGCGCCGGAGCAATGGGGACCTTCATTGGAACCATATATGCGTGGATTCTCGTTCGAACCAACGCTCCTGGAAAGAAACTCCTCCGTATCTTGGCAATTATTCCGCTCACTATGCCTGCGCTCGTCAAATCCATAGGGTGGGTGGCAATTCTAAGTCCCTCTATTGGTATATTTAATGTCATGGGAGTGGAGCTCCTTGGAAGGACCACTCCAATTTTCGATCTCTATACTTTGGAAGGTTGTGTGTTCGTTATGGGGATCTCTTCCCTCTCACTCTCCTATCTTTTAATGGAACCTGCCATTCAATCTGTTTCTTCTAGCTTAGAAGAGGCAGCAAGATCAACTGGATCAAGTATTCTAACGACGTTTTTAACAGTCACTTTACCACTGTTAATCCCTGGTATGATGTCCGTTTTCTTACTTTCTTCCATCTACTCCTTTGGTAATTTTGAGTATCCTTTCGTATTCGGATCTTCAAAAGGTGGAATCGACACATTCGCTACTATTATCTTTAAAACAGTGTTCTTCAACATTTTCCCTAGATATGACCTAGCAACGATATACTCGATTGTATACGCTGGTATTGCTATCTTTATGATCTGGCTGTACCACCGTTTGACGAAGGATAGTTTCAGATTCCAAACCGTCACCGGAAAGTCCGAGCGTCATACAAAACATGACCTTGGAAAATTCCGATTCTTTGGAACTTTCATTTGTTTCTTCTTCGCATTCACTGCTTTCATTCTACCTTTGATCGGTGTACTTGCTCTTGCATTCGCACCAAACCTTGCAGAGTTGTTCGAACCTGATATGATGACGACTAGGAACTTCACCCAGTTCATTAACACTGCCGGCATTGCTGAAGCAACATGGAACACATTTTTAATTTCCTTTGCTGATGGAATTGGTGTCGTTCTTCTTGGTATTTTCATATCTTACACGGCACTTAAATCGGATATTATCATCCGAGGAAAAAAAGTGAACCAGGCTGCAGATTACATAGCTACAATTCCTCTTGGATTACCCCCAATTGTTTATGGTGTAGCTATTTTCTGGCTCATCCTAATTGGCCCATTCAAACACCTTTATGGTACTTTGTGGCCAATGATTCTTTCCCTGATTTTGCTCAAAATCCCCCATGGAACTCGAATGATATCTTCTGCGTTGATAACTATCTCAGATGAGTTAGAGGAAGCGTCTAGAATCAGTGGTGCATCTTGGTTTACCACATTCCGTGGCATAGTAACCCCTCTACTAAAAGGAGGTATCTTGAATGCATTTTTATTTGTGTTCATAGATGCTGTAAAAGAAGTCAGTGCAGTTGTACTTCTTATCACCGCGGGGAATTCCGTTTTAATGACTGTGTTATTGTTCCTATACAACAACGCACCTAGTGCATTACCGATGATTGCAGCAGGATCTTTGATCATCATGGCATTCCTATTACTTGTTGTCGCAGTTCAATCTAGGTTCACGTTCGACGCGTCTAACTAATCTCTTCTTTTTTTCTTCAGATCTTATATAGGAGGATCTTTATTTTCAGTTTCCCTTTTGTGTTATATGATTGAACAGATCAGCACGCAGAAAGGTGTGACACCTTCTGCTCCCATCTCTCAAGCCATAAGGGCCGGGAATTTTATTTTCATTTCAGGCCAAACTGGAAGGGATCCCAAAACCCGTGAAATAGTAAGTGAAGATGTCGGTGAACAAACTAGACAAATTTTTAAAAACGTTTCAAACGTTCTTAATGCCGCAGGATGCACCCTCAACGACGTAGTTCGAAATACTGTCTTTTTCACAGATCTACAAGACAAACCGTCTTTCGATGAAGCATACCGGGAAATTTTTTCTACACCTTATCCTGCCAGGAGCGCTGTTGGGATAAATGAAATAGCACCTGGTGCTAAAATTGAAATTGAAGTAATTGCTTTCAACCAACGGGTTTAATTTCTTCTAAATCTTAGCATCAAACCATTAATTCAGGCCCCCTCCTATGGATTTTTCAAAAAAATAATGTCTACAAAAACTGTTTCCTCCACTGATCTTAACAAACAAAAGAGATCTTCTCTAGAATCGGTCGGCCATAATGTCGTCAAAGTTGATATGGACGATAAAATAACTGGAAAAGCAAAATATGGATCTGATATTCAGCCCGATGGTATTCTCCATGCCGCTGTAGTCCGGTCCCGACATGCCCACGCAATTATTCAGTCGGTAGATATCTCTGCTGCAGAATCAATGGAAGGTGTAAGGGCAATAGTAACTCGAGATCAGCTATTGGGCCAATTTGACAATCGAGTCCGCTATTACGGAGATGTCATTGCAGCAGTAGCCGCAACCACCCACGAAGTGGCTATAAAAGCTGCAGAATCTATCACCTCCACTCTGGAGCCTCTCCCCTCTATTCATGATCCAAAAAGAGCAATTCAATCTGGGTCTCCTAAAGTCCACGACGTTAATAATCCCAATTTTGGTCAGCATGGCCGACATGAATTCGTAGTTGAAAACAGTGAGTATGTTCAAAACATAGATGACTATCACTACGTTTGTATCGGGGATGTAGAAGAAGGGTTCCTCGAAGCAGATTTCATTTTTGAACATGAATATATTTCTCCAAGAGTAAATCCTTGCAACCTAGATACACATTGCACCATTGCGGAATGGGATGGTGACACCGTCGTTTTCACAGAAACTCTTGGTGCTCCCAGTAGATCTCGAGACGAAATTGCAGATTTAATGGGCATCCCCCATGAACAGGTTCGAGTTGTAATGCCCCCTGTGATCAGTTCTAGCTTTGGAGCCCGATCCGTCCCCCAATTATCATTCGAACCCGTCGCAGCGACACTCTCCCGTGAAGCTGGTGGGGTCCCTGTAAAATTATGGTTCGACAGGGAAGAAGAGTTCACAGCAACTGACCATCGCCATCAAACTTTTTACAATATCAAAATGGGGATAACTTCCGAAGGCATCATCACTGCTGCTAAAATAGACCTAGTTGCCGATACTGGTGCATACCCAAATGGAGTTGGACACATAGTCTTGTCAAACGGTCTCAGTCGCCCCCTTGAAATCTACAAAATACCCCACTACGAATTTGAAGGGGTATCTGCTTTTACCAATAATCTCATAGCAGGAGAATTCCGCGGTATTGGCTCTACTCAATTAGGATATGCACTCGAATCTCACATGGATGAGATGGCACGCAGGGCAAACATAGACCCAATTGCCTTCCGCCTCCTCAACTTTGTTGAAGAGGGATATGCTCGCCCAAATACTGGAAGACCAATTGAAAGCTGTGGTTTGGTAGAGTGCGTAGAACGGGGATTGGAAACTTTCAAAAAAATCCAAAGCGGTCCTTCCGAAGATCCTGAAAAATTACGAGGATGGGGGATGGCAGCTGGAACTCATACCACTGGACTTGGGGCTGTGGATATGGATTCTTCTGAAGTTAAATTTATTCTCTCCCCCACTGGATCTCTCACAGTTGAAGTCGAGGTATTAGACCACGGGCAGGGAACTGATACTGTAATGACGCAGATAGCAAGTGAAGAAACTGGAATTGATATTTCTAATATTCTCGTACGTCACTATGCAGACACTGATTCTGCAGATGCATATCTAGGTTCTGTCGCATCCCGAAGTACCTATATTACTGGCTTAGCTGTTCAGGAGGCAGGGAGAAATTTACTTACAGCTATCGCGGACATTCTTCCTTCTCCCTATGACCCAAAACAGCATTCAGAAATTTCTATCGCTGACAGTTGTGTATCATTTGGATCTGATAACATTCCCCTTTCGGATCTCTTCGAAGAATCTTTAATTTCTACTGGATTCGCCGAATCGGAACTCAATCCACCTGCGTATGGGGCACATTTTGCCGAAGTCGAAGTTGATGCATTAACGGGACACGTAGACATACTCTCGTATGTAGCCGCCCAAGATGTTGGATTTGCGATTAACCCCAAAATGGTAGAAGGCCAATTAGAAGGTGCAATCTCCCAAGGAATTGAATTTGCCCTTCGATCTGAGGTTAAACTCGATCGTGGAATCCCTTTAAACCCAAACTTAGCCGATTATTCTGTCATTTCCCCTTGGGAAATGCCCAAAAATCTCATTTGTGAAATTGTCGAATCAAACGAAGAGTCCGGGCCATATGGGGCAAAAGGAATTGGGACTCCTGCGATGCCACCCATCGCACCCGCTATCATCAACGCCATTCGAGATGCAACCGGAATCAGATTCAGCAAAGCACCTGTTGAATCAGAACACATCGCAATGGCACTTCTAAAAAATAAAGGAGGTTCTCCATGAATTCTTCCTCTCCCCCTTCTTATCACCTACCTCTGGATCTGACCTCTGCACTAACTCTACTAGCCAAACATGGGGACTCTGCAAAAATAGTTGCAGGGGGGCAATCGATCATGTTACTCTTACGCCAGGGATTCTTATCCTCTGAAACATTTGTAGATATTAGCTGCATCTCTGAGCTTTCTACCATATCTACTACAGATGACGTAGTACATGTCGGAGCAGCAACTACCTATTCCTCACTTGAGACTTCTCCCGAGATTCAACATTATCCTGTATTAACCGATTCTCTACATGTTATTGCGGATCCTCAAATTAGAAATCTAGGAACAATAGGAGGTGCACTTGGACATGCAGACCCTTCTCTAGACATAGTTCCTCCTCTCCTTTGTCTAGATGCAAATGTAGTCCTGAAGTCTCTCAATGCAACCCGGTCGGTCCCCCTATCCGATTTCCATAAAGAGTATATGACGTCAGATTTGTCACACGACGAACTCATCCATTCGGTCACTTTTAACCAACCCGTTGGTCCTTATGGAGGGGCATATGAAAAAGTAGCAAATGTAGAAGGTGGTTGGCCAACTGTTGGCGTAGCCGCACAGGTCGTTCTCGATGATAATCTCGGTATTATTTCTGATGTTAGATTAGCTTTGGCAGCTGTTGGAGATACGGCGGTTCGATCACCCAGTGTAGAACAATCCCTAGTTGATTCTGATATCTCTATGGATTCTATCTCCGAAGCCTCTGAGGCAGTCTCTCAGGATATCGATCCACTTGATGATTTGTCTGGATCTGCGGAATATAAAACACATCTCGCAGGTGTTTTATGTCAACGGGTTTTGATTAAATCCATCAACCGTGCAGGAGGATCTCTATGAATATCGATTTTGAACTAAATGGAAAATCCGTTTCGGCAGAAGTTTCACCACACCAACCCCTTCGAGATATCCTTAGATCTCAATTTGATTTAACAGGCGTAAAAGTTGGTTGTCACTCTGGTCGGTGCGGTGTTTGTTCTGTTCTTCTTGATGGCAGCGCAGTGAAATCTTGCTTGCTCATGGCACCTAAAGTAAATGGACGTTCCATCGTCACAATTGAAGGACTAGCCAGTAATGGAGAACTCCACCCAGTGCAGCAAGCATTCAAAGATAATTTCGCTTTGCAATGTGGTTATTGCACGCCCGGGTTTATTATGGCAACTGTAGATTATCTCGATTCTTCCCCTTCCAACCCTCCTGTCCGGGACGAAATTAAAACCGCAATTAAAGGAAATGTTTGCCGATGCACCGGGTATGAAAAAATTATATCTGCTGTTTCTAGTGCAATCACTTCTTCTGATAATTAGCTATGGGGTCGGAGGGATTTGAACCCCCGATCGGCTGATATCTCCGGTACTACCTCAGTTCTCCAGAGGGTCGTCATCATAGAAAACGATCAATTTTCTACTCAGAATGTCCACTGGTTCTCGTCACTGGGTATTGTATTCCTCTGGAGTCAGCCGCCTTTCCGGGCTAGGCCACGACCCCTCGTGTTTTTTACTTTTCCCACTATATAAAAAATCACCTATGCCGTTTCACAGAGTTTATCTCTGTTCTTTATCACTTATTCACTATCATCATGCAGATTTATGACCTCACCCAACCCTGGGACGACAACTGTCCCTCTTGGCCTGGATATCCTAATGCAAAAACGTACTATATCAAACGACTCAAAGACCATAAGGTAAACGCGCAGATGTTAGAAATACCTAACCACTGTGGAACCCATCTTGATGGACAAAGACATTTTGTAACCAATGGAATCGCAATAGGAGATGAACCTCTAGATAAATTGGTAACTAAAGGAGTGATTGTTGATATATCCGACCGAGTTGAAGATTTTTCCGTATATACTAAAGACGATCTACTAGCACAGGACGTAGAGATAAAAAAAGGAGATGCACTAGTTGTACACACTGGTTATCATAAGTTCGCATATAACCAACCCGATGGAGATGAAGAACGATACTTCCTCAAACATCCTGGACCCGATTTAGAGTTTGCAGATTGGTGTCTCGAAATGGAATTCAAGTGGTTGGCAATTGATAATGGAAGTATGGACCACCCCATGAACGGGGCAATCAGAAAACACCGTCCCGATATCGCACGATTGGCAGAAAAGAAACTAGGTGATTTGGATGCCTTGTTTCCTGAAGAAACCTATCACATCATGCACAACAAACTATTCCCATCTGGCATGATCCACGCCGAAAATATAGGTGGGGATATTGAACAGTTATTGAACCAACGTGTTTTACTTGGATGTTTCCCATGGCGCATGATTGATGTAGAGTCTAGCCCCTGCAGAATTGTCGCTTGGCCTGGAATGGGGTAGTCGAGCTTTTCTACTCTGGATTCCATCCTACAAATTCGTCTTCTAATGGTACTTCCAGTCCAAATAATATCTCGGCGGTAGCCAAATAATGACTTGATAACATAGCAATCCCAACTATCTCTCTATCATCATAGTTCTCTCTCAATTTCTGGTGAATTTCACCTGTTACCTTTCCTTTAACAAACGCTTGTGCATATTCCAATGCCACACTAATTTTTTCATCTAGTAATTCCAACTTATTTTCTCCAATAATTCTCATTTCTTCAATACTCACCCCTGCCTTTTGACCAATATCATAATGTTGCTGCCACTCATATTCTGAATTCAGTTCCCGTGCTATTGCAAGTATTACCAATTCTCTATCCTTTGGCGACAATCCACATTCTTTCCATAGTGTAGTTCCATACAACATATATGATTTTAGAATTGGAGGATTGTTCCCCATTGCACGAAATATATTTCGTTCTCCCAATGCGTCTTTTCCCATTAGATACTGGTATTCTTCTGGTAAATCCTTTTGATTTTTAAGATCCACTCGTGCCATATTATCCACCTATTACTCCATCTTCTATTAACTTCTCTATCTTTCCTTCTTCCATCCCCACTATCTCCCGAAGCAATTCCACTGTATGCTCTCCTAGTCTGGGAGCGGGATTTTTATCAATCTCATCAACTCCAGAAAGTCGCATTGGCGTTCGAGCAAACGTATAGGTGCCGTAGTCTGGGTCAACTATGTCTACCAACATTTTTCTGGCCTCGACCTGTGGGTCTTCAAATATATCTGAAGCCCTCTGAACGGGACCTGCAGGAACTCCACTTTCATTCAACAAATTAACCACCGAATCTCGCTCTTTATCTGATAACCACGTTTCCATAGCTTCCCGAACTAGTGAGTCATTTTTGGCTCTTTGTGGGCCATTTATCGTCCTGTCATCCTCGATCAAATCTTCCCTTCCTATAACTTTGCATAATCTTCCCCATATGATATTGTCGGGAACATTCACTGCGACATACCCATCAGATGTTTGAAATGCTGCCCTTGGCCCTTGATGTCTTAACTTTCCTCTCGGTTGCATTTCCCCTGTGAATGAATGCAACATGACCATTCGCTCATTTAATGATAGCATGCAGTCATACATCGCAGTATCCACAAATTGTCCCTCTCCTGTTTTTTCTCGCATGAACAAAGCCAACATGATACTATATGCTGCTACCAAACCCGAATATAAATCTGCCAATCCATATACTGTCCACTGAGGGGCCCTATCTTCAAATCCCACCTGTGCCATTATTCCACTCATGGCTTCTACTACTATGTCAAACGTTGGTCGCTCTGTGTTAGGCCCCCTATATCCTTCTAATTGACCAAATCCTGATATGGCTGAATAAACCACAGCTGGATTAATTTGTTTGAGATCCTCATATCCTATCCCAAGACGATCCGTTGCCCCCGGTCGCATATTCTCTACTACCACGTCTGATTTCTCAACGAGACTTCTGTATATCTCCTTTCCTTCTTCGGCTCGAAGATCAATCACTATACTTTTCTTATTCCGATTATATGCCATGAACCCCCCGCCCATTGGATTCTCTTTTTCAGTATCCGGATATGGGGCTATTCCCCTTCTTGGATCTCCTTTCCCTGGCCTTTCAACTTTAATCACTTCTGCTCCCATATCTGCTAGCAGCATGGTGCAATATGGGGCACTCATGTATTGTCCTAAACTTATAACTCGGATATTTTCAAGTGGTTTCATTTTTTATCATCTCTTTATTGCCCATTTGATCTCATAGATTTCCATATATCTTCTGGTGTCATTGGGATAGTTCTAATCCTATTACCTATCGCGTCATGAATAGCATTTGCAATTGCTGGGGCAATTGCTACTATGGGAACTTCTCCGATACCTTTTGCCCCATATGGCCCATCCTTCACGGGCTCTTCTAACACTATTACTTCAATGTTCAGTGGATGTTCATGAATCGTTGGGATTTTATAATCCGAATAATTTGCATTGATGGTTCTTCCTGATTTTTCGTCGTAAATTACTTTTTCATACAGCGCTCCCGCAATCCCCATACTAATTGCCCCAATAATCTGTTCGTTTACCAGTTTTGGGTTAATCGCTTTTCCAACATCAAAAATAGCTATCATGTCTGAAATAACTACCTCCCCCGTCAATTCATTAATCATCAATTGTATCGCAATCGCCCCTTCAGAGTAGAACGAGTTCACACGACCTGGTTTACCGGGTTTAGGGTCTCCAGCCTCCATAACCCAGGTATCTTTTCCAATGATTTCTCCACCCCGTTTTAGGAAGTATCCAGATTCATAAATAGCTGCAGTGAACACGTCTGTTATTTCAATTCCTGCATCGGGATCTCCTTTCGGATGAACTCTACCGTGACTTGTATCTAGGTCTTCTGGTGGA
>DASO01000014.1:54808-126992 GCA_002503845.1 Euryarchaeota archaeon UBA24 | reverse complement strand
CTAAAAAATATAAAGCTTGCTCCCATATCAATCTCGTAAAATATTACTCATATGAATGTCTTTAGACTGGAACCTCTGCGCTATCATTCGGTTAGATCAACTTTATACTTGAAAATAGAAAACTCTCATATCAATTGAAATCTTACCCAACCTTGTGGCCCCTAGCCGCCAAGACTTCACACTGTTTTTGCATTCAAAAAATTCTGATTTTTTCGTATCTGGAATTCACAACGATGAAAAATTATTTCAATCCATTCTTGAAATAAAATCAACAAAAGCAGGACCGAGGCCTTTAAGATTTAGGGTACAGGGACGAACAAAAGAACAACTACGCCGCCCCGAAGATTTTATTGATATAGGACGGAAGGCAAAAAAAATAAGAATTTCTAGTCAAACAAAAAAAGAAAAACGCGATGAAATTAAGTCCCTTTTGTCTAGTTATGGACTTCAAGCAGAAGTCGTGCGAACTTGCCATTATTGTTCTTCTTCAGGTGATTTCTCCCCTCTTGTTGATTCTAATGTCATTGTTTCATATCCCCATGAAATATGTTTACCTTGTGCCCTTTCCGAGCTAGAAACTGAGTATTCACCAACTGGTATTTGGACTAAGGCGACCAAAAATCACATCCAAAAAATCCTCTTGGATTTCCAGGACATTGGGCACGTAAAAAAAGCATTTTCTGGAGAACTAGATCCTCATCTAACCACATTTGACCAAGTAACCTCTGAACAACCATCCATCTCCCCCATCGATATTAAAGAGATAGATATTCACGAAGATCTCCGAAAATCCCTGCTCAATCGCTTTGAAACATTACAACCGATTCAAAACCTTTCACTTCAAAATGGATTGTTAACTGAAACCGATCAATTAATAGTTAGTTCTACCGGGACTGGAAAAACTTTAATCGGGGAGATCGCAGGCATCAACCGAGCCCTCAATGGCAATGGAAAATTCCTATTTTTAGTTCCTCTAGTCGCCCTTGCAAATCAAAAATATGCCAATTTCAAGGAGCATTATGGAGATCTACTTGATATCTCTCTCAGGGTGGGATCAAGCAGAGTCCGTGGTGATTCCTACCCTTTTAATCCCAATTCCGACGTCATCATAGGAACTTACGAAGGGATGGACCATGCATTGAGAACGCATAAAAATATCTCCAATGTTGGTACCGTTGTAATTGATGAAATCCACATGGTTGCAGACCACTCAAGGGGACATTGCATAGATGGACTTATCGCACGTTTGAAGCACCATTGTAAACATTTTTCCACCAAAACCCAGTGGATATACCTCTCCGCAACTGTGGGAAATCCAAATCACCTCGCTTCTGACCTCAACGCAATCCCTCTTGAATTCAACAATCGGACCATTCCCCTCCACCGCCACATAGCATTTTCACTTCCTGGTCAAAAATATCAAATGATAAATGAACTTGTCCAACGAGAATTCATGAATAAATCTTCAAAAGGGTATCGAGGCCAGACAATAATATTCACGAATTCTCGGCAGAGATGCCACGATATCTCTAACAAATTAACATCTTCTTCTGCACCTTATCATGCAGGTCTAGACCACCATCAAAGAAAAAAAGTTGAACAGAGATTCTCTGAAGGAAAAATAGCCTCAGTCGTAACTACTGCAGCTCTATCTGCGGGTGTCGATTTTCCAGCATCGCAAGTCGTTTTCGATTCCCTCGCAATGGGAACTAATTGGCTAAATACTCAGGAATTTCAACAAATGCAGGGGAGAGCAGGTCGCCCAAGTTATCATGATACTGGTTTAATCTATTTGCTAGTAGAACCTGGAAAAGTATATTCAAGAACCATGCGTCGCACCGAAGATCAAGTGGCATTCGAATTACTCACAAGTGATGTAGAAAACGTACACCTATCTTACGATGAACAAGCTGCTCTGAGCGAAACCCTCGCAAATGTAGTCGTCGCACCTCAACACACTTCTCAACTCAACTCTTCCATGATTGGGGAGATTCAAACAAAAATGGCTATACAAAATCTCGTCAAATTGGGCCTCGTGTCTAATAACCGAGCAACTCCCATCGGAAAAATCATATGCCAAAATTTCTTTACAACAAAAGAGGCAACTGCAATCATGGACGCCCTCAACAAACATAAATCGCCTTCTGATATAGTCGCCATGATCGAACTTATGAGGGTGGAAAACTAACCATTTTAACACAAAATACAAAACGGTAATTACGAGTATCACGCACTCTTTTATTCATTCATGCGCGACGTGCTTCAAGAGCTTTCAGATGGGAAAATAAGCATCACAGAAGCAGAAGCAAAACTCTTAGGTTATGTCACCAGTGAAGCTGGTAGATTTGACGCAGCCAGAGAACACAGACACGGTATACCTGAAGGTATACTTTGCGATGGAAAAACCATAGACGAAATAGTAACTTTGGCTTCCATAGCAGTCGAAACTACAGGACGGGCCATCATCACTAGAACCACTCCTCAAATTCAAGAAGCTATTCAAAAAAATCTCCCAAAATCTGTAGAAATAAAATCCCATTCCCACCCCCGAATAACTGTGGCGAAGACCCCTGATTTTGAACCACCAGTTCTGGACGCGACTATTGCAATAGTCACTGCAGGAACTAGCGACCGTCCCATTGCCGATGAAGCTGCTATTATTGCTTCTGAAATGGGTGCAAACATAGTTCAAATAAGAGATGTCGGAGTTGCAGGTCTCCATAGATTACTCGACCAACTCGAACTCATCAGATCAGCAGATGTGGCAATCGTTGCAGCAGGGCGAGAAGGAACCTTACCCTCTCTAGTTGCTGGACTTGTGGATACCCCTGTTATCGGATTACCCGTTTCAACAGGTTATGGCCTTGGTGGGTCGGGGGAGGCAGCTTTAACTAGTATGCTCCAATCATGCGCAGTACTCTCTACTGTAAATATCGACGCTGGCTTTGTTGCAGGTGCCCAAGCGGGAATGATCGCAAAATCTATTTCTTCTGCACGTAATCAAAACTAAAAATATCTTTTCTCATCCCGACCGTCTCCACATTTTCCACCCGATACTCACCATGGTTACTGATATGATTGTAGCAATTAATTGTAACTCTTTAAACCAATATGGAATTTCAGGTAACAAAACTCTCGTTATAAACAATAAATCTGAAATTATAGGAACTCCCGAATCTCTTGATCCTATCTCTCCAATTTCCTTCGAATTTTTTACATTATTTTCCAACCCAACTCCACCCCATTCAATCTGATTAGATTCTCTCATATCATCTATTCCATTTATCTCTCCATATGGCAAACGATCCGCTTCATATGGTATGAATTGGGTCCAAACTCCCCACACAATTTTTCCCTGCGGATCTACTTCTATGATCCGCTTGTTCAATGTATCTGTAATCAATATATTCCCACTAGGTAGTTTGTCCGCATCTCTAGGCCAATTTAGATCAATTCCTCCTGCTTCATAAAGTGCCCACACTGGTTCCCACTTCCCACTCACACCCCTGTGCAACTCCACAATCCTATCATTGTCACTATCTGCAACCAATATTTTTCCTTCACCTAACCACTGGGGATTATGCTGGTGATTAAGTATACTTGGATCTCCACATCGTATGTTCCCATCTCCATCTGTATCTTCTAGTGCACCCATCCTCTTGCAACTAACATCATCACTATCATCATAATCCTTATTTATAATTTCAACCACTCCTTCATTTCTATCAATTATCAAAATTTGATTAGCATTTCGCACTGAAACTAGATATCTGTCCTCTCCTATTACATCCACATCATTTATGTGGAGCCAATCACGTTTTGTAGGATCTTTTGGCTCATCGTACAATTCTCTGGCTTCCCAACTCCAGATAACTTCTCCCCCTTTCACTGTAAATATGCGCTCCCGATCCATATCCGATATCAAAAATTCTCCCGAAGGAAGCATGCTGACTGCGTGAACTTCACTATCCTTTCCAGTTCTCACTTCAAAGCTATACTCTTCAACTACTTTGGGATCTTCTCCCCCCGCTATGATTCTAAACCCAGTCCGAACGCACTCCCCCGAACTCAATTCACAATTAGAATACCCACTATTCATAAATCCTACTAACACATCTCCATTTTCTAATACTGTTACATCAAAATAGCTACTAGCACTTGCCTCACGCCATATTTGTTCCCCGCCTTCCAATAGATATATACTACCATATTCATGCCACCCCGGTCCTCCCCCCTGGGACCCCACTAAGGTCATCTTTTCCTGCTCCGAATCTATCCCCATTACTGGAGCAAATGCAAAACTTGTCGCTATGACTAAAATAAACAAGACAACGCCTGCTATTATTACCAACCCTCCTCTATCATCCCAGTCCATTATCATACGAGGCACTGCAACTACTAAAATATCTTTTGATCTGTATTTATCATGATTTATTTCTTCCAACTACACATTTCATGTGCTTCAATGACTAAGTTGCCCTTATGATCTCTAGTACCCGAATACGAGAAGCTCTACTAGAAAACGGCCTGGATATACTCGTCGCCTCTTCTCCTCAAAATGTTTTCTACCTTTCAGGCCTAGAAAGTCTCACCCAACGTTTACTCGGACAGAAAGCATTTGCAATTTGGCAAACCGATCTATCTAATCCCATTATAGTTTTACCTGCCGTTGATGCTAGCATAATTGTTGATGCCAACATACCTTATAATTCCATATACACTTATGGCAATTTTTTCCTCTACGAAGGAACTGATATTTCTCCCTCTGACCGCACCGTACAAACTATTAAAAATGAAAATAACTTTGAAAGTCCAATCTCTGCTCTCCTCTCTGCAATTAATTCTCTTCCACTCACTTCTAGTAAAATCGCCATAGAAACAAGTGGATTTTCATTCACCGAGTTCGATGAGATTCGAAAAAGAATAGCCCCCAAAATCGAAGCTGCAGATGATCTACTCTCTGATCTACGACAAATAAAAAATAAAGGTGAGGTCAAATGTTTAAAACAAGCAGTAGAAATAAACCAAAATGCTATTGAAAACGCAATTAAAACAGTTGAATTCGGCATGGCTGAACACGATCTAGCAAGAAGTTATGAGTCCGAACTCATTTCTCAAGGGGCATATCCTCTTTTCACTGCTATTGGGTTTGGTTCTCATGGGGCATATCCACACGCTGTTCCTGGGACCCGTACACTCCAATATGGGGACTTAATCCGATTCGATGTAGGGTGCACGTACTCCAACTATTCTTCTGACATAGCGAGAACCTTTTCATTCGGAGAACCCGATCCCATTCTCCAGAGAAAATATGAAGTTCTTAATGGATCAATGGACCATGGAATCGATCTACTCTGTGATGGAGTTTCAACTGATATAATTTTCAATGGCGTGATCGACTACGTCAATGAACATGGGCCTGACCTGTTTCCAACATTCGACCGTAACCATGTTGGCCACGGGATTGGGATCGATGTATATGATCACCCAACAATTTCACCTGGCATGGGAACTTTGAAGTCTGGAATGGTTTTGTGCATAGAACCTCCTTATTATGAGTTAGGCACGGCCGGAATACAAGTCGAAGACGAAGTCCACATAACCTCGAACGGGGCCAAACGATTCTCCCATTGCCACCCCGATCTTTTAATAATCTAATTCTTATATCATATGTTCATTTTATATATACTTTAAAATAGATTCTATTTTTGCATTTACTACCGGGACATCTCCCATTCTTTCCCCTGTCATCTTGGCATCTTTTAATCCACTCGAAGTTGATATAGAAACAACCGTTTCCCCCTCTTTAATTTCTCCTTCTTCTTTCAGACGTTCAACTCCCAAGATCGAAGCAATTGCAGCAGCTTCCGCATAAATTCCAACTTTTTCCCCCACTGTTTGTTGCAATCTTTTAATCTCTTCATCCTCTGATAAAACGGCCAAACCATTCGATTCTCTTAAAGTAGCTAGACCTTGGTATGTGCTAATACTAGTCCCAATAGAAAATGCTATCGTAGGTTCCATCTCCACAGATTTAATTATATGATCTTCTGTATCTAGTGTTTTCTTCAAAGAACCAAACGGTTCTACTGCAACCATCCTCGGGAGTTTGTCTATTAATTCCAATTCATACAAGTCTTTGAATCCTCTCCAAATTCCACTTAATCCATCTCCATAGGCTGTGGGTTGGACCACCCATTCTGGAACATTCCATCCCAATTGGGCACAAATTTCATATGCAATTGTTTTGTATCCTTCAATCCCATAAAAATTACTTCCAACGGGAGGGTCCATATAATTCCCAGTTGGATACCATTGAAATTTATCAATGCATTCTTTCATCAATACCCAACGATCTTTTGGCTCTTTCGTAGCCAAAATTTTTGCCCCATATGCTCCTATTTGAATTTTCATCGTCTCAGGAACTGATTCCAACGTAAATACTACACTATCCAAACTTGCTCTACCCGCATAAGCCGCGGTAGATGCACCATGATTTCCTGTAGATGCAATTGTTATCTTTTTTGCACCAATCTCAACAGCTTTAGATACCGCAACAGAACAAAGACGATCCTTAAACGACCACGTTGGATTTTGACTTTCGTCTTTAATATATAATTTTATACCATCCCCATCCCCCAAAGTAGGGCACTCTACCAATGGAGTTCCCCCTTCTCCTAGTGTGACTGCATATTTGATATCAACCGGAAGAAACTCCGCATATGACCACATATCCTTATAATTCTCAAATGACTTTCGAGAAATTATTTTTGCAATCTTATCGTAATCGTATATTGGAACCACATTTGATACAAATTCTTTAGTTTTACAACTAGGGCAACCTTCGAACATAGGTTGATCTGCATATTCCTCGCCGCAGAATACACATTTCAATCCGATAATATATGTTGTCATTAGAAATTCTGTATGACCTCTTCCGAAAATTTTTCTATCATCTCCTCCGTTCTATACGATCGATTCTCAAAAGGAAGTCCTGCAATGTGCTTCACCCCCGATTCAATCAATTGCTCTATGTGGGACTGGCATTCTTCGGAAGTCCCCACAATTGCAAATTGTTCAACTATTCCATCAGTTAAAATTTTTCTAATTTCTTTTAATTTCAACAAATCAATATCATTCATTCGTTTCACCTTTTCTGCATCTTTTTTCGGAATCCCAATCGATTCTAACGTTTTCAATGGAACTGCCTTCACTATCCTGGCGATTATTTCCGCAACAGAATCTAAAGCCGTATCCCTTTCATCAGCAATTGATAAAAACGCCCAACATATAATGTCCAAATCATCGAAATCCCTGTTCGAATCCTCCGCTCCTTTTTGAATATGCTCTCTCGCATATTCCATTCCCGCAACCGAAGCCAAACCCGCACCAGCAATCACACCATCTCCCATTTTCCCAGCTAGCGATAAAATTCTTGGACCCCTTCCTGCAATGTAAATTGGAATTCTATCTCCCGAAACAAAATTTAGTCTGGCATTTTCCATTGAAAACACATCCGATTTCATTGTAACATCTTTCCCTTCTATTAACTCCTTAATGGCATCAGTCGCAGCACACACAGTTTCAATGGGTTGAGTTTGTGAAATCCCAAGTGGATTAAGCACCATGGGGGATCCAGCACCCAATCCTAATATGGCCCTTCCCCCTGATATTTCTGATATGGTAGAGATAGCAGCAGCCGTTAATGTGGGGTGTCGTGTATACGGATTTGTCACTCCCGTCCCAATCCCAACTCTCCTAGTGGCATCGGCCACAATAGCCATTTGCGCATATGTGTTTTTGTATAATCGTTCATCCGCAATAAAGAGATTTTTATATTTTTTATCCCCATCCACTATCTTTGCTACCCTTACCAATTCGTTTGGATCATATTCATTTAATAACCCGACACTAAATCTCATTATTCTGCTTACTTATCTCTCGGCAACAGCCAAAAACCATTCTTCCACCAAAATTGATCTTTTAAATTTCACCCCGAAAATATAGATGGTCCAAAAATAGCAACTACAAGGCACATGACCATTATAACACTAACACCCCTGCACACAAAATTAGCTATCTGCGGTAGTTCTTTTTTTGAAATTTTCTGGATCACTATTTCTACATATTTTCGCAGAATATGTCCCCCATCCAATGGAGCCGTTGGTATGCAATTAAACAGGCCCAAATTAAAATTTATCCACCCCGTCCAAAAAAGAACATTTGCCAATTTAAACACAACCCAATCCATCTTTTCTAGTGAACTCCCCACTGAATAAAAATTAGTATTATCTGCCGTGAATCCTGCAAAATTAAACGAAAAATTAGCACTAGTCGCACTTAGTACCGGTAATTGCAAAGCAATCATCATCCTCGAACCAAAAGAAACCTGTTCATTATTTGCCATCCCCTTGTCCCCTCCTCCTAAAATTTGTAAGTAGGTTTCTGCTGGATATTCTACTATTCCTATATCATCAAATTCAATTCCACTGATCCCTTCTGATGAAATCACGCCCAAAAAACCAGATCCAATTTGCGAATTTGGATGCTTCCCCAATTGAACTTTCTGTTCTGATTTTCCCCACCTGTTTTCACTTTCTAGAAACTCATAATATTTTATTTCCACAACCATTCCAGGTGCGCTCTCTTTTAAAAAATCTGTGAGGCCTTCATCATCTATCACTCGGACCCCATTAATATCTGTGACCACTATGTGGCCGATAGGTGGCCACTGAGTCTCATCCTCCTCCATCCAAGGTCCCTCTTCTATAAGGCTCACCAGTGCCCCCATGGGAATGAGTTGTGCTTCTTCTTCTCCTATTTGAACTAACACAACATCTTTGGTTCCAATTAACTCTTTTAATTCACTTATTGTTTGCACCTCTACTCCCTCAATTAACAAATTATTCTCATATCCTATCACCGACCCTCTATGTTTGTATGGTCCATCCCCGCTCATACTAATTATGCCAATCTCTCGATCCATGATTGTCCTCAAAACTTCGTCCGAATTCCCCCTCTTAACTTCCCATTCTTCCACCATTTCTCCTTTCCCCATCCCTACCACTCGATCCCCTTCTATAATGCCAGCTTGATCCGCCGGAGATCCTGGCAATATACCTCCAACTGCTATCCCTTCTTCCATCACAATCCCTCCTGAAACTGGGCCAAATAATAACAAAAAACATACTATCGCAACTAAAAAATTATTTGCAACACCTCCTGAAAACATTCTTATTTGCCCCGTCCGACTTGCCCTCTTCCGACTATTTTCATTGGGCTCTACAAATGCCCCTATAGGAAGAATTGTAAATAAGGCCAAACCCATTGTTTTCACTTTAATTTTTTCTACCCTGCACATTATCCCATGTCCTCCTTCATGAACAATCAGTCCTATTATTAATCCCAAAAATATTTCTAGAGCAACTTTCCACGGAAGAAATTCATTCACCCCCGGGATTATGAGTACATTCCTAGGCTGGCTCAACGCAGTAGGGGCTGGATTTTGTATTACCATGAACGCAGAGGATATCAATAACACAAATGTAGCAACCATCATCAAACTGGCAACAATAACCCCTATATTTCCCCACATTCTCCACAAACCCGTTGGAGCTGCCAATTTTTCTAATAGTTTCCTCCCCTTCTCTGTATGAATTGTGTGTATCGGCCCTTGAGATCTAATGTATTTTGGAATGATACCTTTCTGTTCTAACCCTCTTATTACAATAGAATAAACTAAAATCCCCCATAAAATAGTCCAAATGGAATATTCCATAGGACTGTTTACCCCTCTCTCCGCAACCGTCTCACTACAAATTCTTGATCAAGAGATGCTAATAGAGGTCCCAATCTTGGTCCTCTATCCTGGGAAAAAAATAGTTTGTAGTTGACTTTGAAAAATTGACTCAATTCAATTCCGTTACTTTTCGCAATTTCATAAATTTTTTCTTGCATTTCTGTGCCCTCATGTCCCTCTTCTACAAAACAAGCCAATTCTTCTAAAGCCTGCTCCACGTTTCCATCTATCTCTATGTCTGGAACCTCTCCTAGAATTTTATAGTTATATTCATTTTGATGAATCTCCGCCCATTTTCTCCCCTTTTGGACACGCCCAATTGCCAATGAAGTGACCCAATCACTCATTTCCACTTCAATCAATTTTCGACGTGTTGCCATACCAATTTGCAAGTCAATATCGTTGGTCATTCCCAATACTGCAGCAAACCTGTACGGTATTCTACGACGCGATTTAAATTCTCCGAGATCTTCTTTTCCCACTCGCTCTATCATTGTATCCCGGATTATTATGGGATATATACTTGAAGGAACAACTTGAGCAGTTTTCTGAACATTTTCTTTGTAGTATGTTTGCTCAAATCCATCAAATTCATCAACCAACACATCTATTTTCTCAAGATCAAGATCTCTCTGTTTATTTGGATTTTTCGCGAAAAAATAACGTACTATTTCTGGTTCAACTAACTCAAACATATCTCTCACTGTGACGATATTACCTTTAGAAGAAGAAAGGGCCTTTCCACCTAGTGTAAACCACTCATATACCATCGGAACTGGTGGTTCTATCCCAAATATTCTCCGAGCAATTTCCTGGCCACTAGGCCATGAGCCTTCGGCATGATCCTTTCCAAATGGTTCAAAATCAATTTTTAATATCTTCCAATCAGCGGGCCATTCAAATCTCCAGGAGAGTTTCCCCTCTCTAAATGTTGCAAACCCCCTATGCCCACAACCATTTACTCGAACCCCGTCTGCATCTGCAAAACCTTCACACTCATATTCAACCAATTGTGACTCTACATCTACATTTTTTACACCGGTTGTCAATCTACGGCACTTCTCGCATTGAGGAACGAATGGGACGTAGTCTTCCGAAACGTTTTTTTGATATTTGCCAAGGATCTCACGAACAAGCGGTAAATCCTGCAATGCTTCTCGAATTACCCCTTCAAATATTCCTTCATTGTACATCTTAGTTGTTGAAACAAATTCAACTGGAACTCCCGCCATTTCCGTACTTTCTCGTAGTAATGCTGTAAAATGATCTCCATACGACTCATATCCACTATCAAATGGATTCGGAATTTCTGAATATGGGACACCCAAATTCTCTCCCAGTAATTTTGCATCTATATCTCCCAATCCAACTAGATTCCAGTTTTCATCCGCCAAGACATTTGGAAGTTTTCTCAGGGCATCTTTGTCATCCGATGTAAATATCTGATTTACTTTGTGACCCCTTTCTCGTAGCATTTCTGCCACGTAGTACCCTCTCATTATCTCATTCAAATGCCCCAAGTGAGGAGACCCAGAAGGCGATACTGCTCCTTTTATAACTATAGGTTCTGTTGGCTCTCTATATTCTATCTCATCTGCAATTTTTTCTGCCCAGAATATTCGATCAGCTTCTTTATCCATCATCGAATATCCCTATCATTTCATATCCGAATTAATAATAGTACCATTATACTTACCATGAAGAACAGCATTTATTACATTCTTGGGGTCTGATCCATCAATTACAACTGTTTTTATACCCGACCGCTCGATCAGTTTTGAAGCTAGTAAATCAACCGGAGCTGGATTCCCTGCTATCATTTCCATACTAGAAATTATTTCCACCAATTCTCCTGGAGATAATTTATCATATCTAGTTGCTTTTGGATTTAATTTTGGATCTGAATCGTATACTCCATCCACACTAGTCGCATATATTAACAAATCTGCATCAGTATACTCCGCTAGCGCTGCACCAACTGCATCGGTAGTTTGCCCCGGGGCAACTCCTCCCATCACTACTACCCCCTCTTGATGGAGTATTTGTTTAGCAGATTCATAATCTTGAGGAGGAAGCTGTCCAAATTTATGATCTATCCCCAACATTAATAATTGAGCATTAACTCTTGTAATCGCTATGCCCATTTGGTCCAATTCACTCTCGTTAGAACCAAACTCTCTTGCAATCTCAATATAATCTCTTGCAATTCTTCCACCCCCTACAACTATCCCCACAGAATTCCCTTCTGCTATGATTTGGTCCACCACTCCTGCGTATTCTTCAATCCTATCTTTAGATAATCCTGGCACAAGAACACTCCCGCCGATCGAAATCACTATCCTCATTATCAAATTTGAAAGCCTTTAATAGATATATCCTTTCCCTTATCTAAGTATCTAATCATATCCATACCATAGTCGATGGATACAAGCCTTTTCTTTCCCTTTATGTATACATGAGACTTCTTGGAATCGCTGCATCTCCCCCTGATTCAGGTGCCCTAATGGATGAAATTTCTGATTTTCTATCCTCCAAAGGATCTTTAGCAGTAATCTCCCCTCTGCCAGTTGTCGACGTCACGAAACAAAATTTCTCCGCGTATCAATTAGACGAGAAAGGAAACTGGTCCGCATTCGGATCTAATATGACTCTCACCACTCTTTTTGATATTCTAGCAACCGAACATGATTATGCTCTTGTTGGCGGATTCGAAAATGCCAATATCCCCTATATCGTTTTGAACGGGCATTCCCACAACGGTACCACTCTAATGGAACTAGACTCTACTGAAAATCTCGATACCAATCAACTCCTTCGTAACTTGCAAACAACAGAACCATTTGAGACTCTAGATTCTCTCATCGCCAAAGTTGTTAAATCCCCAAACGCAAACCAAGCCGGAGCAATAGCCACATTCACCGGAAGAGTCCGCGAATTGGATCATCCTTCTGATTCCCCTACAACTCGGCTAGAATTTGAAAAATATGCTGGGGTAGCTGAATCTAGACTACAACAAATATGTTCCGACCTTTGCCAACGCGACGGGATTTTCGAAGTTCTTATGCATCATAAAGTTGGTCACATCGAATCCGGAGAAAATGTGGTCTTTGTCGTTGTTCTGGGTGCTCATAGAGATGAAGCCTTCAAAACAGTTCAAGATGGCATCAATCGTCTAAAAAATGAAGTTCCCATTTTCAAAAAAGAAATAAAAATCGATGGCTCATTTTGGGTCCACGATCGCCCATAATACCCCATTTTCCCCCAAAATATCCCTTTTTTATACGCCAAATGTCTTGCTTTGTCAGACATTTAAAACGCTATTAAATTATATGAAATAATCTATCTAATAGCTTTATGAAAGGTCTAATTAATTATAGTGTCTTTATGAAAACAACAAAAAAGTAGGTGTTTTCTGAAAACCACCGAAAAAAGAATGGGAGATCATTAGTATATATATGAACTGCTCTCCTTTCCTTACCCAATGGAACGAGATTCCTCCCTATCAACCGAAGCCAAAACAGAGCTACTCAAGGATTATCTCCGTGATAGAGCCGAGAGTGGAAACCTCTACTTTAAGAGTAAATTCATCGCTGCCGATGTGGGCCTCTCACCAAAAGAAATCGGTGCAATATTGGCCAAAATCCGAATTGATTCTACCACCGATTTTCAACTTGAAAAGTGGGCCTATACCAGTGCCACAACCTGGCGCGTAATACCTGCTTCAGTTTAATTTCTTTTCTCCACTCATTTTTCTATATTAGAACCCTTATCTCCCTCTATACCCAATCCAGTATTTGATGCCTAATCCCCCTCCATCTGGGCCCTCATCCGATTTATTTTCTTCCGTTTTCCGTGTCTATGAAACAAAATTTGAAGGGGATTCTATAATCTATTATGGGGAACCTCTATCAAACCCTCATTCTATCATTGAATTTGTCTGGCCACTTTTTAGAGAGCATGGCTACGAACCACAGTTAACTCAACAACTAGGCGAATATGTCCTGGTTGCCAAACCAATCTACAATGCCCCCCCCGAATTCCCATGGTTACAATTATTGCTTTTCATAGCAACCATTCTTTCCACTCTCTATGCAGGATCCATGTGGTACTACATACCCGATCCACTATCTAATCCTCTATCACTCCTTCAAGCCTGGCCATTTGCTGCAGCTGTAATTGGAGTCCTGGCGGTCCACGAATTAGGACATTACGCCGTGAGTAAATACTATCATGTAGATGCAACCTTGCCATATTTCATACCTATGCCCACTTTTATTGGAACGCTAGGCGCACTCATTCGAATAAGAGGTCACATTCCTACCCGAACTGCGCTCTTTGATATAGGAATTGCTGGACCCATCGCCGGTCTTTTGGCAACCATTGCGATCACCGCAATAGGATTGTCTCTCGATCCAATCTCTGTGCCCACTTGGGTGGATTCTTCTACTCCTGGTGTATTCACGGTCGAATTTGGATATCCCATCTTGTTTAAATTAATTGCCATACTGGTTGGATCTCCCGGAACTGAAAATATATTTGAGGTTCTTATGGGGACAACAAAAATCGGTTATTCCGACCCCACTATGGCTTTCAATCCGGTAGTTTTTGGAGGTTGGGTTGGCATGTTTGTTACTTTCCTCAATTTACTCCCTGTAGGCCAACTAGACGGGGGGCACATACTCCGTGGATTATTGGGCCAACGGGCTGCCACGGTTTCTGCTCTTATCCCCGGATTTCTATTCGGGCTAGCTGCATTTCTATATTATTTTGGAGAAAAGTTTTTCACAGCTAATGTCAGTAGTGCGGTTTCCATGTGGCTATTCTGGGGAATTCTTACTCTCTTTCTAGCCCAATCTGGGTACGCCCGCCCAATAAAAGACGAACCCCTGGATCTGAAAAGAAAGGCTTTGGGGATTTCCATATTCTTAATTGGATTCCTCTGTTTCACCCCAATCCCTTTACAAATCTTGGGATAATTCTTCTCTTTCACTCTCACCCATGGGTGTACCCTCGATTTTCGATCAATTCCCCATCCATTTTTATATCCTTTTCAACCACCTCTCCTATGACAGTTATACTAATTTCTATGTCCTCTTCAATCTCCTTAATTTTCTCACGTGGTGCCGTAAATACAAGTTCAAAATCCTCTCCATAAGTCATTGCAACTCTGAGTGCAACCTCGCCATCCTCCACTATTTCTTTAAGCATTTCATTTATTGGAATCGTATTAGAATCGATTTCAAATCCGCACATACTCGCTTTCCCAATTTCGTACAACGACCGAACAAGACCATCACTTGAATCCATCATAGACGTCGAGTATTGGGCTATTATCAAACCCTCTTCAATTCTAGGTTTGAATCTAAACATCTCGTTTGCCTTTTCATTTTCATTTCTTTCGAACAGTCTTTTCGCCGCAGCACTTCTACCCAAATCTCCTGTAACACAAACTACATCTCCCAATTCTGCACCCCTCCTGAATACTGGCTTCACTGACTCCCCAATCGCCGTAGTAACCACGCTGAATTCGTTTGAATTATCTAAATCCCCTCCTACATACTCTGCACCAACTATCTGACAAACTTCATTTGCCCCTCGAATGAATTCATCTATCTCTTCCTTTCTAAATTCAGGAGACGAATACGCCGCAACTACTGCTATTGGATCTCCGCCCATAGCCGCTATATCTGAAAGAGATGCACCCACTGACCTCCAACCTGCAGTATAATGCGTTGTCCCCTGTGGAAAATCCGATTTTTTGTGTAGCATATCTGTAGTAATCAATAAATTTTGTATAAACGCGGCATCATCACCACTTCTTGGAACCTTTCCGTGTATAAATTTAAGAGCGTCTTGTTCATCCATCAAATCTTACCCCTTGGCCTTCCCTCAATATGTGAGCAGTACTTCGACGGACTTAAAAACCGAGGAAGAAAACTTCTACACCAATGGTAACTCTCTATGATGTCCCTGTAGATGCATTCCTAAGCACACTCGCAGAGACACTTTCAAAGCAAATAGAACCCCCTGAGTGGTCTGAATTCGCCAAATCTGGACCCGATAGAGAACTTCCCCCTGAGCAAGATAATTTCTGGTTTGTAAGGGCAGCTAGCATCCTCCGAATTGTAGCTATTGAAGGTCCTATTGGTGTCGAAAGACTATCAAGCATTTATGGCGGTGGAAAAGCAGGATCGAATCGATACCGCGTAGGCCCCGTCCACCACGTCAGTGGGAGTGGAAAGATCATTCGAACAATATTACAACAACTAGAAACTGCAGGTCTACTCGAAAAGCCTCCCAATTCTATAGGCAGAGTTGTAAGCCCACAAGGTCAAAGCCTCCTAGACAAGACTGCCGGAGAAGTGCTTAAAACACTCAAACGGGACGACTTAAATCGATATATCTGAAGTCTATCCTTCACTCCATTCTTCTTTGTCAAATTCACCTCCGCAATCGTTTTGCTACACGGCGCTGAAGTTCTCTCTATATGAGCGGAAATGATGGCGATCTCGATGCTATCCGTCAACAACGCATGGCAGAAATCCAAGCACGCCAACAAGTAGCAGCACAAGACGTGGCCCAAGAACAGGCATTACAACAAGCAGAAATGCAAAAACAGGCCATCTTGCGACAATTTTTGACGGACGGTGCCCGAACACGATTAAACTCGGTCAGAATGAGCAAACCCGAATTCGCATCTCAAGTCGAACAACAAATAATTGCTTTGGCACAGAGTGGGAGACTCGGTGATAAAATAAGTGAGTCACAGATGAAGGATTTACTTCAGAAACTTTCCCCCTCTTCCAGAAAAAGCTTTGACATAAAACGCCGCTGATACTATCTAATTCTCACATATTGTAAACGGAAGAATTCAAGCGCATCCAGGAAATACCTACGTGTATGCACGACCGTCTCAAAGGCTTTCGAGAGTTCTATCCCGAAGAGATGGTCAACCGAAAAGCTGTCTTCACTTCAATTGAAAAGACAATATCTAGCTACGGGTTCCGAGAGATAGGAACACCTTCCCTTGAAAGAACCCAGTTATACATTGATAAAAGCGGCGGCGAAATTGTAGATCATTTGTATTCTTTCCAAGACCAAGGGGGCCGAGATATCACTCTAACTCCTGAACTTACACCCACTGTTGCTAGGATGGTGGCTTTACGTGGCAAATCTCTCCCAAAACCCATAAAATGGTTTTCAACAAGACCTTTCTGGCGATATGAACAAGTCCAGCAAGGCCGTTTCCGGGAGTTTTACCAAACAAATGTTGATATTTTCGGATCTTCTTCCCCTAGTTCTGATGCCGAAATCATCGTTTGCGCTGCACACATACTATCAAATCTAGGATTGGGCGACGATGACTTTATTTTTCTAGTATCTCATCGAAGTCTTTTGTCTGGTCTACTGGAATCTTTCTCTCCCGATGTCGATTTGACCGCTGCCATACGGGCAATAGACAAAAAAGATAAAATTGATTCTCAACTATATGCAACATTGTTATCCGAAGCCAATTTCCCATCCGATTCCATCGATGATTTAACTGATATTCTTTCTCTCACAGATCTATCTGAAATAGCAGAATTTTCACACGACGAAACTATGCAATCTGCAATTAAAAACTTAGAGGAAATATTTGATATAGTGTCTCAAACAATAGCCGAAAAATACTGTTCTATTTCTCTTAAAACCGCGCGCGGACTTGATTACTATACGGGATCCATTTTCGAATGTTTCGATGCCTCGGGAGAAGTCCACAGATCCATCTTTGGTGGTGGGCGGTATGATAATCTAATTAGTGATTTTGGAGGACCTTCAATCCCTGCTGTAGGGTTCGCTTTCGGAGATGCCACTTTAGAAAAATTACTTATGAGAACTGGGACTTGGCCAAATAAAAAACTCAAAACAGATTACTATGTAATTCAAGTAGGTGACACACGTGAATCTACAATCAAACTAGCCCATGCCCTTCGAGACCGCGGTAACATAGTGGAAACCGATGTTTCTGGGAAGAAATTCACGTCACAGCTAAATTATTCAAATTCAATCAACGCAGAGACTGTAATCATTGTTGGAGAACGCGACTTAAAGGAAAACAAAATAACTATCAAAAAAATGTCCACTGGAGAAGAGCTCCAAGTTTCTATAGACGATTTCCCTGGGGATTACCATAGCCCTACATATGACGATTTTGCACCCAAAACATCTTAGACATTTAACATCATGAAACAAGCATTTCGGTTAGCTTATGATGGGAGAAATTTTCATGGTTTCCAGAGGCAATCCCATCTACCTACTATTGAATCATCTTTATTTAAATCTTTGATCAACTTGGGCCTTTGCAGCGACGTGCCCGTTGATTATTCAGCCGCGGGGAGGACCGATTCTGGAGTTTCTGCTATTGCACAAACGGTTTCATTCGAAGCCCCCATTTGGTGTACTCCATCCGCTATAAACTCAAAACTTCCAAGCTCTATTAGAGTATGGGCTTCTACCACCGTTCCAGAAAATTTTAATGCCACTTTGGATGCTTTAAACCGTACATATATCTATTATCTTCACGCATCCAATTTAGATTATGAACTTTTGAACTCTAGCATCCAACTACTATCTGGGCTGCACGATTTTCATAATTTAACCCCTGATAAACAACGTACAAAACGCAATATAACGATAAGTGCTACCCCTTTTGAAGACCATTTTGTCATCTCTATAGAATCTAGTGGATTCTCCCGCGAATTAGTGCGAAGAATAATCTCTTTAATTGTGGAAATTTCTTCAAAAAAATCACCCATAGAAAAAATAGATCGTATTTTTTCTCCCCACCCTCTGACGGGTCCCGAAGGAGTCCCACCCGCACCTGCGTACCCTCTAATCCTTTATGACGTTGGTTACCCCTTCAAATTCCAATGTGATCCAAAAGCTATCGATAGTGCTCGCGACATATTTGAAACATTATCTAAAAAACACTTGACACTCTCTCATATCTTCCAACACATCCCTCAATTTTTAATTTAATTTTCTAGTTTTTCTTTCGATTATCACTATCATTCCCATTGATAAAACTATCACTCCTACTCCATACGATTCAGGAAGTGAATCAATCCACCATCCTACACTTTCCAGTGGCCAATTTAGTGTATGATCATTTGGGTCAATTATGCCCAATCCAATAAAAAGTGAAACTATGTATCCATATCCTGCTCCTGCCATGAAACCCTCATTTCTCACTGTGCTCCTATCCTTTTGCTGGCGCCTTGAAACAATAAAAACCGGGGCAACTAGGGGGATCACTATCCCTAACAGTATGGCACCTAGAAGAATTTGCTCTCTAAATGGACCTGTCCCCACTGGATTTGCAGTCCAGGTAATCCCTGCAAGTGTTGTCAAAAAAACAACAAATATTCCTACCACTGAACTGATAAAAACATACGATTTAAACACTAAAGAACGGCTTTTCTTAGCCGCATATTTGTATGTCCCAATCAAACCTGATTTCTTCCCTACCATATCCGTTATCTACCTATCTTCTCCACCGAACTATATTATCTATTTCTACTTTCACCATCTACTTATAGCATCTGAAGTTGCTAGTCCTCGAACCAAAGCAGATTTGTCCACGAGCGTCACAGAAGAATATATGCGGATAGACATTGGGAACAGTCTTGATACAGTTGCATCTCCTGGCATGTCTTCTGATACTCTAGACTCTTTAGATCGCCAAGTCGATGCTATCCATACAACTATAGTACCTAAGATCCACGACAATAGCTTTGGATATGCCGCCCTCAACCTATTATCTCCCGAAGAAACAAAACAATTACTCGATTTTACCGAGCATTTCTCTGATTTCTCCAATGTGCTCACAATTGGAATAGGCGGGAGCGCATTGGGCTCTGCAACACTCTCAACATCACTTGGACTTTCTGGCCATTATGTACTTGATAATATAGACCCTTCAGCAAATCTAAATATACTCACCAATATCGATTTTACAGATACAGTTGTTAATATCGTTTCTCTTTCTGGTTCTACCATTGAAACCATTTCTAATTTCTTAGTAGTCCGAGATCACATGAACAAACAGAACATAGATTGGACTTCTCAAACTTTTGTGACCACCTCTGGTACTGGCACTCTCTATGACCTCTCCAACAAATACGACCTCCCCCTCCTCCCCTTTCCCGAATCCATCCCAGGACGTTTCTCAGCCCTATCCTCAGTAAGTCTCGCACCCATCTCAATTTTGGGTGGGCCTGTAGAAGAAATTCTCAAAGGGGCACAAAACGGATTTGATTCTCTCTCCACATCTATCTACAATTCTCCCCCTTATGCTTATGGTGCAATTACCTCTGAATTATTTAATTTAGGCATCACTTCCAATTCTCTCATGCCTTATTCAGAACATCTAGAGACTTTCACTGAATGGTTTGCCCAGTTGTGGTCTGAAAGCCTCGGAAAAGACGGAATTGGACAAATCCCCCTCCGAGCAATGGGCGCCACCGATCAGCATTCCCAACTTCAGCTTTACCGAGCTGGAAAAAGAAATCTCATGGTGACATTCATCGATATCGTTGACCATAAAACTGAGTTAAATATACCCCCTTCGGAATTCGAAGATTTTGATTATCTCTCAAACCTACCACTGGAAACTTTACTAAGAACTGAACTTCAAACAACAGAAGCAAGTCTAGCAGAAGCGGGATGTCCTTCTATTCGGATAGAGCTCGATCAACTAAATCCCTACAGCATCGGGGAGCTTTTACATGGTTGCATGGCGTCTTGTATCCTCTTTGCAGAACTACAAGGTATAAACGGCTTTGACCAACCTGCGGTTGAATGGGGAAAACAAGCATTAAAGGATATTTTAACTGGGAAAACTAGTTCCGAATCGAGTTCTACTCAAAATAAGAATTCCCATTGGATTAAAAAATAATACTAATGTCTCTTCTCTCTAATTTATTAACTCCTCCACAACAAAAGTCAAAACAACCACTAAAAGAGATATTTTTTGCCACTTTAATTGGTATATCTGGTTTAATCGCAATCGCATTCTGGAGCGTAATATTCGTTCTAATTGTTGGCGTGGACATTCTTACAGATCCTCTCTGGGGACTTCTTCTAACATCACTTGCTTTTTGTATGGGCATTTTGACAATTTTTTTGTTCTACATGCGCCGTACAAATACGCCTTTTACTTTTCTTGATATTAATTTCCCCACCTGGCGCGATGTCTTCTATATTATATCTGGTTTAATCACACTTTTTTCAATACTCTTAATCATCGGTATCTTATTCACATATTTCGGTGTTGAAACAACATCCCATTCTGTTGAAAATATAGTCTCATCTTCCCCTGAACTAATACTCTTGCTCATTCCGATCTCCCTTTTACTCGTTGGCCCACTTGAAGAATTGTTATATCGAAATATTATTCAAAAATCTTTGTATAGTTCATTTTCCCCAATTGGTTCTATTTTCATATCAAGTATTATTTTCTCTGCCGTTCATATCTCTGCCTACGCCGGAGATTCATTATTCCAAAACCCCCTCCCCGCTCTCAATGCACTCGCTGTAATTTTCATTTTATCGGTTATCATTGGAATCGTATACTATCAGACTAAAAATATAGTCACAGCCGCATTGCTGCATGGCATCTATGATTCAATCATTTTCGCCGTTTTCTATATCAATATCACTACTGATATAACTGCTACAATATCCTCTCTTCTCTTATTTTGAGGGATTTTTTCTATTTAACTGACCCCCGCATATCGGACAGTCTTTCTGCATAGTTCTACTTTCCTTTCCACAACTCCCACATTTGAATATCCAATTTCTTTTATCTTTGATGGTTTCCATCGCGATCCCTTCGACCATTAATCCAATTTCTGCAGCCGTATTTTGAATTGCATAATCATCAGTTACTAATACTCCTTCTAATTCCATTGCAGCAGCAATTAAACAAATATCCGTTCTAGAAAGAACAGTATGGTCTCCTGTTTTTTTAGATATCCGAATTACTTCTTCAATAGTCCTTTCCTGTGGTACTTGTATCTGCATACCTCCTCCTCTCATAGCTTCAAAACGCAAACGTGCTTCCCCCTTCAATTCCTCTGAAACTTCTGCCACTGTTGTGATATTCCTCTCTTTCGTGTGGCCTCTAATAAACGCAGAGGAATCCAAGATATACATGCCCGCTAATTTTAACTCATTAACTCTTTGATATCTTTAACCATAATGTTATCCGTCACCGATTCAACCAAGCCCACTGGAACAAGAAAATTTCCTTCTGAATTCTTATCATAACCCTCAAAATCACTCTGAACGATATCTTCTTTTGGTCTCACCACGATCGATTCAAGCTTACCCGTTTGAAGATCTACAGTTATATTCTCCAAAGTCCCCATCTCCTTTCCATCATTTCTCATAACTCCCTTTTCAATTAGGTTTTGTGCTAATATGTCTGTCATACTCCCTATATCTTTTCAACAAGCATAATACTCACGGAGAAATATCAGTTAGATAGATGATTTTAATGTTCGGTATGGATGGATAACATTGATCATAGCCTGAGGAGATACAGATGCCAAAAAAGAACATTAATAACCAAGACCTCTTTCGAACTCCTATCATATCGGTACTCGGACACGTCGATCACGGAAAAACCACTTTACTTGATAGCATACGGGGATCTTCTATAACAGACACTGAAGCAGGAGCAATCACTCAGCATATAGGAATCACCACTGTCCCAATTGACATAGTCTCAAATATGGCTGGTTCTCTTGTCAGTTCTGAAAGTCTAGAGTTACCTGGATTACTTTTCATAGACACCCCTGGACATCAACTATTCACAACCCTTCGATCTAGAGGTGGATCTCTAGCTGACATAGCGATCCTAGTTGTCGATATAAATGACGGATTTCAACCCCAGACAAAAGAAGCCCTAAATATCCTCCGAAATTCCAAAACACCGTTCATAGTTTGTGCCAACAAAATTGATACCATCCCTGGCTGGAATTCACATCAAAACTCTGCTTCTGTAACTAGCTATACTTCCCAACCAGAACGCGTCCGATTAGCTCTAGATCAAAAATTCTATGAATTAGTCGGTGAACTTTCTACATTCGGATTCACTTCTGATTATTACTGGAAAGTATCTGATTTCAGCAAAACGTTAGGCATAATACCAACTAGTGCCCGAACCTGCGAAGGAATTCCCGATTTACTCGCTGTATTGATGGGCCTGACTCAAAAATATATGCGAGAATCTATGTCAGTCGATATAACTGGTCCTGGGAAAGGCATAGTACTTGAAGTTAAAGAAGAGCGAGGACTCGGAATTGTAATCGATGCAATCCTATATGATGGTAGTCTCTCCGAAGATGATCAAATGGTAGTTGGAGGGCTCGACGGTCCCATCTCTACGAATGTCCGCGCGCTTTTCAGCCTCTTGCCACTTTCCGAGTCAAATTCTAATAACCTTTTTACCCGAACCTCCTATGTCACTGCAGCATCTGGAATCCGAATTGCAGCACCAAACCTTTCCAACGTTTTAGTGGGATCTCCCCTCCGATCAGTCCGCGATTCAAATATTGATTCCATCCTCCTCGAAATAGAATCCGAGTTAGAAAAAGCAAAGATCGATACACAAGATTCTGGAGTTGTAATTCGCGCTGATACTCTCGGCAGTCTTGAGGCACTTTCCAAGGCACTCTCTGACATAGAAATTCCTGTAATGCGAGCATCAGTTGGTGATATAGCACCCAGGGATATTTCATTAGCTAGTACTACCGATAAAAAACAATATCGACTCATCTTGGGTTTCAATGTTAATTTAATAGAAGATGCGGCACGCCACGCACGGGAAAAAGATGTTAAAATTCTTACAAACGATGTCATCTACCACCTCCTTGAAGAGTACGAATCTTACACCGAAGAACTGTCTTCGTATAGGCGGAAGAACCTTTTCGAGAAATTAACTCGACCTGCACATTTCCAGATACTCGAAAACCATATTTTTCGACAATCAAATCCGGCAATTGTAGGGGTAGAAATACTTTCTGGGACCCTTCAAAAAGGTGCACCAGTAGCTATCCCTCTTCAAGATGAATTTAAAAGAATAGGATTTGTCAAAGATATCCACCACCAAGGAGAATCAGTCACTCAAGCAAAAATCGGAGAACAAGTAAGCGTCTCTCTTGATGGCCCCACCATCGGACGACAAGTAGATGAAAAATCTGAACTTTGGGTAGATGTCCATGAGAAACATGTTAAAGCATTGGAAGATACTTTCTACGACGATCTTCGAAATGATGAATGCGAAACTCTCTCTCGCTTTGCCCAAGTAAAACGAACTAAAGATCCTTTTTGGGGAAAATAATACCTGTTCCTAAAACATATTCTCACTTTTTCCATACACACCCACAACCACCGATGTCACAAACTCACTTTTACTTATATCGGAGCTATTTATTTTCATATTCGTATCTCCAAATTCCCAGTCTCTGAGGCCTTTGCAATATTCTATCCCCTGATTCAGTTCTTTTCTGACATCCTCTTCATCATCTCCTCCAGACGATTCATAGAATATCCCTGCTTTCTCCCCCTTGGCCCACGCCAAACCTGCGACCGCTTTTTTATTCCTCCCCTTCAACGTGGTTTTCGCTTGAACTACCCAGAGCCTATCCCCAAACGGCCCCAAATCTGGCATTTTCTTGACAACTTCTACTCCTGCTCCTCTCGGAATCATCGATGAAACCTGTACTAGATTGTAATTACTTATCCCAGCTTCATGAAGGGCGGCATCATACGATGCTATTTCCGTTGGACCTTCTCCCGACCCACACGTGATTCTTATTGCCATCGTATCAATTTGCATATCTATCCATCACCAATAATCAATTCCATTTCTGTAAGATAGTCTTCGTAAACTGATATAGATTTTTCAATTGGTTCTTTTGATATCATGTTCACTCCTGTTTCTTTCAGCAACTCTAAGGGGTACTCACTTGACCCCGATTTGAGAAATGAAATATATCTATCCTGTTGGCAACTATCCCCCTTTATCAGACTCTGCGCCAGTGACACTGCAGCAGAGATGCCTGTAGCATACTGATACACATAATAGTTATAATAAAAGTGCGGAATTCGCATCCATTCCCTCTGTATGTATTTATCCATGCCAATTGGCTCGTAAAATTCACTTTTTATTTTTCTATATATCTCATCAAATGTATCTGGAATCAATGCCCCTCCTGATTCTACAACATTATGAATTTGATGTTCAAAATCAGCAAACATAGTTTGCCTAAACAATGTACTTCTGAATCTCTCTATAGCTTCATCAAGAACGTGAATCTTGAATGATTCATCTTCTACTGTTTCTAAAAGGTAATTTGTCAGAAGAGTCTCATTAACAAGAGATGCAACCTCTGCTACAAATATGTCATAACCTGAATACACATACGGCTGAGACGCGTTGGTCAATCTAGAGTGCATTGAATGCCCTAGCTCATGAGCCAGAGTAAACATAGACTGAATATCATTCTGATAATTCATAAGTATGAATGGTTTTGTGTCATAAGTCCCTCCACTATATGCTCCAGAGTACTTCCCACGATTTTCATACACGTCAATCCACCCCGAATTAACACCATCTTTGAGCCCATTTTCATATTCTTCCCCAAGAGGCGACACCGATTCAACCACGTATTCTAATGCCTGATCGTATTCTACTGTTGGACTTTTTCCATGAGATATTGGAACATATAGGTCCCACATTTTCATCTGATTCAATTCTTGACTCTTCTTTTTTAATTCAACATGTCGATGCAAAACATGGAGATTCTCTTTAACTGTATTCACCAATCCATCATACACCTCTGTCGGGATATTCGACCCGTCCATCGCAGCATCCCTTGCATTTTCATAATTATGTGCCCGGGCTATTTTGACATCTACAATAATATTATTCTTCAACATGGACCCTATGGTATTTCTGAATCTCCCCATTTCTCCATAAAATTTCTGATAAACTTTCTTTCTAAGCCCCCTCTCACCTTCTCTCATAAATTTAGTGAAGTTTACGTGGGTGATCTCAATTAACTCTTGATCCTCCCCTCTAACTTTTGGAAACGATATATCTGCATTCATTAATAATCCATAAACCTCACTTGGGGCCGAAAATATTTCTCCCATATCTGCCAATAGTCCCTCAACCTCTGCCGAACGAACATGATCTTTCACCCGGATTATTTCGTTTAAATAATGGTGATAAATATCAAGTCCCGCATTTGATTTCAATAACAATTCTAATTTTTCGTAATCTAGTTCTTGAATTTCTGGCTCAATGAAACTAGTCACTCCCCCTAGTTTTGCCGCCACCGATCTAGCTTCAATCAACATAGATTGATATTTTTGGTTTCTTCTGTCTTCATCGGAGTGCAATTTTGCATATGAAATCACCATTCCCATCTCTCGCATCACTGACTCCGATAGATCCAATAACTCTAGTAAAGTATCTCCACTTTCACAAACCCTTCCTTCATATAGTTCAAATCCATCCAATCTTTTCTTGACAATCTCAAGTGAATTTCTCCATTCACCATTTTCAGAATATATACTTTCCAAATCCCATTTATATTTTTGAGCAATTTCTGACCTTTCTGGGACCTTTTCCATGATAGGCTTTAGTAGCGACCGACTGTAATTCTTACCTTCTCTTCGTTACCGATTTACAAATTCGCTGTAGTAAGCTTTATCCGCTCTAACTAACACCGCTAATTCGTATGTTTGAGTTCAACGTCGAATCTTTTCCTTTTAAGAAATATTCGAATAAACAACTCGCTTCTATACCTCTGACTCTTTTATTGGTCTCAATTCTAGTATTGGGCGGGTGGTATCTCGCTACAGGATTACCTGTTAACCCCGGAATAGAATTCACTGGCGGAACTGAAATTACATTAATTTCTGATGGCGGAACTGATCCCATTTATTCAACATTTGATTGGCCTATCGATTCTATCCGGCCTATTGCAACCCAAACTAATGCATATATAGTCACATTCCAATCCTCCACCGTTCAACCCGAACAGTTAGAACTTGCTTCAAACAATGCTGGCTTCGAGGTTTTAGCAGTCCAAAGTACTTCCCCGAGTTTTGGAGCAGAATCTCAAACATTAGCACTACTTGGCATCATGATGGCGTTTATTGGAATGGCTATTGTTGTTTTCTTTTTATTCAGAAAATTAATTCCTTCAGTAGCAGTAGTCCTCTCTGCTTTAGGAGACATTCTAATTCCTCTTGCTATTATGAATTTGCTGGGCATTCAACTATCTTTGGGTACTGTGGCAGCCTTATTAATGTTAATAGGATATAGTGTCGATTCTGATATATTACTTACAAATCATATATTAAAGCGTAAAGGGAACTTCTACGAATCTACTTACAATGCTATGAGAACTGGACTTACTATGACTTTCACATCACTTTCTGCAATCACCGTTATGACCATATCCTCATTTTTATTCGGTGTCGATCTTCTAACCTCGATTGGTGTGGTACTTATTTTCGGCTTACTTGTGGATTTGCTCAACACCTATCTCTTAAACTTTAGTCTCCTACGTTGGTACATCGAGGGTCAGCAATGAATATTCGTTCCAATTGGCGTATCTTGGCCCTTTCAATTCTTCTAATCCTCAGTGTGATTGTCATCTCTCCTATCGGATCAACTTCCACCTCTACTTCCGATAGCTTGGATCTAAACCTCAGTTATGGACTAGATCTTTCCGGTGGCACCCGTGTACGGGCCCCGCTTGTTGGTTGGACTGTAGAAGAAGTGTCTTTCATCGGATATCAGGAATCAAATGTAGAAGAAACCATGTTAAGCCAATTTCCCTCTTTATCTCGCAGCGACGTCGATGCCAAAATAGGACCAGACGGGATTGGGACTTTTGAAATATTTGCAGATATCCCGGTAGAAGATTTCAGATTGGCCCTTTCTCGTGCCAACCTATCTCATGGTGAAATCCGCCCAGGGGTCACTGCACAAACTCGAAAAACTACTCTTGAAGTGCTTAACAAAAAATTTGATGAATCTGGACTTACCGGTGCAACCGTACAACAATCAACAACACCATCTGGTCAATATTTTATCATAATTGAGGTTCCCAATTATAATAGCAATGAAGTCCGAAAATTAGTCGAAAAACGTGGATCAGTGGAGGTAATGATCCAATTCCCAACCGAAACTAACGAATGGGGAACTGTAGTCGTACTTACACAAGATGACATAGCAACCGTTGGAACCGTTCAGGACCCAACTATTTCTATTGGGTCTCCCCATGTACCTGTCACTTTGACAGAAGAAGGAGCTTCGAATTTTCAGATGTACATGCAGCAATACGGATTTTCTTCTCAAAGCAATTCTAATACTTGTACAAATTCAATCCCCCGAGAACTGCGATATTGCATTCATACCGTCTTAGATGGGGATATCGTTTACTCCGCATCTATCTCCCCCGGTCTTTCTACTTCATTGGCGAAAGGGGAGTTCATCAACAGTAAGAATTTTGTTATGACCTCTACAAACAGAACGAATGCAGATTCTCTTCGTCTTAATCTCCGAGCTGGAGCGTTACCTGCACCACTCGATTTAGATTCTGGAACAATCAATTTTGTTTCTCCCAGTTTGGCAGAGAATTTCAAAATCTACTCATTTCTTATAGGCCTAATCGCCATCTTGGCAGTCGCCGCAGTAGTGTTCTTCCGTTATGGTGAAATAAAAGTAGCCTTCCCCATGGTTATCACTGCATTATCTGAAGTTATCATCCTATTGGGTTTCTCTTCTGGTATTGGCCTAGCGTTGGACCTCTCCCACATTGCAGGATTTATAGCAGTTATTGGAACAGGTGTGGATGATTTAATCATCATCGCAGATGAAGTCATGGCCGAAGGCTCTGTTTCCTCAGCAAGAATATTCCGTAATCGCTTCAGGGCAGCATTTTGGATCATTGGAGCAGCAGCAGTGACGACCATAGTTGCACTGAGCCCCTTAGCTGTACTTTCACTCGGCGACCTCCGTGGTTTTGCGATAGTAACAATTTTAGGCGTTCTCATAGGGGTACTCATAACACGTCCCGCCTATGGTGACATTCTAAAATTCTTACTTAAATTAAAATAAATTATATTTTAATCCCACTCTTCAATCGATTTTTGAGCGTTTCTTCCCATTATATCTTTACTTGTTTTCCAGGATTTACGCGCGCAATTGGGCAATGTCCCATTCTCTAAAATATATCTCTCCAAAAAATCTATAGTTCTACTATCTGAAGGATAACCACTGCCAATATCCTCATATGTCCTGGCCAAATCCGAAACATGCGAATCCCTCGCTACTTTTGCGAGTATGCTCGCTGCACTAACAATTGGATACTTTTGATCCGCTCTGTGCTCTGAAATAATCTGAACTTCCACATTCAATCCATCTAGAACCCTCCTAGCAAAACGCTCCGGATTGACATCGGCAGCATCCACATATATGTAATCTCCATTTTCAGCTATTTCTGATATCGCCCTCGCATGAGCTTCTGCAGTTAATATGTTCATATTCGAATCCGGTCTATCAATTTCTTCGATGGTTACTTCTTGTGCACTCATCGAGAAAGATTCCACTTCGACGAGTTTGTCTGCAATTTCTTCCCTACGTCTTGCCGTGATTTTTTTTGAATCCACCACGTCATCCGGCAAGTCCTCTTCTGACTGTACCCTAGCTGCCACAACAAACATCGATCCTATCACTGGTCCTTTTCCCGCTTCATCCACGCCAATTATGGCCATTATTTCTCCATATCCTTACTTTCTTTTTGCCTAAGCATATACTCTGGAACACGGAAACTACCACCCTCCGCAACTACTGAAATCACATCTAATGTTTCTACCACGGCTTCTACTCCTACTAACTCCGCCAAGTTAGGCTTTGTTCTACCATTGTCTCCGCTAACTAGTTCTTTTATGTAAAGTCCCTTTTCCCCGTGGATTTCTAAATTCGCTCCCGTAGGACTTATCAGCTCTCCCTTCGCAGAATACACTTTTCTCACTCTAGTTTTATCTGCCCTCCTATGGATAACTCTCGTAGGGGTCTCTTGTTCAATTTCAACCCCTTCTAACACCTCGAGCGCTTTTTTTAATAATTTTTTTTCTACAACATCTTCAAATTTAACTCCAACTTCGTATGTTTTTGACGCAGGCAACTCTTTTATATGTGCCACCATTTTTCTACTCACGATACCTTCTAGTTCCACTTCTACTTTCCCAGTTGCAGCTTCGTTCATACTTTCTTCTAATATTTGAAGATCTACAGACCTTTTTTTAGGGGTTTTAATTTCTACTACAAATGGTCTCCCTGTACCCACCATTTTCGCATCAATATCTTCTCTCCCTGCACCATGGAATGTAGAACTCTCCCCTTCTGTAGCCCCAATTGCCACCGAATCTATCAACTCTTGCACACTCTCTTCGTATTGCTTTCCAGAACCACCGCACCGCTCACATACACCCTCTGAATTTGTTCCTTTCCCCTTGCATTCGCCACATGGCCATTTAGTTTGCGGAATCCCTCTGATCAATTTCTTATACCTCCCATATATGCATATTGGACTCACCTGAATCTCGACAGATCTAGTCGAAACATCCAACAGTATCACTATATCTGGACTATCCTCTTGAAAAGATTTCCCCGTCCTATCTCCTATAATTTTCCCAACCTCTCGATTCATTTCTGTTTTGAGAAACTCACCTGAATCTACTGATATTCCCACGAGCTCCCTTAATAATTTAGCATTCTCGTCAAGTAACGGAGACATCTTAGTGCCAATTTTATACGTTTCAAATTCAATTTCTCTAACTTCTGCCACGGCCAAATCCGCCCATTCTCTAAATCGATAACTTTCCCCCAAACACACCCAACAATCCACTTCCCTTTCCACAATTTTCTCATTTTCCATGGCCAATACGGTTTTCCAAGCCCTCCCTCTCTCTCTATTAGTCAAACCATGTCCTCTATTTGCAAATATCTGACCTAAGCAAGAATCACAAATCTCTCCCTGACCCATTATCTCTTCCACTTGTTCAAACAGATCCATCTCTATGTACTACTATTATTGATAAAACTTAAGTAATTCTGCATTCGTCCCAACTATTTTTGCCTAACAATGGTCACTATATACCGATGGAGATTTACCCCTTGTAATAAAAATGGGTCTATGCGGCAATTCATAGTGATAAGTCACACCGCAACAATAACACCTGATTTTTCTCTCAATGACCTCCCCGGAAGTGGAGGGAGAATGGATATACTTTGTAGGTGTGTCGGGGCATCTCTTCTGACTTCACATGCACTACGGAACAATGTCCGAGTTTATCTTTTATTACAAAACAAAATTTCTATTCGAATTGAAAGCTCCGAAACACGTTATTTACATCCCGATGAGAGGTGTATTGCAGCTTTGATAAAAAAAGCGTTAGAAAAAATACCAGAAATCGTTGGCCAAATTGAACTAGAGAGTACCCCTGGAATCTACATTTCGAAACGGGACCTTAAGTCATTGTTAAATTCTGTTGATCCAAGTGGAACTTTCATCCACCTAGATGAGCGTGGTCTTTCCTCTCAAACATTCGTGTTCCCTCCCGAACCCATATTCATTCTTTCAGATCATCAAAATTTCTCCCCTTCTGAACTTGACATATTGAATGCATACATTCAAACAACCATTAATCTCGGACCCGTCTCTTTACACGCCGATCAATCGATCATCATTGCACACAACTTACTAGATGTTCAAAACATCTAATTCCATCTAATTTTCACACTCGTAACTATAATGCCTACAGACAACTTCTCTCTACCATGAATAGTTCATCTCCCGATTATCCGGCGCTTTCCCGCGAGATATTGGGTTTTTCTAGATGGTGGCAAATTATAGCCGCAGCATTAATGATGGGTTTAGTCAGTCCCTATCAGTACGTATGGTCTTCTATCGAAGGCCCCATGGCAGATAGTCTAGGCGTTCCGTTAAGTGTTTTAGGCGTGGTATTCACACTCTTTGTTATATTCCAAGCAGGATCTCAATTCCCCGTCGGTTGGTGGAGGGATAGGTATGGTCCTCAGAAATTAACTCTTCTCGCAGGAATTCTAGCTGGTGGGGGTTACATTGGAATTTCTCAGGCAACCGAAGTGTGGCAAATATACGTTCTATATTCTATAGGGGCAATTGGTGTGGGTATCATCTACACCGTGGCTGTTAACACGGCTCTAAAATGGTTCCCAGACCGAAGAGGGCTTACAACAGGAATAGGAACAATGGCTTTTGCCGGTGGGAGTGCTCTTTTTATACCCTACGTTAGAGTAAATGCAACTGCAGCTGGCTATCCCGATGTCCTCCAAAACATGGGTCTATTGATACTAATCGGAGTTATTGTGGGGGCAATTATCCTTCGAGACCCCCCTGAAAACTGGCTTAAAACCAATATCACCAAATCGGTTTCTGAGAAAAAATCCACTCAATCACCATCCCAATCCAACGAATTCACGTCAGGTCAAATGATCAAAACTTGGCAGTTTTGGTTAATGTATTTAATGTTTGTCGCAGTAAGTGGTGCCGGTCTAACCTTGACAGCAAAAGTAGTTCTACTAGCTGAAAATCTAGGCTTGACCTTTGCGGCGGTGACTGCATCTGCAACTATACTCCCCATCGCAGGTGGGGTTGGACGGTTGGTTGTGGGATATATCTCAGATGACCGTATTCCTGGAATTTCACTTGGATTTAGCCGTGAACGTGCGATGGCAATTTCATTCGCCCTTTGTGGTTTAGGCCTTCTTGGGACTCTCTTCTTCGGTTATATGGGTCTCAGTATAGGTTTCATCTTCTCTGTATTCATAGCAACGTTTTTCTGGAGCCCTCAATACACCTTATTCCCTAGTGTTGTCGCAGATTATTATGGTTCAAAAAATTCATCTGCAAACTATGCTCTTCTCTACTCTGGAAAAGTATGGGGAGGTATATTCGGTGGGGCTGTTGCTGGATGGCTTGTCGTATCTGCTGGCTGGACTGCGACCTTCCTAATCGGTGCAGGATTGGCTTTATGTGCTGGTGGATCAGCATTGCTACTCCGACCCCCTGCCGCTTCCCCTAATTAACACATCTAATGGATTCATTTCTATCACTTTTCGGACCCAATCCTTCCCCTTTAATCTGGCTTTATGAGCTCGCAGCAAAACTTTCTTCTTTTGATGTAGCTGAAATGGAATCCAATGAAAACAACCTTTATGAATCTTTGCATAATGCTGTAGATCTGTTCGATCTACCTGCACTTTGTGTTTCTTTCGATACAACACTAGAAACTACGGCGATGGGCTATCTGCATCCTCACGAGGATGGACATATTCACACCATGGAAGATGCCCTCAATATGGATGTGGATTCCATCTTAACCGGTGGAAGAATTCCCCAAGTTTTGTCTGTAACATCCCGCCTAAAAGAATCTCTCGACTGCGCTATTATAGGTGGGATATCCAGTCCAGAAATTATATCAAATTCTCTCCTATCTCCTTCTAGTAAAAATGATGATTCAATCAGGGAAGAAGTTCTTTTTTCTGTTGAGGAGGCTCTTTCTCAACTTGCTAACTCTTATCTAGAATCTGGGGCAGATGGAATTGCACTCCTCGATCCCAACGGATTGTCCCTATCCGACCCTCTTTATGTACAAACACTCTCTCCTCTGCCCAACATCATAGCCCATTACGAAGCTTTCGGAGCATTAATCACTCGAGAAACTTCTCCTACTCAAATTAAAGGTGCAGCAGATTTGGGGTTCGATTTGGTAACTGGATCGACACCTTCTCCAGAAAAATCTATAGAATCTGCACAAGATTCTGGTATTCATTTCGCCCTTGGAATTCCCTCTTCTACCTTTTCCCCCGAAATTGATTCAGTCAACACATTCCTTGATTCTATCCCTTGCAATACACTCCTATCTAGTGAATGGACCATTCCTATTCAAACCCCGCCCGAGACTATCCACAACTTAATGGGATCTCTTTAATCCCACTTCTTCACCTTGGATTTATGAAACCACGATATCTGATCGTTTGGATCCTATGATCCCGTTTCCTATGACATCCACCCGAAAAAAAGTACCCTCCACAATTGGTATTGTAGTGTCTATTGACTCAATGATCGCTGGTCCTTCTACAATTGCTCCCTTCTGCAATTTTTCAAATATAAACACTGGAGTAGATATTTTCTCATCTCCCCATATCACTTCTCGTTCTCCTATTTTGGCAATTTCTGGATTTTCTTCTCCACATTTTCCCCTCGTAAAAACAGATACTGGAGCCTCGCCTCTAGCATGAAGCCTTAATGTAACAAGCTCATCTTTCTTTCTCTTTTTTTCTATAGGCACAAATCCATCTACTCTCTCACTCGGATCATAACTTATGGCATCTACATCGAATTTGATCTCATCTGAAGAAAATCCCTCAGATTTCATATCTTTCTCTGCATCCATTTTCATCTGATTAATTAATTCTTCTACATTGGATTTTTGCAACAGTGGTCTCGTGTATGTATGGAGAATGCCCATCATTGATTCCCCAAACGCAGAAAAAATAGCCGAATGCGGTGTAATTATTATCCTTTTTATGCCCTTTTCTTTAACTAACCCTGTCATGTGCATGGGCCCAGCACCCCCATAAGCCACAACAGTGTCAATCCCTGAACCTACTTTTACGATCGAGTCCTTTACTTTTTGTTCAACACCTTCTATTATTTCATTTGCTGCTTCTTCGATTTTATTTTTCCTCTCCCCAACCACGTGCTCTTCCATAGCTTTCCGGGCTTTATCCACTGATAATTCCAATCTTCCCCCTAGGAAAAAATCTGAACTTATTCTGCCTAAAACTACATCAGCATCAGTCACTGTTGCCATTTTTCCACCCTTCCCAAAACAAGCTGGACCGGGATTTGCACCCACGGATTCCGGACCTATTTGGAGTTCTCCCTGTACCACCTTTGCTATTGAACCTCCCCCCGCCCCTATTGTTTGAACTGCTATTGCGGGAATATGTGTTGGTAATCCTTCTATTTCATGACTTAATTCTAATGGAAGTTCTCCTTTTCTTACAACACTCAGATCCAAACTAGTACCTCCCATATCTGCTCCAATAATGTCTACCTGATATTCATCCGAGAGAGCTTTAACCCCAAAAACTCCCGCAACTGGTCCTGAATTCAGAGTATCTATCGCTCTCGTCTTAGCTACTGCCGCAACCCCCCCACTAGAGTGGCCAATAAATAGAGGTTTATTATATATGTGAGACCTTATTTTGTCTTCTGCTCTGTATAATGAAACTTTCATCGGACGATGAATATATGCGTTTCCCACGACTGTATTCAATCTACGGTAATCATCAGGACGAGATGAAACTTCAAACGAAGCTAATGTAGGAACTGATCCTAAATAGTGGCGAGGGTATTCTTCTTGAATTAATCTTTTAACCTCTCTTTCATTGGCATCGTTCCAATAACTATTCTTCAATGAAATCACTATCATTCGAGCCCCGGATTCTTGCAATTTTTTTACGGCTTTTAGCGTTTGTTCTACTTTTGGTTTTATGATTACCTTTCCTTCTATGTCAATTTCTTCCTCTACACCTTCTATCAATTCTGGATTGACAAAATAATCGCTGACTTTGAATTCACCTTCTACAGAATAAAGCTCTCCCTCTTGCCCAGAAGTGACTAGTAACCCAATTTGCATCCCCTTTTTTTCTATAATGGCATTAGTCCCCATTGTAGTAGAGAATCTAACCATACTAGCCTTCGATAAAAATTCAGATAGGCCCATTTCCATTTTTTCAGCCCCACTTTCAATACATTCCATAAAACCAACCGTCAAATCGTGCCCTGTAGTTGGGACTTTCGCAGAGACTAATCTATTCCCCCACGCGAAAAATCCATCTGTAAAAGTTCCCCCCACATCAATATTCACCGTAATCAAATCTTTCTTCATTTATACCTTTTATCTCACTTGTTCCTTTTTTGCCCACCACCTTATTATATTTTTTGGCTTTAATTCCCCCACCATGTCAACTTCTCATTTGTCACTTTTTTTACGAACTACTTTTGCTTCATACACCCTTATGGCACTCCAATGACTCAGGGCCTTTTTGATCTCCGTGATTGTGATGCAAACGGTAGAATTGGACATTTTACAGTTCCTAGATCTAATGTCGTAGTTGAAACCCCTGCACTTCTCCCCGTGATAAATCCAAAATTACAAACCATTTCCCCATCAACTCTAGCCTCGAAATTCGGTGCCCAAATCCTCATAACTAACTCTTACATCATCCACCAAGATGATCACCTCCACGCCGAATCCCTTGAGAAAGGGCTCCATGAATTCTTAGATTTCCCCGGTGCAATTATGACTGATTCAGGGTCTTTCCAGCTAGCAGAATACGGAAATGTAGATGTCACCACTTCTGAAATTATTCATTTCCAGAATGCTATAGGTTCTGATATCGCAACTCCTCTTGATATACCCACTCCCCCCGATGCCCCTCTTGAAACCGCCCAGCTAGATTTAGAAACCACATTCGAACGATTGGAACTATCCAAATCATTAGTCGATGGTGATATGCTCATATCCGCCCCCATCCAAGGTTCTACCCATCTTGATTTACGAGAACAAGCGGCTAAGCATGCCTATGCTCTCGGATTCGACGTTTTCCCCATCGGGGCCGCCGTTCCCCTACTTACACAATATAGGTTTAAAGATGTCGTTGATATCATCATGGCTACTAAACGTGGTCTTGGATTCGACGCTATTGTTCATCTTTTTGGCGCTGGCCATCCAATGATGTTTGCTCTAGCAGTCGCTGCAGGTTGCGATTTATTCGACTCTGCTGCTTATGCCCTGTACGCTAGACGGGGGTCATATCTCACCACTCAAGGAACAAAACAACTTGTAGATTTAGATCATTTTCCTTGCTATTGCCCCGTATGTTCTGCCTATACACCATCCGAACTCCAAAATTTATCTAAATTAGAGTGTGAATCTTTGTTGGCAGAGCACAACCTTTACGTTAGTTTTGGAGAATTAAAGAGAATCAAAGTTGCAATAAAAGAAGGAAATCTTCTCGAACTAGTCGAACTCAGATCTGCTTCCCACCCCGCCATGCTTGATGGATGTCGAGCACTATTTCAATATTCTGCACAACTCGAAAGACAGGATCCCTCTGTGAAAGGAACATTTTTCCACATTTCCGATTTGAGTCCCCTTCGGCCCGAAATAGTAAGACACCATAATCACCTATCCCGAATCAATATTGGAACAAATGTGCTATTAACAACAGATATTGTTCCTCCTTTCTCTACTTCCAATTATAGTGAAATTTTATACGTAAAACCACCTTTTGGTCCTTTCCCCTATAGTCTATCCCACACATATCCTCTCACTGCAGAAATTCCATTTACTACTGACTCAATTTCACTCAAACAAGCCGCAGTTGGAATCTCAACTCTAGTTTCTCTCCACCCCGAAACAGCCTTCACATTCGCACATAACAATTGGCCCCAAACAATTTTAGAAACTCTATCCGATGATGTAAAATTTATCAACCTATCCTCCTAATATGGCACAACTAGAATTCTTACAATGACCAAATATTTTGAAGTTACACACCGGGATGGATCTGCCCGCCTGGGAAAATTACGATTTCCAACACCTCTCCCCACTCCTGCCATTTGCGATGACTTTCTCCACAATTCTGGAAGCTTATGGGCAACTGAAAAAGAAATACCATCTTCCCCTTCTATTGATAAACTTCTTATTTTGCCTCACCGAGGATTCCCCTCTGGAACCGAACCCGTCCTCGAAGATGCTTTTTTTGTTGAACCCCCTGATATAGATTCTCCCACCGCAGCCGTCATCTCGCCAAAAACAGCCTCCGATCTACACACAGATGCTTATATCTTATCCACCACATCTCATCCCCTTGGTCCCCCTAATAAATTTTGCAACGATATCATCCAAACAAAGATATCAATACCCCCTGATTCTGCACTCTACTTACCTGGTATTGCTACTCCTCAGAATCTATCATTTTTTGTTTACTTAGGCATAGACCTTTTCGACACGACACGCGCAGTGTTATCTGGACTACAAGGAACGTATCTATTGCCTACGGGCGACTATTCCTTAGAAAATTTAGACGAACTACCTTGCCACTGTCCCTCCTGCTCTGTCTCTATAGATAAATTCACAAATGAGGATTGTGCCACTCATAATATCAACACTCTGAAAAATGAGCTTTCTCTCATTACACAATATGTTCGATCAAACCGCATACGAGATTATCTTGAAGGCCAGGTTCGCCATGACACGTGGCTAACTGCAGCTTTTCGTTATCTGGATTCGAACTCACATTACTTGGAACAAAGAACCCCTGTCGCACGCACGGAAGGATTCATCGCCACCACCGAAGACTCACTAAACCGCATTGAAATAACCCGCTTCCAAGAGCGCATTCTCACACGGTATAAAAATCGCTTCACACATCCTTTAGTACTCGTACCATGTTCTGCAAAAAAGCCCTATTCAAAGTCAAAGAGCCATCGATTTTTCCATCAATCAATCCGCTTCCGTGGTCATAAAGTGTCTATCTCATCACCCCTTGGAATCATACCTCAAGAATTAGAGTTAACATATCCTGCACAACATTATGACACGGTTGTAACGGGAAATTGGAGTTCCGATGAGATTAATAGAATCTCGAAATTATTATCGCAATATATTGAGTCAAATTCTTATCCAAATATAATCGCACACGTCCCCTCTGGGGGATACCGAGATATCGTCGAACTGGCCACTAAAAATTCTCGTATTCCGATTGAGTACACTGTAGTAGATCATCCACTTTCTCCAGAATCTCTGCAAAATTTAGATAATGCATTGTCTCTCGTATCTCATTATTCCCGCCGTGAGCGTATGCTCTATCAGGCCCAAGCAATCGCAGACTACCAATTTGGAAATGGCGTGGGAGATTTATTATTCACCGACTGCACACTCAAAGGAAAATATTTTGCCCGAAGGATATTTGACACCGATCAAATTGCTACTTTGTTACCTGAATATGGACTTTTTTCTCTAACCTTGCATGGTGCCAATAAATTAAAAAATTCAAAATTTAATATCCCAACTGTTACCATCGACAATTTTGTCCCCCAAGGAAGTGTACTCGCCCCCGGAGTGGTTAGTGCCCCTGAAACCATTAGATCTGGCGATGAGGTCCTTGTCCAAGGTCCTTTGGCTTTCGCAGTTGGAAGGGCGATTATGAGCGGTCCTGAGATGCAACAAAGTTCTCGAGGAGTTGCTATCGATATCCGTCACGTACAAAAACTCTAAACAACAACTGCAACCTCTCCATCTTCCCGAACGACCACATTATAGACTGGTATTTTTCTCTTTAATACCGGACTCTCTCCCGTTTCGAGATCAAATCGTAACCCATGCCAGGGACATTTAATCATCTTTAATTCCAAATCTATTTCACCAAGAAATGTTCCTCCACATTTTTCACTATTGTATCTGTTTGTTCCTGACTCGTGCAATGGGGCATGTTTGTGTGGACAACTATCATGAATTGCATACAATTTACCATCTATGTTAAAAACCGCTATCTTCAAACCCCCCAATTTTACCCCCGTCCCTCTGCCCTCTGGGAAATCCTCAATCCTGCCAATAATTTTCTCTCGCATATTATATTCTGAATACTTCCTTTGAATTACCATGGCAAATTCTCGCCCGAGTCTCTTTGTCTATACCTCTGTTATTAAACAACCAATTTGGAGGATCGAATGTATTGTGAGGCCAATCACTTGAATATAAGAATGTTTCCGAAGCCCTACACATTTCGAACATGGATTTAACATGATCAGGGTTTTTTGGAAGGGCTATTGGTTGTGTTGTATAGTACATATTCTTAAAGAAATACTCACTTGGCATATGCTTCAAATAATCATTTTCATCTTCGAACATTCTGTGTGAAAGCATCACATCTTCTGGTAATGCATAATAGCATTCATCAGCTCTTAGAGATGCAAAAGGAACCCAGTTAGTACCTGCTTCTTGTATCACTACTTTCAGATCCTCGTGCCGATCAAATGTCCCTGTAAATATAAGATTCAGTACATTTGCCATGGCATTGTACGTCCAAGACAAAGTCAAAGCTTCGACGACCGATTTCATCGAGTTTCCTAGTAAATCAAACCTAGACGTAAACCCACTACCGTGTAAAACTAATGGTAATTTTTCCTTTACCAATTCTCTGTGCATTTCCTCATATTCCATCGCACCAAATAAAGTCTGAGGGCTATACCACCCTTGAACTCCTACGATCCCCTTCTCTCCCTTCATTCTTTCTATTTCTTCTACACATGCTGCCGGGTCCCACTGGGGGACTATCGCCAATCCATAAATGCCATTTTTCACATCGATAACTTTGTCTACTATGTAGTCGTTATATGCTCTTACTATCGCATTTTTTACAATTGGATACCGTGCTGTTGGTAGGTTAATCATCCCCGGTCCGACTATCACTGCGTCAATTGCATATTGCTTCTTCAATCCATCTATATCTTCTGCAACCAACGCTGTCCCTTGCGTATTAAGCGAATCAGCAATATGATGGGCATATGGGAAAACCCACCCACCCGTCACCCCTTTAGGAATCCCTCCAACTTCTATTTTTTTCTTTAATCGGGGATCTTCAATGTACTCTAAATATTCTTTTGGGTCAAATAAGTTGAGATGGAAATCAGCATCAATTATATATTCTTCCCAAGCTTCGTCTGGGACATTTATCCTTTTATTTTTTTCTGGTTTTCCTTTACTCATGATACTCCCTAGTCTCCCTATGAATAGTATTTTCCGGTAAACCCAACCCCCCCACGTTTGATATTTCTATTTCCGCACTTGTTTTACACCCCCATAGTCTCATTCTTATCATGAGTGAACCCTCTTCCAGCGTCTATGAACTTGGAAAAGGAATGGACGCACACAATCTCACGATGAGAGAAATACGGTCCCGCAATCAGAAAACCCACGACCCAAAATTTCCCACTCGAGTTTGGATTGATGAGGATAATACTCCTTCTGGTATTTATAATTCTCTCACCATCATCCTTAATACCGGTGGATGTAGGTGGGCTCGAGCCGGCGGATGCACTATGTGTGGGTATGTTGCAGAATCTGTCAAGGGTGGATCTGTTTCCCACGAGAACTTACTCACCCAAGTAACAGTCGCATTAGATTATGAGAAACAACAAAATATATCCTGTGGACAAGTAAAAATTTATACTTCTGGATCTTTTTTCGACGAACGTGAAGTTCCTTCTGTGACTAGAAAATCAATAGCAGAAATATTCTCCAATCGTGATAGAATTGTTATTGAGAGCCTTCCTGATTTTGTCACTGAATCAAAAATTTCAGATTTTACAAATATGAATCTATCCGTAGACATCGCAATTGGTCTCGAGACAACCTCTGATCGTATCCGGAAAGATTGCATTAACAAATATTTCACCTTCGAAGATTTCACCATTGCAAGTGATGTAGCGAACCAAGCAGGAGCCGGAATAAAAGCATATTTACTATTGAAACCTCCCTTTTTATCCGAATCTGAATCCATAACCGACATGATCGATTCTATCAACCAAGTAAGTCCTTATGCACACACTGTTTCAATGAATCCCTCGAATGTCCAACGACACACTCTTGTCGAGCGGCTTTACTTTTCACACGGATATCGGCCACCCTGGCTATGGTCTATTTCTCACGTCCTACGCGAAACGGTGAAAACCAATGTAATTGTTGTTTCCGATCCAGTCGGATCTGGATCCAACCGCGGTCCTCACAACTGTGGGTCTTGCGACGAAAAAGTATTTCATTCTATCAAAGATTTCAATCTTCGACAAGATCCTTCTGTATTGTCTGAACCTTCTTGCAATTGCCAAGATACATGGAATTTCATACTAGAACATGAAACCGGGTACAACCTACCTCTTCTTCATTAATCTTTTATTCTTCGCAGTGCATGAAATCACACAGAATGGCCGCTACTTCTCGTGCACCTTTTACTTTTGATCACCTGCCTATCACTGATCAGTCCTTTGAAAATGCACTGGATAAAGCTAGAAGCGGCTCTCGGTTAAATGTAGATGATGCAGTAGAACTACTCACCACTGGGACTGATACTCTTGGAATAGATCCCCTTAGGAAAGAACAAGTTCTACAAGCCGCGGACCAACGAAGAGCAGAAGTAGCAGGAGAAGTTGTAACTTTTGTTGCAAATCTCAATAATAATATAACCACTGCTTGCAATACTGGCTGTTTATTCTGCAATTTTAAAGACTCCGCATATTTGTTCGAAAAACGTTATAATGGGCACCATAATGGATTCACTAAAACCCCTGAAACCTCTCGAAAAACAGTTGAAGATGCACTCAATCTGGGCATCTCTGAGGTCTGTTCAGTTTCTGGACTTCACCCCGCATTAGTTCTCAATTCTGAGCATAGGGAAATTTTAAATTCCTCCCCCGAATATCACAATTCTATTCATTATAAATCAGCTGAAAACTACCATGTAGACCCTGGAACTTATTGTGACCAAATTCGCGCCATGAAAGTGGATCAAATTCACGTACACTCTATAACTCCAGAAGAAGCTGATCATGCAAAACGTGGAACCGATTGGAGTTATCGAGATGTCTACCATGAACTCAAGAAATCGGGATTGAACTCTGTACCTGGAACTGCAGCAGAAATTTTGGTGGACGAAGTAAGGGAGATCATTTGTCCTGGTAAAATCTCTACCACCGAGTGGGTATGTGCCATGGAAGCTGCCGCAGCTGAAAATCTCCCCTTAACTGCAACTATCATGTATGGACATGTAGAAAACGAAATGCATCGGGCGATGCATCTCGAAGTCATACGAGATCTTCAAGATAGAACCCAAATGATCAATGAGTTTGTCCCACTTTCTTTTGTCTATCCTAATACCCCGTTGCATAAACGTGGAATTGTCTCTACCGGAGCAACTCCTTCCGAAGATGAATTACTGATGGCAGTTTCTAGACTATTTCTTGACAATATTGATAACATCCAATCATCTTGGGTAAAATTTGGAGATTCTCAAGGTCTTAAAATGCTATCTTGTGGGGCAAATGATTTCATGGGAACTCTCTTAACTGAAGAAATAACCACTCGTGCAGGAGGTAAGTTTGGCCAATTCCGAAGCTTCAATGAATATGTAGGGATGATCACCGCTGTTGGTAGAATCCCTGCAGAGAGAACTACTACTTATGACCAAATTGTAGAGTTAGATACAGATTGCCCACCATTTGGCCCTACTCTTGGTCCTAGAGCCGATGGAACTCCTATGCTTTCAAAAACAATTCCTTCAACAATTCTTTCTTAATACGTCCAATTTTTTAAATTTTGACACCATTGAGTATCCTTCGATACCTTTCTCCCGATCTATTTCTTGCCTCTATAGCCTGCCTAATTTCAGTCGAAACCCACCCATCTTTCTTTATAAATCGATTATATATTGGCAGTCTCTCTTCAAGAGAAACCCCCATCTCTGTGGCAATCGATCCCAACTCCTGCAGAGCAGGCCATGCATAATCTGGGTTTATGTGGTCTATTGTGACCGGAGAAATTCCTCCTAAATCATCAATCCCACAGTCTAAAAAATTTCTAATAGAAGCCAAATTAGGTGGAACTTGAATTGAGACTTCTTCAGGTAAACAATACCGAGCCATGCTCACCACCTTTCGCATAGACTCTAACGAAGGAGTTCCCCCCTTCCAACGCACATTTTCAACTACCGGTTGGATAATTACTTCCTGTATGTGGCCGTATCTTTCATTCATCTCCCGAATGGCAAGAAGACTTTTTACCCTGTCTTCTTCCGTTTCCCCAATTCCTACTAATATCCCTGTTGTAAATGGCACTTTGAGTTCTCCTGCAATCTTCAATGTATTGAGCCTCTGTCCTGGATTTTTTTTCCTCACACCTCCGTGAGCTTTAACCTCTGCTACAGTTTCCAACATGACGCCCATACTAGCATTCACTCTTGCAACTTTCTCCATCTGTTCCCGCGTCTGGTCTCCCGGATTAGAATGTGGAAGTATCCCCTCTTCTAGACACATTTCACACATTTCTTCAAGATACGTGTGTATTGATTTATGGCCCCATTCATTCAATTTTCTATAAATCTCAACATACCTTTCATCCGGATCGTCTCCAAAAGTAAATAGTGCCTCTGTACAACCTAGTTCAATCCCCTTTTTTACAATCTCCCTCACATCTTCCGGTGATAATAAAGATGCTTTCCCCGGGGGATCAAAATAAGTACAGTAGGTACATGTATACCTGCAAGCTGTTGTTAAAGGTATGAATACATTTTTTGCATAAGTCAACGTCGAATTAGTCTCCACATCATCCGGACCAACTGAAAGTAGTTCTCTAACTTCTTTTTGTTTAAATTCCATTTCGATCCCATATTTCTCTTCTCCTATTATCATCTCATTTCGCTCCTATATACTCCCACCCGATTCTGTCCCTTCACTTCTAAATGGAATCCCCTTTCTATCAGCCAATCTCGAGATTTCCCCTCTCCGTGAATTAATATTTCAATTAAATCTTCTTTAACATCGATATCAGTCGCGAGTCTAAACGAATCCACCTTGGTCACATTTGATCCAATCTCCTCAGCTATTTTCACATGATCAAGGTATGAGGTACCATGGTAATCCACTCTAAAATCTTCTCTCCGTGTCACAAAAGCGTTAGTTCCCCCTAAATTTCCTGGAACAATTGAAATTTCGCCTTCGGATTCTAATAATCTTCGTATAGAATCTGCCGTTGCAATGGCCAAATCGCTCATCACAATGGCTATGGGCATCTTCGAGTTTTCTAGCACTCCATTCACAGCAACTGACAACGGCCTATCATCTACTATAACTTTCCACCGACTCTCTATCCTATCTGTAGATAGTATCTCTGGGATTCCACCTGCCATTTCCACTGCCACTGCAACATCTTCTAACATCACTTCCGCAAACGAATGACGCTCTTCTACATTGAGGATTTCTGATAATCTAGTTTTTGGATCGCGCGGAGCAAATGGAATTACGACTCGCATTAAAGTCTACTTTTGTGCCGTGTAGACTGATACCATATTATCGCCCCTCCAATAAGTGCCACGACCATCACAACTCCAACAATATTCAATATCAATCCTTTTCTTTCTTGGCTATTTTCCAGTGCAATAGCATTTTCTTCCGCTTGTCTCGCTAAATCTTTCGCATTTTTAAAGTTCCCCACATCGTATGCTGAGATGGCATTTTCGATTGTTTGTTGAGCATCCATATCCTTTGACTCTTCGACGACCACATTTGCCTTGTCTATAGCCTCCCTTGCAAGTTTACTCTCTGGATTATACGGTGAAGCTTCTATAATTCCAATTACATTTTCTGTACCCCCTAGTCGAACTTGAGAGAGCTCCATAACCAAAATTTTCTGTGCTGGCTCATATTTCCAGTCTGATACTTCTGGAATAGTCCCCGAAACCTCTACTATTATTTTCACAACCGAATCATCTAAGCTAACACCGTGTTCAAAAACCTTTCCCGCATACACTTTCTTGGAACCTTGGATAGGGCGATCTGCTGCATTAATTTCTGTCACTGTCCACGTCACGCTCTCGAGTAAAGATTCCCCCCTCAATGTCCATACGTCTATGGGACCTGTATTTGTCGTATACAATTCTGTCACCACTGTCTGCACTATTATGTCACTTCCAATTTCTACCTGGTCAACCCCTCCTTGTTCTATGGATGTAGCGCCAACCATTCCCCCTATTAATATAATTCCAATTACTATTGGAATCCATCTAGAATAGTGGTTCCAGATCATCTGTGCCCTCCTCAATTAACTCCCGCAATCTCTCTTCACTTTGGGATCTAATATCGGCCATGTTCTCCTGGGCTTCAATTGCAACCCGCTGCAAATTCTTTATCCTAGGAATATTGACAACCCCTGAAAGCATAACCGCAGCACCAACCTTATTTTCATTTAATATCGGATAATCTCCACCTCTTACTTCCATACTCCCTGTCACTTCTTCTATCCACCTTCTGCCTTTCTCTATCCCTTTTCGATTGAGATAGTTTGGTGGCCCCGATACAACAACAAGCGCCCTCTCTGCACCCTGGATCTCACACGGAAGCGTCAATCTCCCCAATGTTGCTTTTCGAATCAAACTTGTGATTCTATTTGTATTATTCGCACTATCTTGGAATTGTTCGTTTTTCTTTCCTCCTGGAATTCGTGCCAATATCCCTCCACGTTTAGTTCGAACTGGAACTTCTTCTGCTGCATATCCTACCGTGGTCACACCTCCTCCTGCAAGCGTATTGATAATTTCTGAAGCGTCAACAACAGATTCTGCAATGTCATTATCTTCTTGGATTTCCCCTGCTCCAAACAAGACTCCAAATCTTCTCACTATCTCTTCATTTATCGCGTCATAACCTCCCTCAACAGACTCCCCTCCCATTCTCCACGCATCGTTGTCAAATGCAAGTAAATTATCAGTCTCTTGAACAAATGCTTGAAATGATTTTGCCGCATTCAGTGTATATATCCCACCTTCTTCCAACGATGGAATTATGCCCAAACCATAAATTGGCTCCTTCGTGTATATTTTCTTCAAGTGTCTGGCTAATATTGGCCCCCCACCCGAGCCAGTCCCCCCACCCAATGCTGCAACAATAAGGAATGCATCCACTTCATGAGTTGGTATCTGATCAATAATATTCTGCATAATGTCGAGTTCCTCTTCTGCAATTTCCGCGCCCAATGAGTTATCTGCGCCTACTCCGTGCCCCTTCACTCGATCTTGCCCAATTAATATCCTCTTATCACCCGAAACCTGAGTTAAACCCATCAAATCAGCTTTGGCAGTATTTATCGCAACAGCTTCTCTTACAATGTTGCTTTTAGTCTGCTTATCGTACAAAAGGAATTTATCAACTATCTTTCCTCCGGCCTGTCCAAATCCAATTAGAGCGAGTTTCATATCTAGGCTTAGTCTCCGTGACAACAAATCACTTTATATATCTGAATAAACCTTTTGGTAGCTCATTCTTCCACAATTTCACCATTCCCTTTGTACAAAAACGTGTTGCTGCGATATGATTCAAAATACAATTATGATCCTCCCAATCTCCTCACGGATGACAGACGTCTGACGCTTCCCTCTATCACTTTTTCATTCTTCTATAGTCTATTTTCCTGCCAAGTACGCTTGCATTGTCATTAGTTCCTTTTTTGACTTTCCTAATTTTTCCACATCATTCCCCTTCGTCACAGGATCAAGTTTGAGCGATTTGTATTGGTCATTACCGAATGGAAGTAAAATACTAGGGACTATCTCTGCAATTGCCATTAAATACTTTTGCATAACCATAGGTATTGGAACTACCACACACGGCCTGCCCTTCGATGAATGAATGGCTTTAGTAATCTCTGCCATACTCATAATTTCTGGTCCACCAATTTCAAAAATTTCCCCACTCTTAAAATCTGAATTCGTATAATTGACCATAATTTCAACCAAGTCTTTCACCCAAATAGGATCAAATCTCATCTTCCCCCCTCCTGGTAGTGGAGTAATGTATGGTGGTGCTATTTTCTTTATGAACGAAATGAATTCTCCCCCTTCTCCAAATACCACAGAAGGGCGGAAAATACACCACTCAAAACTAGATTTTTTAACTATCTTTTCCGCGTTTCCCTTTGCACGGAGATATGCCGTTTCTGCATTTGAATTGGCCCCCACCGCACTCATGTGAATCATTCTTTTCACTCCACATTTCTCCGCTGCTCGGACTATATTTTCTGTTCCCCTTCTATGAATCTCATCATGTTTTCTGTTTCCCCCTATAGGTTGATAAAGCGGAGATAATGCTACGAGATTGTATACTATATCTACCCCTTTCAAACACTTTTCGACAAATTCATAATCTTCTATATCACCTTGACGATGCAAAATACCACGAGTAAAAGGAATTCTTGTGAACCCCCACCCTTGGGTAAACCCGTGGCCGCTTTTTCTTTTTCCCACAGAAATTACTTCTTGATTTTTCCCAGCCAATTCATTACATAATACTTTCCCAATGAAACCCGTTCCGCCAAAAACTACAATTTTCATTATTTACTCACTTATACCTCCTATTCTGGTATAATTAATACCTTTCCAACTCGTTCTCCACTTTCCCAAAATTTAACCTTTTTCAGAATCAATCAAAACCATGCTAGTCACTCTTGAAGGAATTGATGGAAGTGGCAAAACCACTATAATTTCTGCTCTTCAAGAAGTCTATCCCGATGCCGTCTACACACTAGAACCGACCGATTCCTGGTACGGAGAAGCAGTACAGAAATCAATCAAAACAACTACTGCTGACCCTCTAGCAGAATTATTCTTATACATGGCAGATCATGCCTATCACCTTCAAACCACTATTATCCCCGCACTAACTGATGGAAAACTAGTCATATCTGATCGTTATATAGACTCTCGGTATGCTTACCAATCTGCTTCTTTAGATGGCATTCTCAAAGACCCTTTATCCTATATAGAACAAATCCATCAACCCTGGACCATACTTCCTAATCTCACCCTCTATTTTGACCTCTCCCCTGAATTAGGGGCAAAAAGAAGTGGATCTACCAATAAATTTGAACAAGTTTCTTTCCTAAAAAAGGTTCATGATAGCTATGAACAAGTTATCTCTAAACATCCCGACCGGTTTGTTCGAATCGACGCTACCCTTCCTCCTGCTGATATGGCCCAACTAGCAATCAAAAGTATCTCCAATTCACTATAAAGATAAGTTTAAAATCTAATATCTTCTCTCTTCATTTATGACCGCAATTCTCGATCATATCGGATTAAATGTATCCGACATAGAACTGTCTCTTAATTTCTACTGTACTCACTTTGGATTTTCGGAACGAAAACGATTCAAAGCCAGCGATTCACAAGATGGCCTTCTTGGTTTAAACGGTGTCAATGCTCAAATAGCCTTCCTCGAAAACGACGGCATTTCCCTTGAATTGAAAGAATATTCTAGTCCTCCAAACACTAATGTAAATCCTTCTTCATCTATACACGATGTCGGATTGGCACATTTGTGCTTTCAAATCGAGAACATAGATGATTGGTATTCTACACTTTCTGGCGATATTGAATTCATAAGTTCTCCACTTCCTGTAGATAGTGGGGCTAAAATTGCCAATCTACGCGACCCAGACGGGAATATAATTGAATTGGTCGAACGTCCTTAATATCATTAAATAGTTGTGCTCGTGGCACACGATTCTATGAGTACGATCGATCTAGATCTTGTTGGAACCAATCACTAGGAATTCCAATTCCAAGTCCTTCTTCTACACTACGACGATGAACTAGATCACAAATTGCCGCAAATTGGATGCCAGTAGATCGATTATTGCAATAAATAGATTCTCCCTCTCCATTTCTCCCCTTTGATGGATCTTGGATTATTTCACTTAGGGTATCATAATCTTTCATCTCGAACCCCCTTTTACCATGAAGATTTTTGTGTTTTTCAAGTAGATTTTTCTGCCCAACTACGTAATCTTCCGACGCAAGATATGCTTCCCGTGTTGTCCCTATGATCTTGTCAAACATGGACTCGGAATTGGAAGATACCTCATTACTTTTAGTATCAACTAAAAACATCCCCTCTGAAACACAATTCTCCGGAAATACCGGGGCACCAGCGTTTGTACACGTTGCTACAATATCTGCATTTTTCACTGCTTTTTCCGGTGAAGAAACTGGTGTAACATCTATCTCCAATAGAGCACTCATTTCGTTTGCAAACTCTTCCCTGTGACTAACTGTAGGTGAATATACCTTCACTTGATCCAACCCTCTAACGGCAGAAAACGATTCGAGATATACTTTTGCCATGCCACCCGAGCCAATTATTCCAACAGTATCTGCATCTTTTCTAGAGAGGTATTTACAAGCAACACCCGCTGTAGCACCAACTCTCGCATGTTGCAGCGCTTCATCATTTAATAACCCTAGTATTTCCCCACTCGTAGAATCAAAAAGTAAAACAAAACCCATTGATTTTCCCTCTTCTACATTATACTGTATCTCTCTCAGTTTACCGTCCTTATCTCTCCTCCAACTGTATACATCTGATACAAAACGAAAGGCAAGTCTTGGAGGATCTAAAATCGCGCCGATGAGCGAGTGCCACCAATAATAATCCAATTCACCCCTCCCTTCAACCGGTGAAAGAACGTCCGTTCTAGGTTGAAATGCTGCATCTCCTCTACCCAATTGAATAAATGCATTTTCCATCACTTCCACAGCATCCGCAATATTCAAAACTTTTTCAGCAGTTTCATTGTCTATAAGAAGCGCCATTCTACACGCTACTTACTAAACGTACCGAAAAAGAGCTTTGCTCTTTGTTTCCCACTGTGCAAATCATAATTGATATTTTCCCAAACTGCTTCAGAAACACCATGGCATTTTCGGATTTACGAGAGTGGATCGACGCTGTAGACGCATTAGGCGATCTAAAGAAGGTCTCTGGTGCAAATATTGACGAGGATATCGGTGCGATTAGTGATGTATATCAGAGCAACCCTGGATCTGAAGCAGTATTGTTCGATAACATCCCTGGATATCCTTCAGGTTACCGGGTACTTTCTTGTATACTTAGCTCCCCCTCTCGAATTGCATTGACATTTGGATTTGATCCAAAATACACTTTAAAAGAAACCACAAAAGGAATTCAGAACAAACTAAAAACTCGGGGTGGAATTCCATCAAAAATAGTCAAAAATGGTCCTATTTTGGAAAACATTCAAGAAGGAAAAGATGTAGATGTAACCATCTTTCCCTCTCCATTATGGCATGAAAAAGACGGTGGAAAATACATAGGAACTGCCGATCTTGTGATCACTCAGGACCCTGACACCGGCTGGGTAAATGTAGGTACCTATCGTTCTATGATTCACACCAAAAACGAGGTAGGGATGCTGGCTTCTCGTGGTAAACATGGCCGGGAACACATGGAAAAATACCACGATCGTGGTGAACCGTGCCCAGTCGCAATTGTTTGCGGTGTCAATCCCGAGTTATATTGGGCATCATCTGTCGAAATACCCCATGGTGTCTGTGAGTATGATTTTGTGGGGTGGTGGCGTGGAAAACCAGTCGAAGTTATACAGAGCCAATTAACTGGACTTCCAATCCCTGCGAACGCCGAAATAGTACTTGAGGGTCATATCCCTCCTAATAAAACCAGGTTAGAAGGCCCTTATGGAGAATTTCTTGGTTATTATGCAGGGGGTGAAAAAGAAGAAATGGTAGTTGATGTAGAGAAAATTTACCACCGAAATAATCCTATTTTGACTGGTTCTCCCTCTGCTAAACCCCCTGCAGAAGAAACTTATTTCAGGTGTCCAATTCGAGCCGCAAACATAGCAAACGCCCTCGAGGAGTTGGGTGTACCTGGCATCAAAGATGTCTGGTGCGACCCCGCTGGAGCAACCCGACTATGGGTCGTAGTCTCGATAAAACAAGAGTACGCGGGCCATGCAAAACAAGTAGGCCAATTAGTCAGTCAAATGCCCCAGAACGTATTCTTGGGAAAATACATCATCGTTGTCGACGAAGACGTCGACGTTTTCGACCAATCAGATGTCATCTGGGCCCTTGGAACTCGCGTCCACCCACCCCGGGATATTCATATAGAAGACTACACCCTGGGAGCCAGTTACGATCCTATTCCTTATGATTACATTTACCCAGGTGGTAGAGGATCTCCTGAAAAAGGATACTATAACGCTAGGGTCGTTATCGACGCCACGAAATTATATGAAGCCCGTGATGAATATCCCGAAGTTGTCCGGGTCAGTCCTGAATTACGCGAGAAAGTTTCTAAAAAATTCCCTGGCCTCTTCGACAATTTGCAATAGTGGGAGGAGCAGGATTTGAACCCGCGGACTCCTACGAGATCGGATCTTAAGTCCGACGCCTTTGGCCTGGCTTGGCTATCCTCCCCTTTATATCTTTACTCTCTACCAGAAAAATGACTTTCGTTAGCCAAATGTTGTCACGTCTTTCAATACTATCTCTTCTAGAGGCCTATCTTGTGGATCTGTGTCTACCCCTCCAATCTCTCTAAGTACTTCGATTCCTTCTACTACTTCTCCAAACACCGCATGCTTTCCATCGAGCCATTCGCACGGAACTAGGGTTATAAAAAATTGAGACCCATTCGTATTCGGTCCACTGTTCGCCATACTTACCATTCCTTCTTTATGATGTGTTAGATCTTCATGGAACTCGTCGGCAAATGGATACCCTTCAATCCCCAGATTCGATGGCCCTCCTGTTCCATTCCCATAGGGGCATCCCGTTTGGATCATAAAATTCGCAATTATTCTATGAAATTGAATATCCTCATAAAACCCCATCCCTGCCAATTTCTTAAAACTTTTAACAGTGTTTGGGACTTTATCCTCAAATAATTTTATCTTAATATCACCCTTTGTCGTATGTAACACAGCCTCTGTTGCCATACTCTTATCTCCCCCCTCCTGATCTAAAATACGTTCGCTTTTGTCCTCTGATTCATCTCCCTCCTGTTGTGACTCTATACAACCCACTAGTGCCATTGGGATCATCAATACCTTCGAGAGAAACAATCGTCTTTGCATTTCTACTATGTCAATGTTCGCCAAATAAAATTAATCTTAAGAAATTCTTACTCGAATATGTTTGTCATTTCGCGATCGAATATATCATCGGCCCCAACACGAGTAAAATAATCCCCAAATATCCAAAGTAAACATCCCCTCCCCCCAATGACGGGGCAAGTGTTAGCAATAACCCAAATATACTCACATTTATCCCCGTTATTTTTCTAGATCCAAAGACAAACCCAACTGGGAGTGATAGGATGAACATGGCCAATATCACCTGGCCAAGATTATAATTGACAAGAAAGTCGTCTAGTAGTGGCATTGGTACCAATATACTCATTACATCCTATCCTTCGTTGCCACTCTTTAACTTTCCGTTACTTTGTGCTTCCATTTCCTCAAAAATGTTATTCAAAATCCAATGACAACGAATTGATGCAGTACCGCTTACCTGTCGGTTTTGGACCATCATCAAATACGTGTCCTAGGTGCCCTCCACAATTTGAACAAGTGACCTCTGTTCTATTCATACCATGGCTCAAATCTGAACACAAATTTACACTTCCTACAATAGCATCCATAAAACTTGGCCATCCTGTACCCGATTTAAATTTTTCCGACGAATCGAACAACTTCGATCCACACCCGGCACATGTAAATATACCTTCTCCTTCTGTTTTCAGATGTGCTCCACTAAATGGAGCTTCGGTTCCCTTTTCTCTTAAAATGTGATACTGTTCCTTCGTTAAAATTTCTTTCCACTCTTCGTTAGATAAATTTTTTTTAACACCTTTTTCATCCATGTATGCCTATTTCTTCCATGCTGTCAAATAACTTCTGCACACGCGTTTCAATGTCATTCCGAATCTCTCTGCGTCCTTCTATACTCGCCGATCCTGAATCTGCCAAATCCCATACTATAACCTCTGTATCGATCTATTTTCTTAACCCTTTTATTTAGAACAAAAACAATGGGCCCACTCGGATTTGAACCGAGAACCTCCACCTTATCAGAGTGGCGCTCTACCTGGTTAAGCTATGGGCCCCGAAACCTATCTACTGTTTCGAGATGGGGGTCAACATGCTAAAAGTTTATCTTCTCCATTCAGCTAATACTGATCCTTTCTTTCTCCTTTTTTAATTATATAAATATTATCTCCAAACGAAGATTTGTTTTGAACCATCCGTTCCACTCTTCCCTTAATTCCCAGACGTATTGGATATCTCGTTGGTGGCAATACTAGTATAAATCCTATTAAATCTGTCACCAACCCTGGGGTCAATAGACACACTCCAGCCACTATGATGAGAATTCCATCTATAATCTGATCAGTTGGGCTCTCTCGAGTTTCCAACTTTCCGAGCAATTTCTGTATTGTATATGTGCCTTCCGATCGAACCAGTAATAATCCTATAAATGCAGTTATAATTACAACAGATGCCGTTACAAGTAAGCCGACCATTTCTGCCACTCGGATTAACAAAAAAATATCTACCAAAGGTACTAATAATAACATGACCCACCGATATCTTACCATAGTTATGTTTTTTTGATTTCCCCCCGCAAACTCCCCATTGTCGCAATTCTTTCTGCATAGGCATCATGCTGGTGTATGGATTCATCATTAGATTGATTCATCGTAACAATCACTTCATCATCCAGATGCTCAAATTTATCAACCACTTTCTTTGCCATATTGCGCACACAATCCTCTACAAATTTAGCATTGAGATGTGCGTGATATGTCATATAGTCTTCGTCCGGTCTTTTAGCCAAATTAAAAATCTTTGCACTCATACTATCCCGTGCCACTTCGATTAGATCAATCACATCTATTTTCGATGAATCTTTACTCTCCATTTTGAGAGTCGCATGCCCCCTTTGCGAGTGTCCAGCTTGTGGTACTTCTTCTAAAAATTCCTCAACTTCTTTTTCCCCCAGTCCCAAACTGGATAGCTTCTCTCTCGCCCTTCTGGACATCATTTCTTGAGAACATGGGCACACAGTGATACCTGTCACTACCGCTCCAATTTCTTCATATCCTTTCTCCTCTTCAGAAACCGCTTTTGCAATTATAATTGCAGTATTCTGAGTTCTCTTTTTAGTCATTGGGGTTTCTTCTCGAATGGCAAATTCGGCCTCCATACTCACTTCTGCACGAGTCGTGTACGTGTGTTTATCAAGCAATAAATCTGCAGCCACTTTGCATATATCTTCAATCCTCAGTGTTCTCTTTTGAATCGCGATTTCAAGTATCTCATCTATTACTTCCATATTGCGACTCATATCTGCCCCTTTTCTAAATCCTGGTAGGTCTACCAAAGCCTCGAATGTGGCCATCAATACATATGGTCTGTCTCCGCCCCTTTCTATCTCTATGAGTTTCTTAACCCCTTTAACGCCCACTCTATTCAGCCCCACTTCTATTTCAGGTTTTGTAGCCTGTACGTCCGGTAATTCCTGCCTCTTCATCCATCTATCATTCTACTAGCATATTACATATACATTATCATCTTCTACTACCACTTCATATGTTTTCACATAAATTTGTGAATCCCCAATATGCTCTCCCGTTTCAAGCTTAAATTCCCACCCATGCCATGGACATGCTATTGTCGGAACTGAAGATATGATCTCTTCAATTCTATTCCCAGGTCCCCTCCACTCCGCTTTGATTTCTTTCTGTATTTGGCCATTACACACCGGACCACCTCTATGTGGACATGCGTTTTCCACTGCATAGTATTCCCCATCAACATTGAAAACTCCTATTTCTTTTCCACTTTCTGCTGATATAACTTTCCGAGTATCCAATTCCAATTCTTCTCTATGGCACACCTTTATTTTTTCAGTCATATTCCAAATACCTTCTGAGCATTTTTTCCTAGTATGAGTTCTTTTTCCTCCTCTGTTAAAAAAGGTATACTCGTAATCGCACTTGGAGGGTCATAATCCCAATGTGGATAGTCTGAAGAATATAATAATTGACTCGCCCCACCTAATTCCTCTATCGCCTTCTGGAAATATTCTGCACTTTTTGGTTCATCTAGAGGTTGCGTCCCATAGTAAAATTTAGACATATACTCTGATGGTCTCTTTGTTAGTATCGGTGCTTCCGAAGCCCGCTTAAGATATTCTGCATCTAGACGTGCCATCAATGAAGGCACATATAATATCCCCGACTCTTGGAACACAATTTTGAGACCAGGAAATTTTTCTGCCACCCCTTGAATCACTATGCTTACCAATTGGGACATATTACTCCATAAAAATCCAAGTGTATGTGTTTCTATAAATTTTTCATAACCCTTGATATAGAAATAATCCAAACTCGCGCCACCTGCATGAAATACTAGTGGTAATTTTGCATCTTGACAGGCTTCATATATTCCATCATATTTTCTATTTCCAAATGGAGGTTCTGGCCCTCCACAGATCATACAAGCCCCTGCAAATCCCTTTTCATTACCACATCTATCAATTAGCTCGACAGCCCGCTCTGGATCTTGATATGGCAACACTAACAATGCATATATTCCTTCCTTCGGATCCACAACCCGATCTAGCATATAATCTGCATACGCATTGGAGATTAGTTCTGGCCTTTCATCATCCCCACCAAGACGTGCAAAAGCAAGCATTTTTTGTGTAATCACAACTATGGCATCTGCCCCAACAATTTCCATTGCAGTTGGAATATCTTCCGGTACCATCTGCCCCTTGAGATATCCTACTTCATCACGTTGTATCCTCCCATACATGTAGTGATCTGGGTACCCTGATGAAGGAAACATCTTGCCCGGAGAGCGCTTGAATCTCTGTTTAAACGGATTGTTATCTGGAATATACTCTGCTAGCTCTGGTAAAGATTCCAAATAGTGCGCATCACTATCTACAATGTAATGATTAGTCATACCTGCATTAGCGATTGCTCACATAAAAACCGTCCCACTCCTTTATGTTCCACAATAATAACACTAATCAGACATCCTTTTCAAGATTCAGGTATATTACTACCACATAATCTGATGGATTGGAGACTTTATCAAAAATGAATCCCGGAGATCACGTCCGCGTTTCCCAAAATGGTTCTTCGTATGAAGGAATCTTATTACCTTCCACAAACGATCAATATCTAATCCTAAAACTATCTGGAGGTTACAATGTTGGGGTCTCTTCTAAAGGGGCATCTGTAGAAATTATCAGCCCAAACTCTGCCCAATTTTCTCCCCCTGAAAATAAGTCCGATGATGTCTCAAATATCATATTCGATAAGAACCTTCCTACCATCTCTCTAATCACCACAGGAGGAACGATCGCATCCACTATCGACTACCGAACCGGGGCTGTAACTTCTCAGTTCGATGTAACTGATATACTGCGATCTATACCCGATCTATCTGGTCTCGCCAACTATCGTGGAAAAATTGTCGCTAATATTTTGTCAGAGAATATGACACCATCAATTTGGCAGGATCTCGCAAAAGCAATATTTGAAGAAATAGAAGCAGGGGTCGACGGTATCATAGTCATGCATGGTACTGACACAATGCAATACACGGCAGCTGCGATTTCTTTTATGATTTGCACTCCCGTACCCATAATTTTCACAGGAAGCCAACGATCTTCTGACCGGCCATCTAGTGATAACCTAGTCAATGTAATTTGCGCGGTCGAAGCCGCAAAATCTACCTGTGCTGAAGTTTTAATTTGCATGCACTCAAACGACTCCGATAACCATTGCTCTCTCCACCAAGCAACTAGGGCAAGAAAAAATCACACTTCGAAGCGAAGTGCCTTTGCAACAATAGGAAATCTACCTCTCGGGGAAGTCAATTATGATACTCGCAGCGTTACTTACCGGAGGGATCACCATAAACGTGGAGAATTAAAATCTTCTCTAAAACCCGATCTAGATTTCAATGTTGAATTGATCAAATATACTCCCGGAATGGATTCCAAACTACTCGACGCCTGTTCAGAGAAGTCTGGTATAGTAATCGAAGGAACTGGCTTAGGCCACATTCACACAGATTTCATCCCTCACCTCTCTTCCCTTATTAAAAATGGAACTCATGTTGTCATGACAAGCCAGTGCATCGAAGGCCGCGTCTGCTCTCGTGTCTACGACACAGGTAGGGATTTGCTGGACATTGGTGTAATTGAAGGCGGGGATATGCTCCCTGGAACTGCAAAAGTAAAATTAATGTGGGCACTTGCCAATACAGACGACCCATCCAAGTCAATGCAGATTTCTCTAGCAGGAGAAATTACAGAACCCTCTCGACCTTGGGATTAATTATTTATTATCCCCCGCTCATAGGGGGAATAATTGCTAGTTCATCATCATTTCCCAATGCCATTTGTGAAAATTTTTCTCCTCTCATCTCTTCACCATTACACAGCACTTGAACATGATTCAATACTCCCCCTTGCTCATTCATCACCAATTCTCTTAACTTTGGTATTTGATCGAACAGATCCTCCAGCGCATCCTCAATTGTGACCACACTCTCCATTCTTATCTCAATTTCTCTCTCCCCTGCAATCTCTGCAAAATTGGCAAAAAGTTTCCATTTCATGATGATTCACTCTACCTAAAGTAATAAACTCGCATCCAATGCTATCTGGCCCATTTCTTGAATACGATCTCGTATTTTTTTCGGAAATTCCCCTCCCTCTGTTTCACCCTTTTTAGATCCTTCTACTAAATTTCCGTCCACTGTGAGTATGGAACCTGCTTCTATTCCCAATCTCCTGGCAAGAGTCAAAATAACTGAAGTCTCCATCTCAATAGATAGCAATCCCGCATTCTCCCATATTTTCACATACTCCTCCGTCTCTGCATAATATGCATCATTGGTTACTATGGCACCTATATGGAATTTATGATCCTGTTGTTTTGCCACATTCACCAAAGCAGAAACAACCTGATAATCCGAAACTGCTGGGTATACTTCTGATTCATATCTTTTTGTCGTTCCTTCTTCTTTAGCAGCCCCTGTAACTATGATAAATTCCCCCGTTTTAATCTCCCTTTGAAGTGCACCTGTTGTTCCTACTCTGATTATTTTCTTCACCCCAACCTTACAAAGTTCTTCAACGGCTATCGCGGCAGATGGACAACCAATCCCTGTGGAACAAACGGTTAAACCCTTTCCTTTATAATCTATATTGCAAATTTTGTATTCTCGATTCTCAGAAATAACTTCATATTCATCCGCCAATGCTGCAATCATCCCCACTCGATTAGGATCCCCTGGTAATAATGCAATTTCATTCAACTCCCCCTCTCCTACGAGCAAGTGTGGCTGTTTTCCCATATTCTTATTTCTATCCTCCTACTGAATATAATATCAGGTTATGCATTCCCGGACCCATACCAATTGCAATCATCACTATTAACAAAATTCTTGCATACAAAGGCTTTTCTTTTGTATAATCCACAAACAGAAAAACTAGGGCAATCGCCAATACGATCTTAACACATACAAACAACCAACTCACGCCAATAATATTCACAGTGGGGAGTGATGCACCAATGTCTAATATCATTTGGGAAATTGGGGTCTGCTCCCTAAAATTCAATATGTCAATCCCAATTGCCGTAGATATCCCATCTAGAGTCTGTCCCAAGATAACTAGTAAACCAGTGCTTCCCAACACCTTTGGAACCTCTGCACTTTTTCTTTTTATCGCCTCCCACACCAAAATAGAAACAACCAACGCAACCACTAACCCTGCGACCGACCATGCTGGATTGGACCATCCCTCTCTGGATAAAACCACCATCGTAGTGCCAAACCCAATCAATCCACTCACAGTCAGAATTTTTTCTGCAATTTGATCCTTTTTAAAGAGCAAAATCATCGACCAGACACAGCCCAATATGACAAAAGTAGTGATGTATACCGTTGGGTTCCCCAGTAGGAACGAAATAATGCGTCTGCTATCTCCTCCTGCTCCTACTACTTCTACGACTCTCAAACTCGCGCCAAATGCCATCCATGGGATCAAAGATACAATGAGATCCTCATCGATTCTTATCTCATATTTCCAAAGAACCATTGCAATTGTTCCTGCACAAATTAAGATCCCAATCAGATATGGGATCGAGGGAATTCCAAAATCTGAAGGAAGGATATATACCATACCCGTTATTATTTCGGATACCCCAAAGCCATTACGACTATGAGAATACCGTCGTGTTTTTGTCCCCCCTGATAATACATCTAATTACAATGGCCTTGTATCACATCGAAACTTATGGGTGCACCGCCAACCAAGGGGAGAGCAAACTAATTGAACAGCTCCTTCGTGACGCAGGACATCATAAAGTCGAAAACCCCGAATACGCAGATGTAGCAATTCTAAACACTTGCACTGTCATAGAAAAGACCGAACAAACAATGCTGTCTAGAGCAAGGGAATTAGAACCTCTAGTATCCGATCTGATCATTACTGGATGCCTAGCACTTGCACAGCCCGACCTCATCAACGAATCTGGAATAAATGCTCGCGTGTGTGGATGGGACGAAGTGCCTATGGCAGTTGGAAATGGGGAATGCCCCACAACTACACGAGACACGCTCCCCATCATAGATGGTGTCATTGGAATCTTACCCATCGCCCGCGGATGCATGTCTGATTGTTCTTATTGCATTACGAAAAAAGCAACAGGGAAGATAGAATCGCCTTCAATAGAAGAAAATATTTCCAAAGCTCAGAATCTAATAAAAGCAGGGGCAAAAGAAATCCGCGTTACTGGGCAGGACACCGGCGTATATGGATGGGATCTTGGCGAGCGTTTGTTGGATCAATTACTCGACGAAATCTGCGAACTCCCTGGTGATTTTCGTGTCCGATTGGGAATGGCAAATCCAAAAGGAGTCCACGGAATCTGCGAATCCCTTGCCAACGTATTCTCTAAACACGAAAAGCTCTATGATTTTATCCATGCACCTGTACAATCCGGATCTAATACCGTTTTAGGTCACATGCGGCGTCAACATCAGGTAAACGAATTTAAAGACATTGTATCTATTTTCAATCGACACCTAGATCACTGGACTCTAGCAACTGATTTCATCGTTGGATTCCCCACCGAAACAACCGAAGACCACCAACAATCACTAAACCTAATACGAGAAGTTCAGCCCGAACGAATTAATATAACACGATTTTCTAAACGCCCTGGTACTGATGCGGCAAAATTAAAAGGTCTTGGGGGAACTCTTAAAAAACAACGTTCATCTGAGATGACACAACTTAAACTCGAAATAACCTCCCAGGCATACCGATCTATGATTGGAACTCGCCACACTCTTCTTGCAGTTGAGCCCGGAACCAATGGCTCTATGAAGTGTAGGGATGAGGCATATCGCCAGGTAATCATAAAGGATTTTGAAGATTATGGAATTACCCCTGGAACGTTCATACCGTCGCAGATAGTTTCTTCTGAACACGTTTATGCGTTCGCCGAACCCGTGTAGTTCATTTTCATTCTTTATAAATTTGTTTTCCCAACTCGTAAAACATATTCCCCACCAATGATTGTCCACCATCTGCAACTAGTACTTCTCCTGTGACCACCCCTGCCGCAGGAGAACATAGGTATAGCACTTGCTGGGCCATTTGTTCCACACTAGCTATTCCTCCCATAGGGATGCTATTCTCCAATCTATTAACTATCGCTTCATCTCTCAATAAATTATCTCTTACACCCTCTGTCAATACCACTCCTGGACACATGGCATTCACTCTTATGTCGTACTTTGCCCATTCAAGTGCTAGTGTCCTTGTCAAATTGAGAACACCCGCTTTGGCAGCACCAGAATGGCCAACATACGGCGCCGCATTCCACGCATAATTAGCAATTATATTTACAATTGATCCGCCATTTTTCTTTAACAAAGGAAAGCATTTTTTGGAAACTCTAAATGTTCCATCTAGTACTATATCTACAACAGCTCTCCACCCATTTTCACTAAGGTCTTCTATCGGACAAAAAAAGTTCCCCGCGGCATTGTTCACTAATATATCCATATTCCCCCATTCTCCCCCAATAAAATCCACCGCTCCGTCTACGCTCGATTCTTCTCTGACATCCATGACCTTCCACAGTATTGATTCTCCTGTTAGTTCCTTCAATTTTTCCGATGCCAATTCTAATCGTTCAGCATTTCTGGATGCTATAAAAACATCTGCTCCATGTTCTAAAAAAGATCTTGCGAACCCAAGACCCATCCCCGTTGCACCCCCTGTTATAAACACTTTTTTTTCTTCAAATAGTTCCTCTTTAAACACACTATCATTCATGCATATCACCTCTTAATAACAATCTAGCCTCTCCTCAGACATAAAGACCCAGCATGAACCTCACTTGGCTCTTTGCAAAAAATTCCAACCTATTCACTAACCCAAATTGATTTTTCTTCCCCTTTATTTTCGACTCCCTCTTGCTTCGCAAATGCGGCGTGCAGTTTTCGATATGTTTCTAGCATACCTTCTACGACGATTTTAGTATCACTTAAAATCGGCATAAAATTAGTATCCCCCTCCCACCTTGGAACAATATGAGTATGCATATGCTCATTAATCGAACCCCCGCTTCCCTTTCCCAAATTTAAACCTGTATTGAATCCTTGCGGACTAAATGCAGTTTCTAACGCTTTTAATGCTCTCACTTTTAGCCGGGAATGGGAAACTAACATCTCTTCATTCAGTTCTGTTGGAGATCCTACATGTTCCTTGGGAATCACCATCACATGCCCTGGATTATATGGATAATTATTCAAAACAACATACGTATATTCATCTTCAGCAATTACTCCAAATTCCCTATCTTTCCCTTTTTTGTATATTTCGCAAAATACACATCCATCAGAAATTTCTTTCCAATCCTGTCTAGAAACCCACTCCATTCTCCACGGGGTAAAGATTTGGTCCATGAATGGCAGTATATCAGAGAAAGCTTTAGTCTATCTCTCCTCTTTTCTATTCTGTTGTTATCTCGCACCCATTCTTTGTCACAATCACCGTGTGCTCCGCTTGACTCACTAGTTTGTTTTTTTGCTCCCTCAAAACCGGATAACCTCTAATAATTCTTGCCATTTTTAATCTCTGTAAAGCAATTTTCCCTTGTGATTCTTCCACCCATCTCGCAGCAAAAGGAAGCGTCTTATATCTATCTTCAATCAATGCAACGAGTTCTCTTGATCTTCTTCCCCTGACCGAGCGCTTTTGAATTAAAGAAAATATCTCTTCTTTACCACCTTCTGTTACTTTTCCTCCTCCTTCTGTAGCAAAAGGTTCAATCGCCACGACATCTCCAATTTCCAATTCCACTCCCGTTTCAATAGCACAGTTAGGAATGTTTGGTCCTATATGCGCATCGTACTCGCCCACACCATGGCCTGAAAGGTTGATTATCGAATTATATCCCATTCTATCAATTTTTGATTCTATTACTTCTCCTATTTTTCCAACATTCACACCGGGCTCTATCAAATCTAACGCAGCTTTTAGTGCTTCCTCTGCAGCCTCCACAAGTTTTGGATTCCCCGATAGATCCACAGTTTTGGCAGCATCTGCGATCCATCCATCAACATGAACTCCTATATCCAAGCAGATCATTTCCTCCCCGAATTTGGTTTTTTCATCCATACCCGGTGTCGAGTGAGAAGCTTCTTCATTTATACTTATATTTACTGGAAATGCTGGTTCTCCTCCCAATTCCCGAATTCTATTTTCTGCAAACTCTGCCACTTCCAAATGAGTCACACCCACTTCAATTCTCTTCACCGATTCCGAAAGTGTCTCCGCAAGAATTTTCCCCGCAGCGCGATGTTTCTCGTATTTTTCAGATTTAAGATCTACTTCTTCCACAACCCACTTCCTATATATTTTTCATTATTTCCTGCAGACTTATACTTCGTCTTTACCGACTAAAACAGCATTCACCTGCCCGGTCTGTCCGGGTCTAGATGTTACCCTGGCTCTTCCTTCACTGGTATCTATTATTGCACCCTTTGTAATCACATTCCGACGGACGTAATTCAAATTAGCTGCATTCGAAACTACATTCTCTATGGTAGCTGTCATTGATTTTTCCCCATCCGAGACGGTGACCTTGTCAACCGACAATGCCCTAACTTTTTGTGATTTACTCCTCGAATTGAATATTTGTCTCCGCGTCTCTCCAATATTGGTATTTGCCGGCAGCCGACCAAGTTCTGATTTTCTCTTTTTCCGGAAAGAACTCAACCGTCCACCTGTTCGTTTTCTCTTCGAACGGCCTTGAAACTGCATACAACAATCGAATCCCGCGATATATTAAAATGAAGCGGTCGGACTTTTCTGATCAATCAATAAAAATACTTACACAATATCCACCTGATTTTGTTTTACAATCTTCTCCTCTCCCACTCGACATCTGTCCGATATGTTTCTAATGTGTGGCGTACATTGTGTCTTTAATGACTTTCTTTGAACTACTTGCTAATCGGATTAATTCTATAGGTAGTATCTTATGCATAGGCCTCGACCCCGACCCTACCCGCCTCCCTCCTCACCTCCAAGACGAAGATCTGCCACTTTGGAGTTTCAATCGACGTATCATTGATGCGACCCATTCTTACGCAGCTGCATACAAACCAAATGCAGCTTATTATGAACATCCCGATGGGTGGGATTCTTTAGTAGAAACAATAGCATATGCCCATGGAAAAGGAGTCCCTGTTATTTTAGATGCAAAAAGAGCAGACATAGGAAACACGGCACACCAGTATGCAAAATTACTCGATATGGCAGACGCAATAACTGCAAATCCCTATATGGGTATTGACTCTCTAAGCCCATTTTTATCTAGACATAGTGCGGGCGTTTTCATATTGTGCCGAACCTCCAATCCTGGTGGGTCTGATCTACAAAATCTAAAATTATCTTCTGGAATGCATCTCTATGAACACGTTGCTCTACTTGCAAACAGTTGGAATGAACAAGGCAACGTTGGTCTCGTAGTTGGTGCAACCAACCCCGATGAATTACAACGTGTAAGAAACCTCACCCCCGACCTCCCCTTCCTTGTCCCTGGTATCGGAGCCCAGAAGGGAGATACAGAGTCCGCTGCAAAATATTGTTTATGTTCTAGTAACGCAGGATTGGTTAGTGCTTCTAGAAGTATTATTTTTGCAGGAGAAGGGGATAATTTTGACAAATCCGCTGCCGAAGCAGCAAAACGGGCTAGAAATCTACTAAACCAATTTCTAAAGTAACTCCCACATTCATGAATATTGTGCCAATGCGTTTGACCCTCTAACTTCCTTCAAGTTTTTGTAACCTGCCACACCAATAGTGCTCTCCAATTCTGCAAGTAGATTCCCAATTATTTCATAGACTCCCTGCTCTCCAGCAAGTGTAAGTCCATATGCATAGGGACGACCGATTTGCACAGCTGTTGCCCCTAGTGCCAACGATTTGAATACATCCGCTCCGCTCCTAACTCCACTGTCGAATAAAATTGGAATCTCTCCACCCACTACCTCAGAAATTCTTCCTAGTGCACCCGCGGCGCCAATTGCCCCATCAATCCGCCTCCCCCCGTGCGAAGACACTACTATTCCCTCCACTCCTATGTCCAATGCCATTTTTGCATCTTCGGGATGCAATACCCCTTTCAATACAATTGGAATGTCTACAACTTCTCTAAGTTTCTCAATACCATCCCACGTGAGACTATCATTATATTTATATTTAGATTTTATTAATTGAGTTGTTTTTTTATCAGCAGAGTCCCAATTATCAACCTCAATTCCTAATGCATCTGCCACTACCGGATCTGAAAGAAATATGGCCTTAGGGGCATCTTTATCTGTGGACCATTCACTGTTCACACTGTAATTGGTCTCCATGGATCTTGGCTGCCATGCCCCGCGTTGACCGTCTAGCGTGATGAAGATCGCATCATATCCTGCCTTTTCCGCTCTAGATGCAAAACTCGCCGTAACTTCCCATTCATTTATCCAGTATAGTTGAAAAAATTTAGTCATATTTCCCATGACTTCTGCAACCATTTCTAGAGGTGTAGAGGACCAGGTGCTCAATGTTATCGGGACATCCTGTCTACTCGCTGCCCTTGCAGTACCCAACTCTCCATCTTGGTGGTACATCCTTTGGGATCCTATTGGTGCAAGTACTAGTGGAGTTGGTAGTTTCTTCCCAAATAGCTCAATTCCCATATCTATTTTTGAGACATCCCTCAATATTCGAGGAACAATTTGATACCGATCAAGTTCTCTTCTATTAGAAGCCATCGTCTGTTCTGCACCCGCACCCCCCGACGTATATTCATATGGTCCTGGACGAAGCTTCTTTTTTGCCTCCTGTTCCAACTCCTGAAAACCTATTGGAATCGATTTTCCCTCCCCCGAAATTTCTTTCCTTCGTTTTTTATAAAATCCTCCTTTTTCTGAATTAGTATCTTTCATTACTATTTTTTGTATTTACAACATATATATCCCTCCCTCTCAAAAAGTACTATTGATGAAACCCATTCCAATTTCCAATCGATATTTATATTCGATTTTAATTATTTTCACATTGACTTTCATAGTTCTAGCCTCTCAACAATCCGTCCAAAACTTAAGCAGATTTTTGAATATTATAGGATTTATTCTTGCCATTTTTGTCTATCTAGATATGCGATATTTACAAAATCAACACAATGTCACTTTCAATGTAAAAATACTAGGGCATCCCATTCCCGAACCCTTGCTCCAATCTATCTATTGCATATCTATATTTCTGGGAATGGGGGCATATGTTCCAGTCGTTATCGCATATGTCTTCCATAGACGATCCATTTTACAGAATAATTAATAGACTTCCCCCCTCTCCATGCGAAAGCCGGGATTCGAACCCGGGTTGTGACCTTGGCAAGGTCACGTGATCCCACTACACTACTATCGCCAGTAGCAAATGTCAACTTTGTTATACATAAAAAGCTTACGAACGATGATTCTGATTCTCCCCCTTCTCTCTCCCAAAACTCTTAAAACAAATTTCATAGTTTTCTCAAACCCACCTTAAAATAGTATTTCCATGCGACTGCGGCACATGGCGTGTACCAAAGCGCCACCCTTATACGGGCGGAGATCAGAAATTATCGCTACAGTCTAGTGGTATGATAACTAAGACGATGCAATGACTCGAACAGTTCTCATACCTTCTTCGCTCACTCGGGAAACTGAGAATATGCGAATGGCGACTCTGAAACTTGGCTACATAGCCCGTGCGGCTGCCATTTTCAACATAGATCGCCTTTGCATTTTTCCGGACCTCCCTGGTGAAGGCGATTTAGGTATGGAATTTATCAGCACCGTTCTGGGATACGCTGTGACTCCTCCACATCTTCGCAAGGAAATATGGGGGCAGCGCCCAGAATTGGCTTATGCTGGAGTCTTACCACCTCTTAGAATTTTACCACAGGCCGGCTCTGGATCAGAAGATTCAGAGTCGTTAAGACAAGGAATAGTAACCCAGGTCGGACCTGATAATCGCGTTTGGGTAATTTGTGGACTGCAAAACCCAATTTCCCTAACAATCCCCACTAATATGGATATTGTAGAGGGACAACGCGTTTCTGTCAGAATATCCTCCGAAAAACCAGTCCGGGCTCGACTATTAACTGATTCTATACCAGGAATCTTAGTCGAGAACACCGATCTAGAATCTGCATTAGAATGTAATGATGCGGGAATTAGAATCGCTGCATCCCGGTATGGAACTCTACTCGAAAATAAGAACCTCGATGGACTTATTACTCGAGTAAAACGGGAGGGAATGACAGTTGCATTTGGGGCCCCCGGCAGGGGTTTGCCAACGATTCTTGGGTTAGACCCCATAGAAATACTTGAGCCAGATATCCCTGGCCCTAAGTTCGATTGTTGGCTCAATACAATTCCAAACCAAGGCAGTGAAACGGTGCGAACCGAAGAAGCAATGATAGCCTCTCTCGCATTGTTTTCACTCTAACACACAACCAATCATGCCTAGAACGCATAGACCTCGAAAAGGTTCACTCGCATTTGGCCCCCGGAAACGCGCGGCGGATCACGTCCCGCGATTTAATTCATGGCCAGAAGGCGACAATGAGCCGAGACTCCAGGGTTTCGCGGGATATAAAGCCGGAATGACACACATAGTTGCAACAAATGATCAGCAACATTCTCCTCTTTTTGAAATGGAACAAACATTCCCCGTAACCATCGTTGAGACCCCTCCTATGCATGCTATTGCCGTTCGAGCATATGAACAAACCCCGTATGGACTCTATCCTTTAACCGAAGCATGGGTCGGCGATTATCATGAAACATTGAGCAGATCTTTATCTCCTCCTAAAAAATCCAAATTAGATGAAACGGAGAAAACACTAAGAGAATTATCTGATCAGAATAAAATCGAAGACATACGGATGATAACTCACACCCTTCCATCTTCGCTATCTGGAGTCCCGAAGAAAAAACCAGATTTAATGGAAACAAGAATTGGTGGGGGCTCTATTTCTGAACGATTGGATTTTGCAATTAATCTCTTACACGATGGCGGAATCCACAACGTGAGCGATATTTTCTCTGAAGGCGATTACCTTGATGTATCAGGCATCACAAAAGGAAAAGGGACACAAGGACCTGTCAAACGTTGGGGGGTTCAAAAACGGAAAGGGAAACACTACCGCCAAGGGTTCAAACGACGTATCGGAAATCTCGGACCTTGGAATCCCTCTCGCGTACGATCTACTGTACCTCAACAGGGTCAAACCGGTTACCACCAACGCACAGAATATAACAAACGTCTCGTTTCTATCGGAAATGCAGATGAGGCATCTGTATCTGGTGGATTCGTAGGTTATGGAGAAGTTAATGGTCCGCATATACTCGTACATGGTTCTCTACCCGGTCCTCAAAAACGTCTATTGAGATTCCGACCAGCAATACGACCAAATAGGCTTAATTCGCCCATTGAAATTCATCATATTTCCAAAGCATCAAATCAAGGATAATTTACTATGAAAGCTACACTATTCAATCTTAAAGGAACTAAAGAAGGAACGGTAGATCTTCCCTCGACTTTCAATACCCCTTATCGTCCAGATTTAATTCAAAAAGCTGTAGTAGCCTCTCAGGCAAACCGAAAACAACCTTATGGTTCCGATCCATTTGCTGGGAAAAGAACTTCTGCAGTGTCTTTAGGTACTGGACGTGGACTTGCACAGGTTCCTCGATCCAATGGACGAGGAAGAAAATCACCAAACACGAACAGTGGTAGAAGATGTCACCCTCCCAAATCTACCAAAGATTATTCTTTAAAAATAAATGACAAAGAACGACGATTGGCAATTCGAAGCGCCATTGCCGCAACAGCAAACGTAGACCTAGTCCGTTCTAGAGGACACAACTTCGATGATAAAATCGCTTTACCCATTGTGTTAACTGATGATCTTTCTAATTTAACAAAAACAAAAGAAGTCATCGAAGTCTTCAACAATATTGGGATCTCTTCCGATCTCGACCGATCCGCTTCACCAAAAGTCCGTGCAGGACGAGGAAAAACTAGAGGCAGAAAGTACAAACGTTCTAAATCTATCCTGTTAGTTACTTCTGGAAAAGCACTTTCAGCTGCACAGAATGTCCCTGGAGTCGATGCAGTAACCGCTAGCGAAGTTAATACCGAAGATCTAGCACCTGGGACTCATGCTGGGAGATTAACAGTATGGACTGAAAGCGCTATTAAAGAGGTGGAAAACAAATGAATGTTTTACTTTACCCTCTGATAACTGAGAAAACAATGGACTCCATCGATTTCGAAAACAAATTAGTATTCATAGTAGATCTCAGTGCTTCCAAACCTGAAATCAAACAAGCAGTTGAAGATCACTATGGTGTATCTGTCACTAAAGTAAATACTCAAATAACAATGAAAGGAACCAAAAAAGCAACAGTACAATTATCCGCCGAAGACGACGCCCAAGATGTAATATCTAGAGTGGGGGTATTCTAATTATGGGACGTAGAATTCAAGGACAGAGACGTGGAAGGGCTGGGACTTCTGGAAGTTCCACTTTCAAAGCCCCTTCTCATAAATACAAAGCAAATCTTACTCATAAATCTACCCCAACCGATTCTGATACTGTCCAAGGAACTGTAGTTGATATCGAGCACGATCCAGCAAGAAGTGCCCCTGTCGCACTTGTGGAGTTCAACGATGGCGACCGCCGCTACGTCCTCGCCCCCGAAGGAATTGCAGTTGGAGATTCCATCGCAATTGGAATATCTGCAGAAATAAAACCAGGAAATACTTTACCCCTATCAGAAATACCCGAAGGCCTTCCTGTTTGCAACATAGAATCCAGACCTGGTGATGGAGGAAAATTCGTCAGATCTAGTGGTGTAAGTGCCACTTTGATTAGTCATGATGTTCATGCTGCAATGGTCAAATTACCCTCTGGTGAAATCAAACGATTAAATCCTAGATGCCGTGCAACCATTGGCGTCGTAGCAGGAGGTGGAAGAACTGAAAAACCATTTGTTAAAGCTGGTAAAAAATTCCATAAATTACGTGCAAGAGGCACGAAATACCCTCGTGTAAGGGGCGTTGCAATGAATGCATGCGATCACCCTTTCGGAGGAGGTGGAAGGCAGCACCCTGGTCGTCCAAAAAGTGTCGCAAGAGGCGCTCCACCTGGACGAAAAGTTGGTGCAATTGCTTCTAGAAGAACTGGTAGAGGTGGTTCTAGATGAACAATAAGGTAGATTACCTCACTGGCCAAGAAGGAGAATTCACATATCGTGGATACACAACTGAACAGTTACAAGCTCTTAGCATTGATGAGGTAGCAGAATTACTCCCTGCAAGAGCTCGAAGAACTCTTAAACGAGGACTTTCAGTGGAGCATGAAAAGTTACGTGAAAAGGCGAGTAAGAGGGATCCCGTATCCACCGCAAGCCAACCCATAAGAACACATATTCGTGATATGCCCGTTCTACCCGAATTCATCGGATTAACCTTTGCCGTTTACAATGGACAAAGCTTCAAACGCGTGAAAATTGAGGAAGATATGCTAGGATATTACCTTGGGGAATTCCAACTAACTCGAAATAGGGTTAAACATGGACAAGCTGGTGTAGGTGCAACCAGGTCCTCAAAATTCGTACCACTTAAATAAAATCATGGGAATCAACTATTCAGTCCAATCCGACCAAAACACAACCGCTAGGGCGATAATCCGCAACCAACCAATCAGTCCAAAACACGCGCGAGAAATATCCCGGGCAATTAAAGGAAAGACCACGTCTGATGCTGTCTCCTATTTGGAAGACGTAATAGATAAGAAACGATCTATTCCCTTCCGAACTCATAATAGTGGCGTAGGGCATAGAAAGGATATTATCGGATGGGATGCCGGAAGGTATCCTGAAAAGGCTTCTCGAGCATTCTTAAATTTAATAACCAATGCTATGGGGAATGCAGACAATAAAGGACTAGATTCCCCCTCCATGAAAATAATGCATGTAGCCGCGCATAGAGTTGGAGTCCGACGTGGCAGAAAACCCAGGGCGTTCGGCCGTGCCACCCCTTGGAACACAACCCTAGTAGATGTTGAACTAATTTTGGAGGCTGATTCTTAGATGGCAGACGAACATCAATTCATAGAAAAAGGTCTGAAAAACTCTCAAATAAATGAGTACCTAGAGTCTACACTTCAACGTGCGGGTTATGGGGGTATGGAGATAGCTAAGACCCCCATGGGGACTCAAATCGTACTCAAAGCAGAAAAACCCGGAATGGTAATTGGGAAAAGTGGCAAAAAAATACGTGAGATAACTGCAGCTCTCAAAGCCAATTTCGATCTAGATGATCCTCAAATAGATGTACAAGAGATCAACGAACCTGATCTGAACGCACAAATAGTCGCTGATAGACTGGCCAACGCATTGGAACGTGGCTGGTATTTCCGAAAAGCAGGTCACACAACAGTAGATCGAATTATGTCATCAGGGGCACTAGGTGCTGAAATCGTTTTATCCGGAAAAGTTACTGGGGCACGTGGCAGAGTTGAAAAATTCAATCGTGGGTATATCAAACATAATGGTGAACCTGCCGCAGAAATAGTCGATCGGGGCCAATCAGTGGCAATACTCAAACTAGGTACTATTGGAGTAAATGTAAAAATAATCCCTCCTGGTGCACAATTGCCCGACGATTTCAGAATCCTTGACACAATTCCTGGTGAAGAAGAATCAACTGACTCCGAATCTGGTCCAGAAGCCGAGGCAATAGATGATCTATTGGCGCCAACACTCGAATCCACAGAACCTACAGAACCTACACATGATTCTGACCCTGCCCCTGCTATAGAAGAAATAATAGTGGAAAAAGAGGAACAATCTCCTCCTAAAGAAGAAATCAATCTCAAACTAACAGACCTCCCC
>DASO01000014.1:0-54384 GCA_002503845.1 Euryarchaeota archaeon UBA24 | reverse complement strand
CAGTGAAAATCTCGCTGAGAAAATCAAAACGTCTCTCGACAAAGGTGATAATTGATGGCTTCTCTCCGCCCCTCTGAAATTAGAGATATGACCTCTGAAGAGAGGCAATCCGAACTCGAGAAGTTATCTACAGAATTATTGAATGCACGTGCAATACAATTTGCTGGAGGTTCCTCCGACAACCCCGGATTGGTTCGGGAATTACGCCGAACAATAGCTAGAATCAAAACTATTCAAAAACAACAAGAAACCACAGAAGAGGTCTCCTCATGATTCAAATACTCCCTGAAAATTTATCACGACATGAGTTGATAGGACTTGAAGCAAAAGTGGCTGAGGCATCAAACCCATCTCACATCGGTATTTCTGGTAGTATCATCGACGAAACGATGAAAACCTTCCAAATTGAGAACCATGGCCAAACCCAAATAGTTCCCAAATCTGGAACCACATTTGAAGTAAAATTACCAGGTGGGGAATATGCAGTAGTTGAGGGGAAATATCTCGTTTCCCGCCCGTCACGCAGGACACAAAAAGCAGGAGGATCAATATGGCACTAAAACCAAATGTAATAAAAACTGATGGTGGTAGCTCCAAACAAAACACCAATTCACCCAAGCCCCTTTCCGTTAGAGGCGGTGTGTTGGAGGGAACTGTAGCTTCTACCTCTATGGATAAAACCGTGATAGTCGAACGTGAGTATGTTGTATTCATACCAAAATACGAGAGATATATGAAACGTAGGTCAAGAGTACCTGCCCACGTTCCACAAGGCATAGAACTCGAAGTTGGAGACCAAGTTAAAATAGCCGAAACGCGACCAATCTCCAAAACCAAGTCACACGTTGTTGTGGAAGTAACGAAACGTGTTTCAGACAAAGGAGATGGAGCATGAAATCAATTACATCTAGCATCAGTAGAGGTATACCAAAAGGAGCAAAACTCGTTTGCGCAGACAACACCGGGGCCCGGGAATTAAACTTAATTAGTGTAGCTGGGTATCGTGGAACCATAAACCGACTCCCGACAGCTGGAATCGGTGATAAAATCACCGTATCTGTCCGCAAAGGATCTCCCGAAATGCGACGTCAAATACTCCAAGCGGTTATCGTCCGACAAAAACAATCTTTCCGACGACCTAACGGCCTCCGTGTCAAATTTGAGGATAATGCCGCAGTCTTAATCGATGATATGGGTGAACCCCGTGGAACTGAAATCAAAGGCCCAATCGCCAGAGAAGTCGCCGAGCGTTTTGGAGGTATAGCCAGTACGGCAACAACTATAATTTAAAATCATGACAACACAACCCCGTAAACAAAGAAAACGACAATACAATGCACCATTGCATTTACGACATAAGCAGCTCAACGCAGCTTTGTCCTTGGAGTTACGCAAAAAACACGGCCGAAGAAGTACTCGTGTCAACACTGGTGATACAATTGAAGTCATGCGTGGAGACCTCGCGGGAGAAACAGGAACTGTGTCCCGGGTGGATCTAAAATCCAAACTAGTTTTCGCAGATGGAATCACTGCAGAAAAAGGCGATGGAGAAGAATATCCCCTTCCTCTAGTTGCTTCCAATTTGCGTATCACAAAATTAAATCTCTCTGACACTATGCGAAAATCAAAGCTGGAGGAAACATCATGACCCGGCATCAAAAACGCCTATCTGCTCCTGCTTCCTGGCCAGTTGAAAGGAAAACCTCAGTTTATACAGTCAAAGCTGGAGCAGGTCCTCATGGAAATAGCGGAGTCCCCTTGCTCATAATAATCCGAGATGTACTTCAGTATGTCACTTCCTCAAAAGAAGCCGATTATGCCCTAAGAAGCCGATCAATTATGATTAACGGAAGAGTTGTAACTGACTCCAAACGCTCTGTTGGTATGTTTGATATATTGGCTTTCCTAGACCGAAATGAATACTACCGTATCTTCCCCGATTCTGGAGGGCGTCTAAATCTAACTCCAATTAGCCCCGAAGCAGCCACTTCGAAACTCAGTAAAATAACTGGAAAATCGCAACTCTCTCCTCAATTAATACAACTAGCTTTGCATAATGGTACTACTCTGACGGTGCCAAATCCAACCGAGTATTATGTTGGAGATTCTCTTATCACAGACAACGAAACTGGGGATATAGTTGCTCACTTCCCGTATAAAGAAGGAGCGTTGGTTACTGTAATTGGTGGATCTCATGCCGGAGAAATAGGCATTTTAAAAACCATCAGCGTTCGACCTGGGAGCTTTGCAAATGTAGTTGAAGTAAAAACGGACGCAGATACCTTCGATACTGTGGAAAAATACATAGTTGTTATCGACGAAAAATTCACAGGAGGTGGAAGTTAACATGTCCGTACAAAGCACCAACTCCATGCGCGACCCGCGCATCGAAAAAGTAGTTGTACACATGGGTGTGGGTGAAGCCGGGAAGAAACTCCAGAATGCAGAGGAAATACTCAATGCAATCACTGGACAAACTGGAGTTCAAACCATATCAAAGTCTACTATCGCAGACTTTGGAATCCGAAAAGGCGAACCCATAGGGGCAAAAGTTACTCTTCGAAACGAAGCAGCAGTCGAGTTTCTCAAACTAGCATTGCCCCATGCAAATATCTCTAAAAGCTCTTTCGATAATGAGGGAAATTTGAGCTTTGGACTTTCTGAACACATAGTTTTCCCAGATCAAGATTATAACCCTTCCATTGGGCTCTATGGACTTGATGTAACTGTAGTCCTCAACCGCGCAGGCGCGCGAATAAAACGGCGAAGACGTAGATCCAAATCTATCCCCATGTCCCACCGCCTAACCGCCGAAGAATCGGTAACTTTCATTGAATCAACTTTCAATGTGGAGGTCCAATCTAATGAATAACGAACAAACAGAAGAAATAGAACAAAACCAGGAACCTACAATCGCAACTGGCCAAACCCATTCGTGCAGACGCTGCGGACGTAACCAAGGTCTCGTCAGTAAGTACAACATTTGGCTTTGTCGCCAGTGTTTCCGCGAATTAGCAAGAACTGTGGGGTTTAAAAAATACTCATGACAGGAAATGATCCACTATCCGATGCCCTATCTGGGCTAAATAATGCCGAAAATGCTGGACACCTACAATATACAGCAAAACCCGCATCGAAGCTTATTGGTAATGTTTTCGAAGTCTTTCACGACCATGGATACATAGGCCAATTTGAACATGTCCAAGATGGAAAAGCAGGATACATCGATGTTGAACTAAAAGGGGCCATCAACAAATGCGCCCCAATCAAACCGCGTTATTCTATCGCCCTCTCTAATTTTGAGAAGTGGGAGAAAAGATATCTCCCTGCACAAAATTATGGCGCACTAGTTTTAACCACTAGTCAAGGCGTAATGAGCCATTACGAGGCCAGAAAAGCTGGAATTGGAGGCCAGCTCCTAGCATACATTTATTGAATAATCATGGAAAAAATAGAAATCAAAATCCCAGAAAACGTAACGGCGCAACTAGACCGACTAGATCTATCGGTTGAGGGTCCAAACGGAAAGGTTTCAAAACGTTTCCAATATCCCGGTCTTCTCCTACACTCAACTGAGAATTCTATAATAATAGAGCGTTCTTCTGAAACTAAGAAAACAATCGCTATGACCGGAACCTTTAGAAGTCATATTTTGAACATGTTCCACGGGGTGACTGCAGGCTGGACCTATGAACTTGATATTCTCTATGCTCACTTCCCTATGCAAGTTAGCGTGGACCAAAATTCTGTAATAATCGACAACTTCCTCGGAGAACGACACCCTCGAAAAACCAAAATCCATGGTGAAACAACCGTTTCAATCGATGGAGAAAAAGTTCTTGTAACTGGCCCTGACATTGAAGCAGTTGGGCAAACCGCCGGGTCGATAGAACAATTAACTACTATTAAAGATAAAGACCCCCGGGTCTTCCAAGATGGTATTTATATCACAAAAAAACCCGTTAGAGGTGAAGCATAAATGTCTGATAATCTCAAACTAACAGACCTCCCCGGTGTCGGCCCCTCAAAAGCCCAAGCACTTGAAGAAGCAGGATTCGGTACTATCGAGGCACTACAAGCTGCAGGAGTAACCGACCTCGCCGCAGTTTCAGGAATCAGTGAAAATCTCGCTGAGAAAATAAAGGAAGCAGTTCAAATACTGGAACAAGAAATCTCCCCTGCAGATGCGCCATCCGAACCAGTTCCTACTGATTCAAACGACGATTTCCTAAGTATAAGCGGAATCACTCCTACCCGTGCAGATTCTCTCCGTGCAGCTGGATTTAAGACCATAGCTGATATCACAAACGCTAGCCAAGATGAGCTCTCTTCGATTGAAGGAATAAGCACTGCTCTAGCAGCTAGAATAAAAGCCAGTATAGGTGATATAGACCTTGAAGAAAAAGTAACTCCCCCCACGAAGCCCCCTGTCGAAGACACTCCCGATCCCACCACAGTTGAACTCCGCCCCCGCGGACATGTTGGAAAAATTCCTGAGCTAGGTCCCAAAGACAAACGACTATTGGCCCAAAAGCAACGCGAAGGAAAACCAACTTTCAATCGCCAAGACGGCCATATGAAAAAAAGACTCACTAAGAATAAACACAAGTCAGTTTGGAGAAGACCTCGCGGAACGCATTCCAAACAACGACGAAGAAGAGGAGGGCACGGAGAGGTTGTCCGGGCTGGGTATCGGACTCCCGTTTCTGTTCGCGGTCTCCATGCTAGTGGATTTAAAGAGGTTCACGTCCACCGGCCTGAAGATTTATCCGATATCGATCCAGCCATTGAAGCCATCCGTATTGCGGCATCTGTTGGCAACCGAAAACGAGAACGAATCGAAGATATCGCAGAAGAAAATGGAATCCGCGTCCTTAACCCCTCTTACGAAGAGGTGAGTCTACAATGACAAACCTCAGTACGCAACGGAGATTGGCATCTGAAGTTCTCAAAGTCGGAAAAAGTCGAGTGTGGCTTGATCCCGAATCCGAAGAACAAATTTCTGAAGCCATAACTCGAGAGGATATACGCAATTTAATTGATCAAAAAATGATCAAAAAGACCCCTGCAAAAGGAAATTCCCGTGGACGTGCACGAGAACAAAATCAAAAAAGAGCATACGGTCATAGATCTGGTCATGGATCCCGAAAAGGTAGGGCTGGGGCCAGACAAAACCGAAAGAAAAAATGGATGTCCAATATTCGAGCCCAACGAAAGCTCCTCCGGGAACTAAGAGAAAATGGAACTATCGACCCAACACAATATCGAATAGTCTATCGAAAAGCAACTGGTGGGGAATTCAGAAGCTCCCAACATTTAGCATCTTATGTGGAAAATAATTATGGAGGAAACTAATGGCTAAAGGCCCTCGATACAATGTCCCAATGCGCCGAAGGAGAGAAGGCATAACCAATTATCACCAACGATTACCGTTGCTGAAATCTGGCACTTCTCGAATGGTCGTACGGATTAGTAATAAATATATCTCAGTACAGTTAATCAATCTCGGATCTATTGGAGACGAAACAGTAGTTTCTGTAAGCTCAAAAGATCTTTTGAGTTATGGTTGGAAAGCACCCCTAAATAACCTCCCTTCCTCATATTTGACAGGTTTCCTTTTAGGCAAAAAAGCACTCTCCATTGGAATAAAAGAAGCCGTATTGGATATTGGTTTGCACTCCGGTACTAAAGGATCAAAAACATTTGCAGCACATAAAGGCGCAATCGACGCGGGACTTGACGTCCCCCACAGCGAGGTAGCATTTGGATCTTGGGAACGGATCCGGGGAGAACATATCGCAGAATTTGCAGAAAAAACTAATAATAAACTTTCTAACGATTTCGATTTGACGACGTTGCCAACTCATTTCGATGAAATCCTTGAAAGCCTTAAGGAGGAATCCCCATGACCGATCCAGTAGAAAATACTTGGGAACCTGTCACAAGACTTGGGCACATGGTACTAAATGAAGAAATAACTTCAATGGAAGATGCACTCAACTCTGGACTCCCTTTGAAAGAACCTGAAATAGTCGATCACTTATTGCCTGGAATCGAAGATCGCGTTCTCGACATTAATATGGTTCAAAGAATGACTGATTCCGGCAGGCGTGTTAAATTTAGGTGTTGCGTCGCAATCGGTGATAAAACTGAATTCATAGGCTATGCAGAAAGCCGAGAAACCCAAGTCGGTGCAGCAATTCAGAAAGCAGTTGCAGCCGCAAAACTCAATATTATTCAAGTACCTCATGGTTCTGGATCTTGGGAAAGTAGATCTGCAGATCCCCATTCCCTCGCCATGAAGACTAAAGGAAAATCTGGTAGCGTTATTGTTGAATTATTCCCTGCTCCTGCTGGACTCGGCCTGGCAGCTGCCCCTACTGTTAAAACCATCTTGGAACTCGCTGGAATCCAAGATGCTTGGACTAAATCCTACGGTAAAACTAGAACGACAATGAATTTGGCCAAAGCCACTTTCAATGCATTAGACAATGCATCCCAATTCCGCAGCGCTAATAATCAACGAGCCATATCTTCCAGACAGGAGACAAATTAATGAAAGCCATTGTACAATTACGCGGTGAGGTTAACATAACTTCTCAAACCCGGGATACTCTTAAAATGCTAAACTTACACCACGTGAACCATTGCGCGTTAATACCCGAAACAGATACCTATCGTGGTATGATCACCAAAGTACATGACTACGTAGCCTATGGGGAACCAAGCCTTTCGGTCTTGGAGAAGATAATTTCTCGCCGTGCAGAACCACTCAAAGGAGCTGCAACTATAGACGACGCTTGGATCTCTAACAACACAGAATATGATTCCATAGCCCATCTAACCCAAGCTCTCATTTCAGAGGAAACAACACTCCGATCCCAAGGACTTTCCCCCGTACTAAGACTGCATCCGCCACGCGGAGGTCACCGGGGTATTAAACACCCCACCAAAGAAGGCGGACAACTTGGAAAACACACTACTGAGGAGATTGATCAACTCCTTAACTCGATGCGATAACTCATGACTACTATCAAAAAAAGAAGACAAAGAGGCTCTCGAACTCACGGCGGCGGAACTCACAAAAATCGCCGCGGTGCTGGCAATCGTGGAGGCCGCGGAAACGCAGGGCGGAATAAACATCATATCCATTTACATCCCCCTCTAGGAAAGCATGGATTCACTCGTCCAACTAGTACTGAGAAAGGACGCGAAATATTTCCTATTAATATCCAGGACCTGGACGAGCAAATCACATCCCTTGTAGATGCAGGAATTGCAGAAAAAACTAAGGAAGGTTTCCGACTAAGCGCTCGAGATATGTTCGAGAACATTTGTGAATCCGATTCAGTAAAAATTCTTTCTTCAGGTCAAATCAATCACGCATTCGAGATAACTGCCGACGCCTTTTCACAAAAAGCTGTGACTCAGATCGAATCTGCTGGAGGAACTGTAATCTACACCGGAAATTCACACATTGAAGAGGAATAACTTTTATGACTTGGAAAGAATCTATAGCACCTCTTCTTTCCCGTATTCCCGTAGTCAGGCGTCCAACCAAACACGTCCCCTTCCGGCAAAAAATGCTTTGGACTTTATTAGTTCTAGTGGTTTATTTTTATTTGACCAATGTCACTCTTTACGGTCTAGGTGGGAATGCCCAAGATATATTTGGACAATTCCGGTCCATCCTCGCCGGTGAACAGGGCTCTATACTTCAACTTGGAATCGGACCCATCGTCACTGCGAGTATAGTTTTGCAGTTGCTAGCTGGTGCAGATCTTTTAGGTCTGGACACTTCAAATCCTGCCGACCAGGTTATATACCAAGGACTTCAGAAGTTTTTGGTCATTTTAATGGTTATTCTAACTGGATTCCCTATGGTATTTGCTGGTGGATTTCTACCTGCTGATCCCTTCGTAAGTACTCAGTTAGGCGTCAGTCTCAATGCAGTCCGCTGGATAATATTTGCCCAGATTTTCGCAGGTGGAATTTTCATACTCTATATGGATGAAGTTGTTTCCAAATGGGGTATTGGTTCTGGGGTGGGACTATTTATTGTAGCAAGCGTCAGTCAACATCTAGTTGGAGGGATCTTCACTCTTGGATCTGATACTCAACCTAGTGGACTCATTCCCACTTGGATTGGAATGGCATTAGGAAATATCCAGGTTTCTCCTTTCTTCTCTGGTGGCTTTCAAGAATTAATATTTGGCCAGGGTCAAATTCTAGCCCTCATCACTACACTTCTCATTTTTGGACTCGTTGTTTACTGCGAGTCTGTTCGAGTTGAAATACCTCTGAGCCACTCCAAAGTCAGAGGCGCAAAAGGTCGTTTCCCTGTAAAATTGATCTATGCAAGTGTCTTACCCATGATCCTTGTCAGGGCTGTACAAGCAAATATTCAGTTTTTAGGTAGAATTCTAGATTCTCAAATGAGCAATATGCCCTCTTGGCTCGGTGTTTATTCTTCAAATGAACCTGTTGGTGGCTTTTTCTACTATTTGAATCCCATTATGACTCCTGGAGATTGGATGTGGTGGTTAGGACAAACCGCAGCAGAGCCCTGGCAAATTCTATTACGCGTTTCAGCTGATCTCTTCATTATGGTGATTGGGGGTGCAATTTTCGCTATTTTCTGGGTAGAAACCACCAATATGGGCCCTGCGGCAACTGCCCAACAAATTCAACGGTCTGGGATGCAAATCCCCGGATTCCGAAGAAACCCTGCGGTACTGGAAAAAGTCATGCAAAGATATATCCCACTCGTTACTGTAGTCGGCGGTGCACTTGTAGGATTCTTAGCCGTAGGTGCCAATATGTTAGGGACCATCGGAGCAGTCGGAGGAACTGGGCTACTCCTCACTGTTTCTATTGTATATAAGCTATATGAAGAAATAGCGGAAGAACAACTTATGGAGATGCACCCTATGATGCGTCAAATGTTTGGTTAATTTTCTTCTCTTTTTGTCCCCTCGAACTCCATCTCTTCCCGAAACGGTAATGCTACTTAGTTTTGTATATACGATGTGCATAGGATATCTCTATCAAACACAGAATTTGAAGGAAAAAATAATGCCTATTTATTAGATGATGGAAATGAAACCATTCTCATAGATACTGGCCTATTTTCACCACAAATCCATGTGGAATTCCAACAAGAACTATCCAAATATGGCCATTCCATTTCAGACATTGATACCATTCTACTCACCCATTGGCACGCAGATCATGTTGGCTTGGCAGGGACGATCCAGGAAGAAAGCGGAGCAAAGGTCTACTGCCATGTAAAAGATTCTCCTATGGTGGAAAAAGATCCCTCTGCTCTTGCTGAGCTGCTCCACATAGTCGAAAAAAGATTTATAGAGTGGCATGTACCTCCTGCCAAACTCGACCCTCTCATCGATGTGCTCAAACTTGGTCATAGACTAGGGGGACCGCCTCCCCGAACAACTGATTTTGATGCTGGCGACCAAATAGAATGTGAAAATTATTCTTTCTCAATACTCCCCGTCCCTGGCCATACACTGGGACTTTCTTGTTTTTTACTAAACGAAACTAATATCGCATTTGTAGGAGATGCTGTTCTCCCCGTTTACACTCCCAACATTGGCGGTGCAGATCTCCGAGTCACTTCTTCGCTTTCTCAATTCCGTGACGGTCTCTTGCAGCTTAAAAATCATAATTTAGACATATTCTACCCTGGACATCGGCATAAAATATTGGAACCAAATCCTCGAATCGACGAAATTCTCCAACACCACCGAGACCGACTCGACCAAATCGTTTCTCTACTAACAAATCCTACTGATATCTGGAACCTCAGTACTCGGATATTCGGCCAACTCGATGGAATTCATGCACTATATGGATCTGGTGAAATATTCGCCCATCTTGAATATTTGGAATCTATGAATATCGTAACTTCCTCTGATGGATTGTATTCTCTAACTACCCCTTCTGTAGATATATCTACTATTTTTTAGTCACCGGCCTCCTCTAATCTCAATCAAATACCCGTCTGGATCCCTCACTAGAAACATAGATTCTCCCCATGGAACTTCTCTGGGTTCTGTTATTAATTTTCCATCCGAATTTTTAATAGCATCTTTTATTCTTTTATATATTTGGTCAATTTCACCATCAATTGTCACAATATAAACTGAACCATCCCCTCTGTTTCCATCTCTTGGGGGGTCCAAATTAAATGCCTTCAAAGCTGTGGGATCAAAATCTACTTGCAGTTTCAATTCACAACTACCTGTTTCGTATGCACAAGTCCCCTTTCCCCCATTTTTTGGTGACAATCCCATCACTCTCTCATAAAAGTCTCTTGAATTTTTTAGATCACTCACCATCAAATATAATTGAATCAGTTTGGACATGGTCAACTAATTTCTCCTCTCTTTTCTAGAAAAGAAAACTTCCTTTCCCTCCTGCAATTGGATGTGTTCTTTGATCATACTCGAAGATTGCAGCCCTTCTCTCTCGTAGTTTCCTATCCTAACTACGTCGATATCTGGAAACCCAGCCTCTCTAAGCTGCCCTTTTAATGAATCTATGTCAAATTCTTGGTCATGTCCTAATGTTATGATATTTGGTTTTATCTTCTTTACACTATCAAATAAACTCCCTTCAGATCCTAAAATTGTAGAACTTACCATCCCCATCGATTCTATAACTTCTCTCCTCTCATTTTCTCCCATGAAGATGTTCTTCCTCTGTTTTATACGCGAATCTCTAGCAATAACCACGTGCAATTCATCTCCCAATTTAGCACTTTCAGACAAATAATAGATATGTCCAGGATGCAGTAAGTCGAATACACCTTGGGCCATCACTCTTTTCATATCCACCTATAAGGATTGTATGGGTATCAGTATAGCCATTCGTATATTTCTCACGTGACTTCTGCTCCTTTATTCCTAGGGGCTGCCATAATTATCTCACCACTCATCCCCAAACCGTCTAACAACTCCTGGACGACTCCTTCTACATCTTTTCTATATTCTTCACTTGTCACACAATATAACGAAGGTCCCCACGAAGATTGCCCCACTCCAAAAATATTACTACTATTCTTTAATTTTCCCACTACATCGCCAATTGGAGGTCGATATACTCCTCCTTGGCATTTTTCATACCAGATTCCATTAAGACGGTTTATTTCCCCAACCGCAAACCCAAACTCAGCACAGTTTTCATTTTGGATAGCAGGAATCAAAATTCTATCTATCACCCGATCTATCTCCTTAGTGACATCCAATCTAGCTTCCTTGATAACAAAATTTATTAATTTTTTCTCCTCATTTCCACTATATCCCTCTCTAGTTTCTAATTTTACAACCACAAAAATCCATTCCTCTGGGATTCTAAGATTAGTTTTAATGCTTGGTACTTCCCACCCCGATCTCCTCTCCTCATCAAAAACTGACAATGAACTGGCTTCTTGCCCTCTATCAATATTAAACCCCCCTTGCTCAAAAGTCGCCACCCCCACTCCGCTTCTCTCCCCCCGACCTAGTTTTGGAGCACACTCTCGACTTTTCGGTTCTATCCCATATGTCTCTGCAATAGCTGTATACACGGCAAGTGCCAATTGAGTCCCACTTCCCAACCCCATATGGGTGGGTATTTTTTCTTTTATTTCAACTTTTGCCCCTTCCACTCCTAATATATCCACAGCCTTCTGGGCATACTCCTTAGCACTTTCATCATCACATATGATTCCTTTTTCTGGTTCCGCGGTCAGGACTACTTTTGGATCTTCGAGACACACTCCTATCCCTCCGTATACGTGCGATTCTTCTAAACACAAGTTACGAAACCCAAAATGCAGTCGACTACCTGCAACTACCCGAACGACCATATCTTATCCTCACAACTATCAGGTAAAGACGTTTCTGCACGATCACGCATCTTTTAAGACTCTTCGAAACAACTTTCTACCATGATTCGGCCCGGAAAAACCATTGACACTAAAGACGATTCTCTTCCAAGTGCAGATATAACCAAAGGCCCCGAACGAGCTCCACACCGTTCCATGTTCCGCGCAATGGGGTATGATGATTCCGATCTTTCTTCTCCTATGATCGGAATTGCAAACCCCGCCGCTGATATCACTCCTTGTAATGTACACCTAGATGAAATCGCTAGAGAAGCAATCGAAGGAATCAAAGAATCTCAATGCATGCCAGTCGAATTTGGGACTATAACTGTTTCAGATGGAATCTCTATGGGAACTGAAGGCATGAAGGCTTCTCTCATTTCCCGTGAAGTCATAGCAGATTCAGTAGAACTAGTTGCTTTCGGCGAACGACTAGATGCCCTCGTCACAATAGCTGGCTGTGATAAGAATCTTCCCGGAATGATGATGGCTTCTATTAGAACTGATTTGCCCTCTGTATTCGTCTATGGGGGGACGATACTTCCTGGAAAATATCATGGCGCAGATGTCACTATTCAAGATGTTTTTGAGGGCGTTGGAGCATATGCGGAAGGTGATATCTCCCGAGAACAACTAGATGCCTTAGAGCATGCAGCTTGCCCCGGAGCTGGTTCTTGTGCTGGAATGTACACTGCCAACACTATGGCCTCTCTTAGCGAGGCATTAGGCCTAGCCCCTCTTGGGTCTTCCACCGCACCTGCAGTCACTGCAGAACGCAGAATAATTGCTAGACAAGCAGGAAAATTAGCTGCTTCTTGTGTTAAAAACCAATTGCGACCCTCTCATATTCTTTCAAAAAAATCATTTGAGAATGCTATCTCTTTACTAGTTGCAATTGGTGGTTCTACCAATGCTGTGCTGCATTTATTGGCCCTCTCTGCAGAAGCAAAAATTCCACTAACTCTCTCTGAGTTTGATAATATAAGTAGAAATACACCTCACATATGCAACCTCCGTCCCGGAGGAACATTTGTCATGGCAGACCTTCACCAACAAGGTGGCATCCCTGTCATTATACGTAGATTAATCGAAGGCGGTCTTTTCGATGGAGATGCAAAAACTGTAACTGGAAACACAATCTCAGAAGAACTTAGCTCTCTAACGTTGCCCCCCGACGAAGAAATAAATAATCAAGTTATTAGGCCCCTCTCCGACCCCTTACATAAACAAGGATCTCTCGCTATTCTCAAAGGCAACCTAGCCCCTGATGGTGCAGTACTAAAGATCACAGGAGATGAGGAATTACAATCTAAGGGTCCTGCACGAGTCTTTGAATGTGAAGAAGACGCAATGAAGTGGGTCCAAGAAGGAAATATTTCTTCAGGAGATGTTCTTGTAATCCGAAATGAAGGACCTCAAGGCGGCCCTGGAATGCGCGAGATGCTCGGAGTTACTGCAGCCGTTGTAGGCCAAGGACACGAAAGCGATGTGGCATTGATCACAGATGGAAGATTTTCTGGAGCAACCCGTGGCCCGATGGTTGGGCATGTTGCACCCGAAGCATTTTCGGGAGGTCCCATCGCCTCTATATCTGATGGAGATATTATCACTTTAGATATCCCAAATCGAATTTTATCCGTCGATCTTTCCGAAAATGAACTACAGCAACGAATGAAAAATTGGTCTAGACCCCCTCCAAACTACTCTTCCGGTGTCCTAGCAAAATATGGTCAAAGTTTCGGATCCGCAGCTTATGGGGCAACCACCAATCCCGCTCTAAATAAACCTTAATCCAATCTCTCTACTCTGTAGAATATTTTTCCGTTACTAGTGGTATGATAGACCCTATTACCAATGCCAAACCAACAACCATTAGTATTACTACTACGTTCCTCTCAACTTCCAAAATATTCCCCATTTCTAGAATATTCCCTAGTATGAACAACGACACACCCGACACAAACATTTTTTGCAGACGTTTTGTTTCCATACTATTTGACTCAATTACTAATTATAAAACTTTTTTCACATGGTTTTCCCTTCGCTTTAAACTCTTCAAATTTTATTAATTTTCTTCTCCATTGCTATTGGATTACTTTATTGGTAGCTACCGCCTATACCAAACTATGCATCGACGAGGTTTCATATCACTCTTGGTGGCCATATCTGTTTCTGGATGTTCTCAAATCTCAAATCTCCGAGGCGAGAAAGAACAAACCTCTGTAGCTGAAAAAACCAAATCCCCGCCATCTAGTAACACCGAAAAAAAAGGCATCATAAGCCGCATTAACCCCTTCAATAAGGATCCAAAACCCGAGCCATTAGTAGATACCGATGGGGACGGGATGGTGGATTCTAAAGATTACGCACCCTGGGATCCAAACGTACAAAGAAAATCAGATGTATCGGATGTCAGTAGTGCCGACCCCCCCGCAGAATCACCTCCAGCAGAATCACCTCCAGCAGAATCACCTCCAGCAGAATCACCTCCAGCAGAATCACCCCCTGCAACCCCTCCTGAAACTCTGCCCCACCTTGAAATAGCAAATTTAGTATCTGCTTTAACTTCCATCAACGACGTTACTAATAACAAATTGACTAGCTCCAAAGCTGGTGACTCTATCCTAATAGCATTCAAATATCGCGCATTGGTTCACCCCACCGGAAAATACAAAGTCCGAGAACAAGTTACTCTCACCAACAAATCTACCTCGGACGAAGTGGCAACAAAATCTAAAACCTCGGAGAGCACGGGAAAACCTGGAAATGTGCAAATCATAGTTCACGCTATCCGTTTTCCAACCACCTCTCTTTCCCCTGGAACTTACAATGCAAAAATTTTGCTACGTGATGAAATAGACATGAAAGTATCTAATGCTTTAAATGTTGAATTTACCTTGACTTAGTCTTCTCAAATTTCTTTCCCTATCTTCTAAATCTATCTTCTAAAGTACAGTTTGATTGGGGCCGCTGAGATTCGAACTCAGGTCCGACGACCCCCAGCCGCCGAGGATACCAAACTACCCCACGGCCCCATAGGAAAACCGTAGATCTGGTCGCGGTTTAAGCCCTTCGAATCTCTATCTCTCACACCAATACACGTTCTAATTCTACTACCTTTCCTTTCTTCGAATCAATTTTTCCAGTGTATTCTCCAAGACAAACGGCAGAACCCCCCTGAGTGTAACACACCACTCGCATACCTTCTGTTAATATTTCCTTTTTCTCTGCAGAAATTATTCCTGGTGCATATACAGGGGCACCATTTGCAACCTGCATGGCAGCCGTTTGTGAAATTATTATTTTTGGTATTCCTTCTAAAATTGACTCTGCTGGGTGTATTATCTCTCTTATCAACTCTTCATTTCCTTCCTGCTTCCAAATTTCCACCGCGTCGACCAATTCGTGCAATTTTGATAATTCCCCATCATCAAATGGATAGCTCTTCGTTCGCCGAAGATCTCCCATATGCGCCCCCTGTCCCAAAATTAAACCTATATCGTGACACAATTTCCTAATATATGTCCCACTTTCACACTCAACTCTAAGTAGTGCTTTTCTCCCTTTAATTTCAAGTAGTTCTATGTCGTATATTTCACGAACGCGTACTTTTCGCGAAACTGCACTTTTTTTCGGTGGTTTTTGATAAATTTCTCCCTTGAACTCTTCTAAAACCTGACTTAATTCTGTTTCATCCTTTCCCTCATCATGCAATTCTAAGACCACTATGTATTCTTTTTTACCCAGTAGTAATTTTGATAACCTCGTTGCATCTCCTAGTAAGATTGGTAAACACCCTGTGACCTTTGGATCTAATGTCCCCGAATGAGCCGTTTTACCAACTTTCACTATCTCTCTAACCCACGCCGAGATTTGGTGAGAAGAAGGACCTATTGGTTTGTCTATATTTATTACTCCAAATGACATCAGCTCAGATATACTCCTATCTTCAGGTGGTTCTCTAAGCTTCATCACCAAACACCTCTATGAATCGCATTATCCTCTCCACTACCTCATTTGCATCTTCTTCGGATGTATCAACTACTAAATCATATATTGATAAATCTGAAAAATCAATGTCATAATATTCGTCATAACGATGCTTTTCTGATGCTTCTCTTTCTTTAGTTTCCTTTAAAATTTGGTCTATTTCTCCATCTTCTCTATTGGCAATTCTCTGTCCCCGTATACTAATTGGAGCATCGAGCCATATTCGTATGTCTGCGTTTTCACCTGCCATCCAACCTGCCAACCGTGATTCTATCACTGCATTATCTTTTACCAATGCAATTTGCTTTATATTTTCATCCAATTCTCTATCTATTGAATCATCATCTTCTGCAACCTTATTCAACTCCCCCACTGATATTCCACGATCTTCTGCTATTTTTCTAAAGACCGTTCCCCCGCTTATATATTCCAAACCGAGCCTAACTGCTATTCCTTCTGCAACAGTACTTTTACCACTCCCCGGGGGGCCCGAAACAGTTAACAGCATGTGATCTATTCGGCCTTCTTAATTAAAAAGAGATCCCTTCTACGTTGGACTCGTTCTGATATTCAATGCCTTTCTAATCACCTGGGTAAATGCCATGGAAGACATGAAATACCATACGATCCACAATTGAATTGGTCCTACTAGCCCCTCCGTCCAATCCGCTTCTCCCACAAATGGAACTGTTATTGTAACCTCATTCGGATCTATATTTCCACTTAGTATTTTCCAATATATCCACAAGAATACCGGTATTGTGAATACCATTATCCACACCATCGGACGAAATTGCAATTTGAACATTCCCATTTGATCTCCCATTGCTTCCATTTGTTCTTCTCGCAGCCTTTCCATTTCTTCTTTATCTCCACTCTTTTGGGCCGCTTTTTGCCGCTCTTGTAACTCTTTCATTTCAGATTGATATTCTCCCATCTTTTCCATATCCATCAAATTAGCCTGGAGAAGTGTGGAATATAGTCCTGTAAATAATGCCAATATCATTATAACGAGGTAAAATGGAAGCACAGTATCTGCCGGACCGATCAGTAAATCTACGCCCCTCCCAATTAATTCCCTGACTTCTGTAAAAGAATACCCTGCAAACAAACTTATTGCAAAAACAGCAGCAGCTTTGTCCCACTTCGTCCATTTACCCTCTGCATCCGACTTCGTTTTTGATTTTTTTGCCCTCGGTTGATCAAAATTTTCTATCGTCTGCTTAATCGTAGCCGCGTCTGAAACCTGAAAACCTTTTTTCCCCTCTTTTAATATTCCCGTTTCTATGAGCCTTCCCCAATGCCCACTCGTAACTTCTCCTCTCACATCTGCCCAGTCCAATTCTACCTCCCCATCTACACTTTTTTCAAGAACGGTTCGAATGGATTCAACTATCCCTGCATCTCTCATTATCAACCCTGCAACTTTCCTTTCAATTCGAGCCATTATCTATTCCCCCTCTAATCTTTTGTAAGTAGACATTCTCATTTATTTAACCCTCTTCGAAAATTTTTCTAATGCTTTCCCAAACATCTTCTGGATTATCTCTACCTTCTATCCTTACAAAACCCTCTCGATTGATGTAGTATTCTAAAACCGGTTCGGTGTGTTCCGAAAATACTCTCAATCGATTCAAAATAGTCTCTTCCTGATCATCTGATCTCTGTACCAGTTCACTACTGCATAAATCACATTTTCCATTCTTTTTCGAGGGACGAAATTCAATATGGTAATTTTCACCACAAGAGGAACAAACACGTCTCCCTGAAAGGCGTTTAATCAATTCTTCACTTGCCACATCTAAGTATATGATCTTATCAATCTCAGAAATAGTACTCAAATATTCTGCCTGTTTTCTATTGCGCGGATACCCATCTAGTACAAACCCACTTGCCTTCTTTATCTCAACTTCCACAATCTCATTGACGATCGAATCTGGAACTAATTCACCCCGATCGATGAAACTTCCTGGGGTTCCTAGTTCCGTTTCTAGATCTCTGTTTATTCTTAACGCATTCCCTGTAGTTATATGTGCAATTCCAAAATATTCTGACATCAAGCTCCCCTGAGTGCCTTTCCCCGCCCCAGGTGGCCCAAGAAGCACGATTTTGGGCAGTTTCATACCCCTTCGTTTCGCGGGAACGGTAATATGCTTACAGAAAAGTTTTTCCTGTTTTCAATAACCGAATCTTGAAATATATTGGACAATTCTGCCTATGTTGAGATATGTCATCTAATTACACATTAACTCAAAAAGCCATCGCAGAATTTCTTGGAACCTTTTCCATTTTATTCTTCGGTGTTGGTTCCGTAATAATTGAATTTCTGACAGTCCCCGATTCGGTTGAATATGGCACATATGTCCTAAATGGATTGGGGCATGGTGCACTCGGATGGACTGGAATTGCAATCGCCCATCTATTCGCAGTGGGAATCCCAATCTACCTCTTCGGACGTGTATCTGGGGCCCATATCAACCCTGCCGTAACAATCGCACTTTGGGTCACAAAAAGAATAGACGCAAAAACAAGCGCTGTTTATATTGTATCCCAGATTCTTGGAGCAACCATTGCAGGAATACTTTTCGTGCTAGTTCGCGGAACTGTGGCTGCCACTATCGGTGGTATGGGCGCAACTGCACCTTTCCCTGGTGTAACCGTGGGGCAGGCATTTTTGGTCGAATTCATCATCACCTTCTTTTTAATGTTCGGTGTTATGGCATTCGCTGTCGATTCACGCGCGCCAGAAAATTTCGCTGGATTCGGAATAGCTTCCATCATCGCCATGGGTGTGTTTGCTACAGGAAACATTTCCGGTGCATCATTCAACCCAGCTAGATCTCTCGGACCATATATTGTAAATACTATTTATGGGGGGCCCGATCTTTGGGGTGTAGCTTGGATTTATATTCTTGCACCAACTCTCGGGGCAATTGCAGCAGTATACTTCTACGATCAAATATTCTTAAACTCTGAGTAGTCTTTCTATATTTTTTTCTCTTTAATCGCTTGCCACACAACTTCGTCTGTGATGGGCATGTCTATTGATTTTACACCCCATGGCTGTAGAGCATCAATCACTGCATTTACTATGGCAGGAGGGGCAGCAATGGCCCCCGATTCCCCCGCCCCTTTTGATCCCAATGGATTATGAGGACAAGGAGTAACTGTTGATCCTAGTTCTATATCTGGTATGTGAAATGTCCTTGGAAGTGCATAATCTTGTAATGTCCCTGTAAGTAAGTTCCCTGCACTGTCGTAAACAGTTTTTTCATACAAAGCTTGTCCAATCCCTTGCACAATGCCCCCATGCAGCTGCCCTTCTACAAGCAATGGGTTAATTTGCACACCACAATCATCAACTGCAATATACCGTTCCAATTTAACTTCTCCCGATTCCGCATCAACCTCAACTACTGCAATATGTGTCCCAAACGAGTAAGCGTTGCTTACTGGATCATACAAAGCTTCGGCTTCCAATCCCCTCTCTATCTCTTCTGGGAGGCCCTCTTCTCTATGTGCCATCATAGCTATTTTCTCCATTTCTATTGATTTATCCTTTGAACCTACTACAAAAAAATCACCATCTTCAAATCCTATATCTTCTATAGGGGCCTCAAAATACCACGACGCAATTTGTTTACTTTTATCAATTATCATCTCTGCACATTTGACAAGAGCACTTGCGCCAACGGCAATACTCCTACTACCAAAAGTCCCCACCCCGTGCCCCAATGCATCTGAATCTCCTTCGTATACTTCTATTACCTCCATGGGAACTCCCAACTTATCAGATAAAATTTGACGAAATGCTGTTTTGTGACCTTGACCATGATCTGCGGTCCCACAATACACCTTTACAATCCCATCTGTTCCAAATACAATCTTCCCACTCTCCGGAACTGATGGACCTGTGCCTGTATTTTCCACAAAAGTAGAAAATCCGATTCCAATATACCTATTCTCCTCCCTTAATTCTTTTTGTAAAATTCTGGTTTTATCATAATCAAGCATTTCTAGAGCCTCGTCGAGTGCCAGTTCATAATTTCCACTATCATATGTCATCCCGACTGCAGTTTCATAGGGAAATGCCTCTGAGGGAACTAAATTCATACGTCGGAATTCCACAGGATCCATTCCCATCTCTCTCGCAGCATGATCCACAACCCTCTCAACAGCGTATATCGCTTCTGGTCTCCCCGCACCTCTGTACGGGCCAATTGGAGCCGTATTGGTGAAAACCCCTTTGACATTCCCATATATTGCTGGAATCTGATATGCCCCCGATGATAAATGTCTAAAATTAGCCGCGGGCGTTTTTCCCCATACAAGATATGCCCCTATGTCAAAAACAACTTCAAATTCCACCCCCTTTATCTTTCCACTTTTTTCAACTGCTATTTTCCCCTTGACAAAAAACCCTCTCCCATGGTGGTCCGAATGATGCACTTCCGACCTTCTTCCTGTCCATTTAACTGGACGTTTCAATTGCATGGAACACCACACTACCAATGGATCTTCCACATACGGTGAACCCCCTTTACTACCAAAACCTCCTCCTACATCTGGTGCAATCACCCGAATACGATCTTCTGACAAACCTAGGGCAACAGATATATTCTTTCTAATACCATGCGGCGTTTGAGTCGAAGTTCTCACCGTAACTCTACCAGTGTCCTCACTATATTCTGCAATTACACTTCGAGGTTCCATAGCATCTGGATGGAGTTTTTGATTTACCATCTCTAATTCAAATATGTGATCTGCATCATCAAATGCCGCCCGCGTACTTTTTTTATCTCCATATTTCCAATCCAGCGCTATGTTGTTCTTCCCCTTCCCTATGTGGACTATGGGTGCATCTTCTGCAATTGAAGACCAAATATCACCACTACTCTCTAATCTCGCATATTTGACTCCAACCATAGAAAGCGCTTCGTGTGCTACATATCGATCATCTGCAATAACAATCGCAATAGGTTCTCCTGTGTATCTCACAAATCCTCGAGCCAAGATTGGAAATTTACTGTCCCTTTGTCCCTCAAATGATCCCTTTATGTGAAACACCCCTGGAATCTGAGCAATTTCTAAATCCTCACTGGTGTATACTGCTATGACACCCTCTATTTTTTTTGCCGCTTCTACCTCGATCGAAACTATTTTTGCATGTGGATGTTGACTTCTAAGAATTGCAGCGTAAGTCAATCCATCCGGCTGAAAATCATCTGTATATTTCCCTTCCCCCTTTATGAGTGGAACATCTTCAAATCTTGGTATTTCTGTCCCCGAAACTTTCACTTTGGTCATTGCCTATAGTTTGTGTCACTCTCAGGTTAAGCGTTACTGGACTAGCTCCCTCTCTTTGACAAATAATATTTCATATGGCCTCCGTACTCATAGGGTTCGTCATAGCATGGGACTGAGCTCCGAATCTATACCCATCATCGGCCACTTTACGCTATGCATTCTTACTTTGAAAATCCATTGCATTCCTCCTCTACCCTCCGAGAAACCTAAGTTCGAGCCAATCTTACGTTCTTTCATGCCCATTTCTTCAACGTCCGAAGGAGTCCCACTAGACGATCTAATCGGAACCTGCAGAGCAATTATTGGCGATAATCTTCGCTCTATAACTTATTTTACAGAATCTAGCCATACTCAGATCTATTTACGCTCCGATCTAGACCAAGACGCCGACCTGGCGGGTTTCACCGATCTAGAATCTCGCGGATTAGCTGGTGCACCAATCGCTTATCGCGGATCTGAGCTAGGAAATTACCTATATACTATACGGGCATTCGAGTTCGGATATCTATTACGTGTATTGAAGAATAATCAAGGCGTCTTTATAACAACGGACAATATCACATTACAAGACTTTTCAGAAGCATACTTGGCCATCAAACAAATTTTGACCTAATATTCTCCCCTCGATACCATAGAAAAATTCATGTTCCACCTCCGCGTCTCGTAATCAATGACTATTGAAACAACTGTCGAACTCGAAGGTCATATCATCGATTCTGGCATCATGCAACGTGCATTTGGAATCATCATGGATATGGGCGGGACTTTTCACGTTGAACAATTCGATGTCGGAACGCATAAAAATGAGACTACTTATTGCCGCATGACCGTCTCTGCAGAGTCTGAAGGACTTTTATTGCCAATTTTACATGAACTCCATCAAAATGGAGCTACCATAGCCGAGCCCATTGACGCCACCCTAGAGCCTTCTCCCTCTTCAAAAGTTGTCCCTCGTGGGTTTTATAGCACGACCCACCACCCCACTGATATACTCTACGAAGGTGAATGGATCTCTGTAGAAAACATAGAAATGGACACTGCAATCGTTGTGGATCCTACTACAAAAACAGCCTCAACTAAAGTACTCACCTCTGTTGATGAAAACGATTTGATAGTTACCGGAGAGGCCGGAATTCGAGTAAAACCCCCTTCTCGACCTCGAGACTCTTCCAGCGGCCCATTTGGATTTATGCAAGGTGGAGTCTCCTCCGAACGCCCATCCGAATCATTGATCAAGAAAATAGCAGAAACTATCAAAGCCACGAAAAAACAAAATGGAAAAATACTCGTGGTCCCTGGACCTGCAGTAATACACTCCGGAGCGGGAGATGACTTGTCACGATTAGTACAAAAGGGCTATGTCGATATGATTTCTGCCGGGAATGGGTTTGCGGTCCATGATATCGAAAGAAATCTCTATGGCACTTCTCTTGGTATGAATATAACCACACTTGCACATCCGCGGAAAGGACACAAGCATCACATCTACACGATTTCTGAGATAGTCCGTGCTGGTTCTATCAAAGATGCAGTTGAACAAAAAATAATCACCGGAGGGGTCATGTACGAGTGCATAACTAATAATATTCCCTATGTTCTCGCCGGATCAATCCGAGACGATGGTCCACTTCCTGATACTATCACTGACACAATTAAAGCACAAAATGCAATCAGAGAGCAAACGCAAAAAGCCGATTTAGTACTCATGCTTTCCACTCTATTACATTCTGTGGCTGTTGGAAATTGCCTTCCTTCTACCACCCCGACCGTTTGTGTTGATATAAATCCTGCAACAGTCACTCAACTTCTAGATCGTGGTTCATCCCACGCTGTAGGTGTAGTCACCGATGTTGGAATGTTCATCCCCCGGCTTGCGCAGGCACTCCTAGGTGAGTAATTCCCCTTTTATTCTATTTTCTCATTTGGATCCATTTATCCTCTCACGAGCTGCAGCAACAACCAACGGAAACGTAATTGTAGCATCTGCATAAACTGTAATGTTTTTTGCATTTTTCTCAAGTTTCCCCCACGATCTAGCTTCATCCAACGAAGCCCCCGAAAGACCTCCCAAATGTTCAGAATCCCCTGTTAGTTGCACGGCATAATCATATGCCCGCGGCGTTAGTAACATCGCCTGTAAAATATAGTTTTTTGGCAATCCTCCTCCTACTATCATCGCTCCCCTTCTCTTGGCATCATGTGCTATATCATTGATTTCAGTCATATCTGCAATTGCATCTAATGAAAACGATGAAATTTGGGAATACATCCACGCCTGCAATCCTAGCATCGAATCTTGTATCCCTGGACAGTATATTGGAATTCCACACTCATAAGCCATCGCCGCTATGCCTCCGTTATCATTCCTGGCTTCCTCTGAATTAGCACGTCCCAATTCTGCCGTAAATTCTCTAATTGAAACTTGCCTGTCTAGGTTAGGAAATACATTGGATCTAAGGTGATTTTCCAATATGGAAAATCCTTCTTGTGGCAAATATACATCATATATTCTATCTACTCCTTCATCCCTCAATTTTTCATCATGTTCTCTAACCTTGTCTTCATTCCCCCATCGCCTCTGGATTGTCGACCCGTGATGATGACTGTGGCCCATTGCTTCTATTGCATCGTGGGTCAGTGTAGCCCCGGTTGTAACTAACACGTCCACATGCCCATCTTGTATTAATCCTGTCACTATTTTCCTCATACCTGCTGGTACCATCGCCCCCGCTATACTCAAAAAATTTGTAACATCCTTTCCTCCTATCATTTCCGTATATATATTTACAGCTTCAGATAGGGCGCTTGCAGCAAAACCTGCATTTGAATATTCTTCCATCAATTCGGAAACGGTCATTTTGTTTTTCACATCAATGTGGTTTATTGGATCATGTCGAAATTCTTTCCTCATGGTATTATAACCCTGTAGGATAGGAGATGCACGTAGTTTTTATTCCCCACTCTGAAACAATCTTCTCGAGTGAAAAAACACCGAATGTTTCTGTTGCATAATGTCCCGCCAACACCACATTCATGCCCAATTCTTTTGCTTCATGGTATATTCGGGCCTTTCCCTCTCCTGTAATGAATACATCCAGTTCTTTTTCAACAGCCTCTCCTAACCAATCCCCACCTGCCCCTGTAACAATTCCAATTTTCGTGATCTCTTCTACTCCAAAATTCAATAATTTTACACCCCCATCTCCTGTATCCAATTCCCCTGCCAAAAATGATCTCAATCTCTCTGGAGTACATGGATTCTTCACCTTTCCCATAATTCCAATGAATTCAGTACCCAATCTTCCAAATGGCTCTCTTTCTTCTAATTCTAATATTTTAGCCAAACCTGCAGCATTTCCAAGTTCTTGATGTGCATCTAATGGCAAATGGGAAACATACAACGATATTCCCGATCCAATAAGAGCTTGTATTCGATTGTAATTTATCCCTGTAATTCTATCGATGTCTCCCCATGTAATGCCATGATGCACTACCATCATATCTGCCCCGATACTTGCAGCATCTTCTATAGTCTCCATAGATGCATCTTCTGCAAAAACAACATGACTCACTGTTCCCTCCCCCGTCCCAATCTGAAGGCCATTTGCACTAGAATCAATTTCTTCAAATCTTCCCGTACCTAGAAGTTCATCAAGACGATCTACGAGCTCTTTTGTTTTCATTTTATGATTCTAAAGTCCCTTCCTATCGTAATAATGATTCCCCTGTCATCTCCGGTGGCTTTTCTATCCCTAGTAGATCTAATATTGTCGGAGATATGTCCGATAAACCTCCTCCCTTTCTAATCTTTTTTTGTGCTAGGTTTCCTTCTAATCCTATACAAATGATCGGCGCAGGATTAAACGTATGACTCGTACGGGGATCTTTCTTGGTTCCCATTTCTTCCGCATTTCCATGATCTGCAATTACTATGATTTTTGCCTTCTTTCCCCTAAGAAATTCTATTAATTTACCCAATTCTTGGTCAACTATTTCTACAGATTTCACAGTCGCATCAAATACACCTGTGTGGCCCACCATATCCGGATTTGCATAGTTAAGAATCAAGACATTGGGATTTTTTTCTTCAATAATTTTTATCGCAGCTTCTGTTACTTTCCCTGCGTTCATTTCTGGCTGTTGATCATAAGTGGGGACCTTTGGACTCGGAATCATTTTTCTAATTTCACCTTCCCACACTTTCTCTCTCCCTCCATTCAAAAAATAAGTAACATGAGCATATTTTTCAGTTTCTGCAATTCTCAATTGGGTAAGACCACCTTTTGATAATATTTCCCCTATGGTATTCTTGGGCCCCTCGGTGGGGAACACAACTGGGAATTTATAACTTTCATCATAATTTGACATGGTCAGAATTCTTTCCGAAGAATTCTTTTCTGAAAAATATTTACCTATGGTTTCTTCACACATTAGAGACATTTGCCGCATGCGATCTGCACGGAAGTTTGCCATCAGAATAATATCTCCTCTATTGAAAAAATCACCACCATTTATCACTGTAGGTTTGATAAATTCATCAGTTTCTCCACGTGTATATGCATCTTCAATAGCAACCAATCCTGATTTAACCATGTAATTCGATTCCCCTCTCATAATCGCATCGTGAGCTTGTAGGGTCCTTTCTATATTCCCATCCCTGTCCATTGCATAGTATCTCCCCGTAACTGTGGCAATTCTTCCAGTTCCTTTTTTTCCAACTACTTTTTCGAGTCTAGATATGTATCCCTTTGAACTCTTCGGCGGTGTATCTCTTCCATCTGTAATCACATGAGTTACCACCTCTACTCCGCTATCCGATGCCATCTCTATCATTGCATGAATGTGTGTGTCATCCGAGTGAACCCCTGCGTCACTTAATAACCCTATTATGTGGGCCCGATTTTCTGTGGATTTTATTTTTTCAAATCCTGATTTTAACACATCATTTTGAAAAAAAGACCCATCTTTAATCGCTCTATTAATCTGTGTATGTTCTTGTTCTATAATTCTCCCTGCACCTATTGTCAAGTGACCAACTTTCGAATTTCCCACCCCTCCTTCTGGAAGGCCAACGGATTCTCCACCCGTTTCTAGCGTTCCATACTTCTCATCCGAACAGAGACGATCAAATATAGGGGTGTTTGCGGCTCTAATTGCATTTCCTTCTTGGGTCTCTGAAATTCCCCACCCATCTAGGATAATTAAAGCAACGTCCATATACATAACAAATCCTGGATGCACAACTATTCATCGCTATAAATTGCTATCATGTTTTAATCATCGAAGTATTATCTATCTACACGTGACACTTCCTCCAGACCTCCCGTCCCGATTAAAAACTTTCCTTAATTCTCTACCTTCTATGGAGTATTATTCTGACAGCACTGACGAATCCGCTTCTTCTATCTGGAACCGTCTAAATCCCCTTCAAGACCAAAATGGAACAACCATAATCGAACCCATTGATTCTGATCTTTACATAAAAGAGTTTTCCATTAGGAACGCACCATCCACTGAATCACCCTTCCCCACGCAAAATGCGGTAGACTCTGGAACGCTTTATGTGCCTTTCACAAATGGAATGTCATTGGCGTATTCTCGTGCAGTCATGGCTGTGAACCCCACTGATAAAAATCTTCATGATTCAGACACAATAACAATGTGCTACAACGCTCCCCACCCCTTGGCACCCGATCAATCTGAAACTCTTGAAAGTTTTTCCATGACTACGATTCCCAACCTTCCAGACGAAACCGCGCTACATGATACCGCTTTGTATTTATCTGAAGGGGGCCATGCACTCAAGTGGGCCGATTCCGTAAAAGATATACTAATTTTAGACGGTCCAATTTTTCCGGTAGGTCTATTGGCTTGGTACAGTGGAAAACCCAATTTAAAAAAATTACTATTGGAAAATGGTCCTTCCAGACGTGCATTAAAAACATATATAGACCTCATTAATTCCTTCGTCAAACCCACCGCTGCCAATGGCCAACAAACTCCCCCTTTAATCGGATTTGTAAAAAATCCTCGTGGATCTGCGATAAAGTCTGCATTTGACTCCCTACAAAACGAAACGAATTCATTTGTCTGGGGACATGATTCTTCATTCTTCAAACAAATATTGAGTGCCCATTCCACCTCCAAAACACAAAGAGGGGTGACGACGCACGATTCCACTTTAGTCTATACAAATTGGTTCATTTCGAAAGGTAGGATTGCATCAAAATTTGAGGAGTTTCTTCTCGATCCATTTATTGGAATCCTGGATCATAAAAACCCTCTTTACGATTTAACATTTTTTATGATCTACGATCCCCGATCAGGTGTTGTTTTTCGTGTAGAATCTCCTTATGCATTTTCTCAGAACCCCCTCATCCGTCAAAAAATTGAAAATTTCATATTGAAAGAAATGGCAATTTACAATGGCCCTCCTCGCGTAATCAACAAAGCCGACCATCTAGCTCGGATGTCGAATTCCCAAAAAGTAACCCTTGGAAAAATACTAGCCGCTCATTACAACACCCGCATAGATGTAAATTACAATTTCATTCGTTGGAGTAGCAGTAGTATGGATCAACTCAGAGATTTGTAAGTATTATATCTCTGAGGGTCATATGCTATCATCATATGGACTTGGAATCTCAACTTGATGACACAATAGTAGGCCTTTTGACTTCCACCGATAGTGGACTTTCTATAGGTCAAGATCCAAAAGACGCCTCGCTTTATGGTCTCATAGCTTTAGCAGAAAGGGAATCCTTTCGTTTAGGAGAATATTTCCGAATTCCATTTTTCGATTCCGAAGGAAACTTGGATGAAAACCTTCTTTGTGAAGCCATCGAGCTCTCCTACCATAATGAGTTCCCTCACGAGTTTGGTACTTATGATACCTCAAACCTTCTGGCAGAGGAGTTGATCAACCAAAGTAATAAAATCATTCAAGATATTGATTATAATTTCATAGCAAAACTCCTCCCACTTTCTATCATTCATAAAAACAATAGGAAATCTCCAAATAGACTTCCAAGACCTGCATCTAGGATTTACAGAGCCGATGAAAAGACAATAACAATTGGCCTCAAACTTTCTCAAAAATTAGAAGACATTTTCGTTGGACATATATCAAATTCACCTCCTGGACGTAAAATTCCGTATCGATTTAAAGATAGAGTGGCTGATGTACCTCTCATTTTTACCCATGTACTTGTAGCAGGGGGAACCGGATCTGGAAAAACACAAGCAACCAAAAATATCCTCCGCCAGTGTCTAGGGGACTCTAAGAATGGACGGACTTACAAAATCAATGAATCCTTCAAAAAATTAGCCATTGTTCAATTCGATCCCCAAGATGAATATGCTCAAATGTATCATGATGGAGGCGATCTAACCGAAGACGATAAAACGTACTATGAAGACAATCAAATTCTATTTAACAAACACGACAAAACTATAGTGTTTGCACCTTCCATTAAAGGCACAAAATATGAATCCAAATATCATGAGGCGGAAACAATCACTTTCAGCATTCCCTTTTCCCTTGTAGAAACAAACCCTTGGCTCATTTCTCGTAGTGGTCTCACTGACCCGCAAAAAGCAGGGTTAGATAACCATCTATTACCTGATTTCTTCAACCAAACAAAAGAAGACGAGTGCACTTATTCCAATTTCTTAGAATTTCTTGATCAAAACAAAACTAATTATACTGATCCTAAGGACATACCCCTCGCAACTTTCGACGCAATCAAACGAAAAGTAGTAGGTTTTTCTAATGTATTTTTTGACTCAAATTCTCCCCCTATCACTGACCTAATTGAGAAGTTCATCGTGCCCGGGCAATTATCTATAGTGCCTACATCCCACATTAATAATCACCGAGACGCGGCCTTCGTGGTGTTGGCACTTTCTAGTTTGTTAGTGGATAATAAAATGACCGAGTCCCCTGACTATGAGCACATCAAAAATATACCTCTACTGATTTCTATGGACGAAGCACACAATTTCCTCTCCCGAGGAAACACCGAGACACAACAAGAAGACCTTCTCATTGATAAATTTATCAATGTGGCAAAACAGGGAAGGAAAGAACTACTTGGGCTTTTTCTGGTCACACAAGATCCTCATGATATAGACGCTGATATCCTTAGTCAAATTAAAACCAAAGTCATCTTAAACCTCAGCGAAGAGTCAGCCATCCGATGCTTAAATCTACCTGCTAGGTTAAAGTGGAAAGTTCCCAATCTCACTCGTGGAAATATGGTTATTCATTCCCCTGACTATTGCGACCCCACTGAAGTAACCGGACTATCTCGCTGTCTAGTCCGCCATGGACGGTGAATATAACCCGTATTACAAAAAGCCTAACCGATTTATATCTCTTATTACCATTTGTTAATATGGTTGTACGATCTAATCTATCTATACCCAACCCAGTTATTCTTACACAAATATAAAAATCCCCATGTCCCAAACCCAACCAAAAGATATCACTGTGATACTTCCTGATGGTGCAAAATTATCAATCCCCCTGGGTTCAACCATTTCGAATGTTGCATATGAAATAGGCCCTGGCCTGGGAAAATCCGCTGTTGCAGGAATCATCAACGACGAGCTAGTAGATCTTTATACTCCTGTATCTGACAACGATCAGATCTCTATCGTAACTGAAAAATCAGACCAATATCTCACTGTTCTTCGCCATTCTGCTGCCCATATATTTGCACAAGCACTCTCCCGATTATATCCTGATGTAAATTTGGCAATAGGACCTCCTATTGACACCGGATTTTACTATGATTTTGATGGAATCTCGATTACCAAAGAAAATCTCCCCGAAATAGAATCTGAGATGAAAAAAATCATTAAATCTGATTATGAGATCCTCCGGACTGATGCTCCCCGGGAGGAGGCAGAAAAGTTCTATTCCACTAATTCCTTTAAATTAGATATTCTCCAAAACGAAGCCGCTGAATCAGAAAATGTATCATTTTACACCCAAGACACCTGGAAAGATCTTTGTAAAGGTCCCCATGTATCCTCTACAGGCAAGGTGAAAGCCATCCATTTGTTAGATATATCTGCCGCTTACTGGAGGGGGGACTCTGACAATCAAACTCTCACCCGCGTCTACGGGACTGCTTTCAAATCCCAATCTGATCTTGAAGAATTCCTCACCCTTCGCGAACTCGCAAAAGAACGAGACCATCGAAAACTTGGACAAGAACTCGATCTATTTTCCATACCCGAAATAACTGGACCCGGACTTCCTCTTTTCCACCCCAATGGGGCCTATGTTCTCAGGGAGTTATCTTCATATGTCGATTCTCTAAATATCAACTCTGGTTATGAACCAACCGAAACGCCCCACTTATTTAAAACAGAACTGTGGAAACAATCAGGCCATTATGATAACTACCAAGATGATATGTTTATCTTCGAAGTTGGTGATGAAGAATTTGGTCTCAAACCTATGAATTGTCCTGGTCATGCAACCATCTTTAATCAACAAAAAAGAAGTTACCGCGATTTACCGGTTCGATATTTTGAAAATGGAAAAGTATACCGAAAAGAACAACGTGGTGAATTATCCGGGCTATCTAGATTATGGGCATTTACCATCGACGATGGGCATCTCTTCATTCGCCCCGACCAAATCGAAACCGAAGTCAATGGGGTTTTAAATCTAATTCTCGAAGTGCTCAAAACATTCAACCTTGACTTTAAAATTTTCCTCGCAACAAGGCCCGAAAAATATGAAGGGAGTTTGGAAATATGGGAAAAAGCAGAAACCCAACTCAAATCTGTACTTGACAATTCTGGTCTTGCTTACACGGTAAATGATGGGGATGGTGCATTTTATGGGCCAAAGATAGATTTCGCATTCCAAGACGCACTTGGAAGATCTTGGGACGGCCCCACTGTCCAACTAGATTTCACTATGCCAGAACGTTTTGATTTGAGCTACGTTGGCACCGATAATACTCAACACCGTCCTGTGATGATCCATCGAGCGTTATATGGTAGCTATGAGCGATTTTTTATGATTCTAATTGAACATTTCAATGGGAAATTCCCTCTGTGGTTGGCACCCCAACAAATTCGCATTTTACCCATCACCGATGATAATTTAGACTACGCACAAAAAATAGCCGCTGAATTATCTTCTTTTAGAGTCTCGATCGATGATAGAGCGTGGACAATCGGGAAGAAAATTAGAGCTGCCCACAACGATAGAATTCCCTATATGGTAATCCTTGGAGAAGCTGAACAAAAACAAAATTCAATTTCTATCCGCGACCGAAATCAGTCCGAAAAATCCGGAGTAAAATTATCTGATTTCACAACTCACCTTGTTAATGAGTACCAGGAAAAGCGGATCGAACCCGATTTCCTCCAATAATCCATTTTTATTCTATTCGAAATCGTTTTCAAGTATGGCGGCGCACAATTATTATGCCGAAAACCGATTCTTCGTCAAATTCTAAGTTTATTTTTGTTACCGGAGGGGTTATGTCAGGATTGGGAAAAGGTGTCACAGCCGCTAGTGTAGGGCGTTTACTTTCAAATGCTGGTTTCACTATCACTGCCGTTAAAATAGACCCCTATCTTAATGTTGATGCTGGGACGATGAACCCCTATCAGCATGGGGAGGTGTATGTACTCAAAGATGGGGCAGAAGTCGATCTAGATTTAGGTAACTACGAACGTTTTCTTGGAATCGACATGACCAGCGACCACAATATCACCACTGGTAAAATCTATCAGCATGTAATCGAACGTGAAAGAACTGGAGATTATTTGGGGAAAACAGTTCAGATCATTCCTCACATAACTGATGACATAAAACGAAGAATTAGATATGTAGCAAAAGGACACGATATTTGCATAGTGGAGGTTGGTGGAACTGTTGGGGATATAGAAAGTATGCCTTTCCTAGAGGCACTTCGACAACTTTCCCACGAAGAACCCGACAATTGTGTTTTGTTCATCCATGTCACTCTGATTCCTCATTCTAAAAATGAAGAACCAAAAACAAAACCAACTCAACACTCCGTAAAAGAACTCCGATCAATTGGTATTCAGCCCAACTTAATCGTGGGGCGATCTACCAGGCCTCTAGATGACGATGTACGTGAAAAAATAGCTCTCTTTTGCGACGTTCCCACTGAAGCTGTGTTTTCTAATCCAGATCTCGACAATATATACCACCTCCCCATGTCTCTTGAAGAAGAATCCCTTGATGAATATGTCATGGAACAATTGAATTTACTCGATAGAGCCGTTCCATTTCCTAATAGGGATACTACTTGGCGCGAGTCCGTAACTGCCCCCAAACATAATAAAGTCAACATAGCATTGGTAGGGAAATACGGATTTGAAGATGCTTATATTTCTGTATATGAAGCCCTCAAACATGCAGGCCTCCCCGATGGCATTGAAGTCAATACTTTCTGGGTCCATTCTGAAACACTCGACGATGGTGACTTCTCTCCTCTCTCTGAAATAAAACCAGATGGTATTGTTATTCCGGGCGGATTTGGTTCTCGAGGGACCCCTGGGAAAATAAATGCAGTTCGTTATGCTAGGGAAACAGGCATCCCATATCTTGGTCTCTGTCTAGGGTTTCAATTAGCCGTTGTAGAATATGCTCAAAATATTTTGAATCTAAAAGATGCTCATTCTTCCGAGATCTATCCCGAAACCCCGCACCCTGTAATCGACCTATTACCTAGTCAACATGATATCAATGAACTGGGTGGAACAATGAGACTTGGGGAACTCGAAACACAAATTGATAAAAATACTCTTGCTCATTCTTTGTACGGTGAAAACCAGTGTCTTGAGCGCCATCGCCATCGCTATGAAGTCAATCCAGATTATATAGATTCACTTGAAAAGGCTGGATTAAAATTTACGGGAAAATCTGGCCCCCGAATGGAAATATTGGAAATCCCAGAGCATCCCTATTTCTTCGGAACTCAATTTCATCCCGAGTTCACTTCGCGCCCGACTCATCCAAGTCCTCCTTTCTTAGGTCTAGTCAAAGCTGCACTTTCCCATTCTTCCTCCAACAATAAAAATCCTAAAATTTCGGAGTGAAAAAAATGAAAATTATCTTTTTTGGAAGTGGTGGGGATTTATCATTTTCCTTATCTAACCAAGGCTTTGAAATTGAGGAAATGCCTACATCCGGAGACGTTTATGCCCCTCCTGCAGATCTAATTTTGGATGCGGATCTGTTAGTTATAACTGATACCAGTGATCCTACTGGCATCTTGCTGTGCAGGGAACTCAATCCAGATATCAAAACGATCGTATATTCCAAAGACGAATTATCTGACTTTTTGAGGCCGCAAATTGACTTTGCATTGGATCCTCAGCTATTTCCCCCCGATCTAGTAGCCGAAGAAATCTCGAATTTATTTTCTTGATTTTCCCTATTTTTTCCCGCGACATGCTTGTTCAACCGTATGGCCACAAACAGGTAAAATAATTTTTCCCACTCCCAATTTAACAGCATTCGAACTACCTGGTAAACAAAATATTGGGGTATATTTTGCTATTCCTGCCATCGACCTACTAGCGATCGAAAGGGGCCCTATCTCTTCATAGGATAATTGTCGAAATAGCTCTCCAAATCCTGGGAGTTCCTTTTCTATCATTGGTGAAATTGCTTCGACTGTAACGTCATCTGGAGTTGCCCCCGTTCCTCCTGTGGTGATAATTAGATCTATGTCCTCCCTATCTACTAAATTTTTTATATAACTGCTAATCTCTTCATAGTCATCTTTAACAACTTTTTGAACGGCATTTTCATGCCCCGCCGATTCGATCATTTCTGCTATTATTTTCCCACTCTTATCTGTGCTATCTGACCGTGTTGTCGATACCGTAACGATTGCTATCTTTAACCTATTAAATTCGCCAATATGCCCGCAACTTGGGCCCCCCTCTATTTCCCCAATATCTCCATTCCCATCCATTTTCATTCCCCTATCTTGTGAAAATCTCTATACATTGCAATTTCTAACCATGGGCATAAATCCAATTGACGATAGTGCACAGGATTGAGTTGCATATCTTCATAATCTACCCATAGTATTCCTGCTATCTCTTCTGGATCAGGATTTACTTTTGTATCTACTAACGTGGCCTCCAATACTGTGCAAACCTCCCATTCCAAACCCGCATTCATGTAATAACTTTTATACTCAAATTTATCTGTCACTGTTAAATTTTCATATTGGTTCGGCTTGATGCCTAACTCAACCTCTAGACGGTTTTGTGTTGCTTCTACTTGACTTTCATCTGGCTTAGGGTGTGATGCAACAGTCCCGTCCCAGTATCCTCCCCATAATCTCTTTGATGGACTTCTCTGAGCCAGCATCAATCTCCGCTGCTCATCGAATAGAAGGCATGTAAAAGCACGATGGCGTATACCATCACCCGTATGGGCTTCCAATCGATCTACAACCCGTTGTTCCATATCATTCGAATCAACCGCTACAACATTTTGTTTAGCTCCTTGAACTTCATTCTCTTCTCGACTCATATATGCATTAAAGACGACATACTTGATACATTCTTCGAAATCTAAAAGAGTTTATCTTTCCCCTCAACTCTAACTATAAAACCTTATGAAGTCTCCTCTCTTTTCATTACTATAATGGCTGATGCTTTTCTAGCTTTAGAGACTGGGGCTGTAGTAAAAGCACGCTCTAGGTCTCCTGGATTGGCACGGGGAGAGCTGGTTTTCACGACTTCTTATGCAGGATATGAAGAAAGTTTAACTGATCCCTCATATGAAGAACAAATTCTCACTTTTGCCTATCCTCTGATTGGCAATTACGGGGTAAATCTCAATAGACTTGAATCTAGTCGGATTCACCCCCGTGCAATAATAGCACGACAGCTCACGGATTCTATTTCTAAGTGGTTATCTACAGAATCTATCCCTGCGATCGATACACTCGACACCCGAGAACTTGTTATGGCTATCCGCGATCACGGTGCAATGCGGTGTGGAATTTCTTCCGGAAAAGACGCAACACCTGAATCGGCAATTGAAGAATTAGAAAATTGTCCTTCTATGGATGATCATTCTGATATAGGCTCTTTAGTCAGCGTAAAAAAACCAGTTACCCACCCTGGCACTGGTCCACATATCTGTCTAATTGATTGCGGTGTTAAGAAATCAATTATTGATTCATTTATAAAACGCAATGTACGTCTCACGATTCTACCCTATGATACCACCATAGCCATCGTTCGCGAGGCCGACCCAGATCTTCTTTTTATCTCAAATGGCCCTGGAAACCCTGAACACTTTACAGATGCAATTTCACTCGTAAATGAGTTCTCTGGAGAACTCCCCATTGCCGGAATCTGTCTCGGACAACAGATAATTGCATTAGCTCTCGGGGGGACTACTGAAAAAATGAGATTTGGACATCGTGGTGTTAACCAACCCGTTTTAGATCTTCCAACTAATAAAGTAGTAATGACTACTCAAAATCATGGGTATACCGTTTCTGACCCTGGAGAACTCATCATTTCTCAACTTAATGTCAATGATGATACCATCGAAGGCCTTGTAAACTCCGATCTCTCCATCCTAACACGACAATATCACCCCGAAGCCCACCCTGGGCCTCATGATACCCTAAACTTTTTCGACGAGGTCCTTTCTCTAATCTAACCAAAACAATTTATCCAAGCTCCCTGTCCCTATTCATTCGTATCGGTGCCTTTATGGGACTTGATTTCCGATATTTGTTATATGCTTCGGCGGCATTTCATTCAATTTGCTACCGGCTCTATTGCTCTACTTTCCACCTCTTCGGTTGCAATGGCTGCAGAGGACTCTTCCTCCACTCCACAAACACATATAGTCGCCATGACCGACGATATGATCTATGACCCTGAAGTAATCACCATCGCACCAGGTGACACAGTACGATGGTTGAATATCGGTAAAATGGGACATTCTGTATCTGCATATGAAAATGAATTACCTGAAGGCACGTCCTATTGGGCATCAGGAGATTTTTCTTCCGAAAGTGAAGCAAGAAGTAAATATCCTATTGGAGACATTCCTGGTGGGGATTCTTATTCTTACACGTTCGAAATAGAGGGCGAATATGGCTATTTTTGCATCCCTCATGAAACCATCCAAATGGTTGGAAAAGTCGTAGTCCAAGAAGGCGGGGCATCCATTTCAGCTGGCGGTTCTCAAACAGGAGAAACTTCCGATCAGTTTGGTAGCAATCTCCCTGGAGGATCCGTAGGTGGGGCTTTCGCAGCAGTTGGGATTCTGCTAACCGGACTAACTGTCTTCATAGTCTTTGCAAGTGATCTCTATTCTTTTATCATGGGCGAACCCGAAACTGGACCAAAGAGTTCTAGAATCGCCGTTTTCTTTGCAGGACTCGCAGGACTGTTACTATTATTATTCATGATAGGGACATTGATCTCATCTTGAATTTTGTTTTTAATCAAGTCCCCACTGACCCTGCACTTTCTTCCTGTCCCCCACTGCCTCTACACAATTACTTTCTCCCTCTGATTTAATTGCCTCTATCGCAGCTTCTGCACTAGAGCACGTTGAAAAATACGTAATCACTTCCTCCACCGCAATCTCTAATATTCGACGATCTCTTGAAATTATTATATCAATTTCTTCGTTAGCAATAGCATCTCTCATGCTCTTCTCATCCTCAAAATACCTTATTTGGAAGAATTCCTCTAAACTTTCAATTAGTTTTTTCCCCCGATCACTTTCTGGATCTGGAAATTCCGCACTATCTAGATCTACTATTGCATTACCCGATATAGGGATCGGTTTCCCTATCGCCACTTGTGCTTTTGCATATGATTTCCCAAATGAATCTGATGTACTCATTATCTCTCCTGTAGATTTCATTTCAGGTCCAAGACATGGGTCTACCCCCGGCAAACGACTAAACGGTAAAACAACTTCTTTCACACTTACTTGCACTGGAATTTGTTCTTTTACTCCCACTTCTTTCAAGGTTTTACCTGACATAACTTTGGCAGCAACCTTCGCAATAGGAACTCCAGTTGCCTTTGATACAAATGGAACAGTTCTCGATGCACGCGGATTGGCTTCTAGCACATATATCTCCTCATTTTTTATGGCAAGTTGTATATTCAATAGTCCTACTATCTTCAATGCTTGGGCAATTTTCTCCGTTATTTCTCTCACTCTCCTAAGGGTTCCTTTGTCTAGATTTACTGGTGGTATCATGCAAGCAGAGTCACCTGAATGAACTCCTGCCGATTCAACGTGCTCCATTATACCTCCAATAAGTATCTCTGTTCCATCTGACACAGCGTCAACATCTAATTCAATAGCATTTGAGAGAAATTGATCAATTAACACAGCGTTATCCGGACTTACTCTAACCGCTTCTTTTAGATATTTTTTTAATTCTGTGTCATTTTCTACTATTTGCATGGCCCTCCCTCCCAATACATATGAGGGGCGCATTAATACTGGATATCCAATCGTGTTGGCAAGTGACAGGGCACCCTCTTCATCAGTCGCCTTTCCACCCACTGGTTGAAGTATCTCCAAACTTCCCATTAGGTTGTTAAACCTGTCTCTATCTTCTGCCAAATCTATAGAATCCACCGAAGTTCCCATTATCTTGCAATCTATTTCTCTCCGCTCAATTTCTCTCTGAAGCGGTCTTGCAATATTCACCGAGGTTTGTCCTCCAAATTGAAGCATTACCCCTCTAGACCCTGTGGCTTCAATCACATCTGCAACTTCTTCCGCAGTGATTGGCTCAAAAAATAATCCATCTGATGTATCATAATCTGTGGAAACAGTCTCTGGATTGTTGTTGACCACATGAGTTTCTATTCCCTCCTCTCGTAACGATTGAATTGCATGAACGGCACAATAATCAAACTCTACACCCTGTCCAATTCGAATTGGGCCGCCTCCCACCACCACTATGCTCTCTGCCTCTTGATTCACTCGAAGCTCTCCTGCAGCAGCATCCCCTTCGTATGGTCCACTAAACCATTCTGGTTTTCTAGAAGAATAATAATAAGGTGTAGTTGCTTTGAACTCCCCTGCACATGTGTCAACTTGTTTATATGTTCTGCCTGGGACAACCTTTTCTATCGAATCAATGTCCCATTTTTTCCCCTGCACTTTATTCCATTCCGATTCTACCGGCAACCACGAACTCTGAACATCTGAATACTCTCCGGTTGCTATGGCTTGAATTTCATGATTTGTAAATCCCATTGTTGCTGTCTCTACAATCGAATTTTCCATTTCTAATTTTGCAGAGCTACTAATCCGGGCATATCTCTCTACATACCACTTATGTATCCCTGTTACCTCTGAGACCTTGTCTATGGAATATCCTCTATAGAGTGCTTCAAGCATAGCATACAAACGATCGGGAGTTGCCTTTTCCAAATACTCTTTTATGAGTTCTTCATCTTCGACAGTGTCCCAATCCACGGCAGGCTTGTACTCGCTTGATCTCATGGCTTTCATCAACGATTCCTCAAACGTTCTCCCAATTGCCATGGTTTCCCCTGTTGACTTCATCGCAGTGGTGAGCTCAAACTCCACTTCTGGGAATTTATTCTTGGGCCATCGAGGTATTTTAGTAACAATATAATCTATAGCTGGTTCGAAAGCGGCACTAGTTTCCCCGGTAATTTCATTTTTAATTTCATGTAGGCATTTTCCCAATGCCACTTTTGCAGTAACTCTTGCTATCGGATACCCCGTAGCCTTGGAGGCCAATGCAGACGATCTTGACACCCTTGGATTGACTTCTACAATACGATATTGTCCTTCTTCGGTTCCATTATCCCTCCACGCAAATTGAATATTACAACCACCTTGTACTCCCAACTCCCTAATAATCTTCAAAGCAGAGTTTCGCATCGCCTGATGTGCTACATCTGGTATGACCTGAGATGGAGTTACTACGATAGATTCTCCTGTATGTATCCCCATCGGATCAATGTTTTCCATGTTACAAATAATAATGCACGAATCAGATGCATCACGCATGACTTCATATTCCATTTCAATCCAACCAACCAAAGATTCTGTAATCTGAACCTCCGAATTTCGTGACAATTGCAAACCTCTGTGTACCCATTCGATGAGAGTATCCATATCTTCGATAACTCCTGAACCACTCCCTCCTAGTGTATATGCAGTTCTCAAAATAACTGGAAGCCCTCCCACTCCTTCTACTGCACTTTCCACTTCTTCTAAAGATCTGATTTTCTCTGATTTTGGAACTGGCTGTCCTATTTTTTCCATTCGTGCACCAAACAAATCCCTATCTTCTGTTGCATAGATGGTATCTAGTGGAGTTCCCATAATCTCAACCCCGTATTTCTCTAATACTCCCTTTTCTGCCAATTCGGCTGTTACATTCAACCCAGTCTGTCCTCCCAACCCAGCAATTACCCCGTCAGGACATTCTTTCTTAATAATTTCCTCAATGATCTCTGCGGTAATAGGTTCAATATAGACTTTATCCGCCATCTCTGGGTCTGTCATAATTGTTGCCGGATTCGAGTTCACCAAGACAACTCTTATTCCTTCCTCTGCCAAAGCACGACAAGCCTGGGCACCCGAATAATCAAATTCTGCCGCTTGTCCTATTTGAATAGGGCCACTACCTATCAAGAGAACAGTTTTTCCTTTTTTCATCTTCCCTGTCCGATTTGGTCCATACTCCATAATAAGGTCGACGATATTGAGAGGAGACCTTTATATTCTCTAAATGTACTCCCCCGCGTAATCTTCTGGATCCAAATCTCTCTCTGCGCGATATTCTCTTACAAACTCTGTAATATCAAAAAGTGACATTTGTTTTTCGAAATTGATCATAGCATTTTGATCACCCGAATGACTCATAGCATGTTCCATTATTTCTATCACCAATTCTACTACTATTTCATGCAGTCTCCAGGCATTAAAAGTTGAAATCCAGAGTCCAGAATAGCCAAGATACCCATCTTCACTAGCATCAAAAAAAACTACTTCTTCCGCGAAATCTTCCATCACCAGCCCCATCAAATGAACCATTCCAAATTCTCCCCACTTTTCTGAATCTGCAACTTCTATTATTTCTTCAAGCGAATTCACTAAAAATTCAGGCAAAAACCGAGTTAGTGGATTGACATTTGTTACCACGGCATGCATCTCTCCACATTCACATTTTAATTCTCTCATTCCCAAATCAATCCTATGCGACTCAACTGAAACGCCACATGGGAGCAAGATAACACTCATATGTATGTCTCTTCAAGGCCAATTTTCACGTTTATCTTCTCCAATTTCAATCGTTTCGTGTTTTGTATTTTCTCCAAGTTCCCATCCTGCCTTTTCAGCGGCATCTGAAATATGTAGGTATTCCCACCCCGTCTCGTTTGCCATTTCTATATCTTCCTCTCCCGTTCCTATCAATACGTGACGATCTGTATCAAAATGATATTTAACACTTTTTAAACTTTCAAATTTTCCCTTGGGCCCTGAAAAAAAATCTTGCCTGATTCTTTTTTGTCGTGTGTAGTTAGTTACAACATATGTCGGTTCATCTGTGATGACTCCTACATATTTACTCCAAGCACGAGCACTTTCAAACACCTCTTTGGGAGCTGTTAATTCTTTTAAAGCGGATAGTTCGAATGCAAGGGTCATCGTACCTTGAGAATTACTCATATTTGCACTTTGAACAATTCAAATTGAAAACACCTTCGATATAGTTCAACTATGCTTTTTTCACAACTATCTTCTCCAAATCAATTTTTTTATCTAATATGGACATTTCTTGATCAACCTGTTCCACCCTTTCCGTTATTATTTTTTTGTATCTACTTTGTGAAGATACATCCCCAATCAAAACTCCTCCAATCAACCTTCCATGCTTAAACGCTAACCGACGCCATTCATTTTCACTGTATTTTTTTTCAAGAAATTTTTCCCCTTCTGTAGGGTGCCCAAATGAAATAATTGGATACTTAAAGTGCGTTATAGAATATGATGGAATCCACTCAAATTTCTTGTAATCCCTTCCCTTGACCATATTTTCTCCCGCAACCATCCCCTGCTTTTTGGCACTTCCCCACGACCCGTTTTGTAGCTCTTCTCCTATTATAACATCGTGATATCTTGCAATATCTCCTGCAGCATATATCCCCTCGACACCTGTAAACATATGTTCGTCCACAACTATCCCATTTCTATATTCTACACCTGTGTTCTGTATTAACTCTATATTGTAGTCTAACCCAACTGCTACTCCTACAAAATCTGCCTCATGCCGTTCCCCATCCGTTGTGACTACTGCCTGGACCTTTCCTCTTCTTTCCTCAAAACATTCGATTTCCTTATTAAACACTGGAAGTACGTTCTTGTCCCTCAGCGATTTATGAATTATCTCACCTCCAACATTTGAAAGTGCATTTCTCCACCACACATCTCCTCTCATAATATATTTACTTTCAACCCCATGTGCTCCACAAATGGCAGCCAAATCAATTCCCAATAACCCTGCTCCTATGATTGCCCCAAAACTCGCGGTTTCGGCATGATTTCTAATCCCAATCGTGTCTCTCATGGTCCAAAAATGGTGTATACCTTCTGCACCACTATTCGGGACGTTTAACTCCCGAGGAGTTCCCCCCGTCGCAACTAATACTTGATCATATTTTTGGTGGTCGCCCTTATTCACTTCTATAATTTTATTTTCCGAATCAATCCTGATTATTTGAGTGTTTAACCTAATATCAATCCCCCGATTCAAATACCAATCTTCATCTCGAATGTCAACTGAATTTTGATTCAATTTACCCTTTGCAAATTCTTTTAATAATATCCTATTGTACAATGCTTTTCCTTCTTCTGTAAACACGATTACTTCCGATTTGGGATCTCTTTCTTTAATCACACTAGCAGCTGCGTCACCAGCCACTCCATTTCCCACAATACAATATACTTTTCCCATTTTTCTATATACTACTTTCCCCCCGTTTTACTATCAGAGATGCGCATGCGTACCCTGCCTCTATTGCTCCATTTAAACTCCTCTCTGGATATTGGGATCTACTAGCCATGCCTGCATAATATATCCCTTCTCCCACTTCTTCAGAAATATCATATGGGACAATTTTATCCACATACCCCATCTCATATATTGGAGCAGTTAGTGGATTTCTCGAAACTTTAAACCAGTTAATTTTTTGTCTATCGAAATCCGGAATCATCTCTTCAATTCCCTTTACCCAATATTCTTCAATTTCCTTGTCTGTCATTTTCCATATTGATTCTTCAAAGTCTTGAATATAGCTTACCATGTAAGTCAAATGCTCTCCCCCATATCTCCTCGGATCTATAAAGTTTGTATGCTCAATAATCGCCCCAAAACGAGATTTATCTGATATATTTAACCAATAGGTTTCAGTTATTTTCTCGGAATAACTCATGAGTGCACATACGGCTCCTTGAAATTGAATTGGACATTCATACCCTGTAAGATTCTCTAGAACACTAGGCATCGTGGCCACAATCACCGCATCAACATTTTCTCTCATCTTCCCATTCTTGGTATCAATCACCATCGACTCCACCCTTCCATTTTCAACAATTATCTCCTCTACAAATGCTCCTGTAATTATGTTTTCCTGTCCAATTTCTCCAATGAGCGTGTCAATAAGTTCGACAAATCCCCCGTTTATATATCCTAAAACTTCTCCTTTTAGAAAATCCCTTTGACCCCTAAATTTTATTCGTCCCAATAACCACGCAGCACTAACTCGATGTTTATGCCCACCAAATTTTGCCTCTAGTAGCGGTGTGACAAACTTATCAAATATATTGTTTGTTGTATGTTCTCGAACAAAATCTTCCACCGGTGTGTGTTCAAACTCTTCCAAATTCTGATAAGCACCAATTCTGGGAAAAATCCCTCTCGCATCTATCCCCAGTGTAAGAAGTGTCAAACGTATTTTATCATATATAGTCAAATGTGGATATCTCAATATCTCCCACGGGGTGTCCAACGGAAATATTTCCCCATCAATATAATATGCATTTTTTCCAATTTTCCACTCAACTTTATCTCCTATTCCCAATTCCTCCGCCAACTCAACTATCGTTTCTTCCGATTTTGATAAATGATGATAAAATTTCTCAATCGAATCCCCTTCCGTATCGTAAGAAGCCGCCAATCCCCCTAGTTCTTTCTCTCCCTCAAATATTCGCACTTGGTATCCTTTTTGCTGTAGGTAATAAGCAGCGGAAAGACCAGCCAGACCACCTCCTATGATTCCAATCATTATTCCTACTTGGTTCTACACCGGAAAGAACTTTTTTGAATCATATTGATACAGCGGTAGGTTTTCATCCCCCTAGGAAAAATAGTTTCTATGGTTATCGTCCGGGCCCCTGCTACTGTAGCAAACCTTGGTAGTGGTTTCGACGTTTTTGGCATCTCACTTAGTCACCCTGCCGATGTAATTCATGTTGAACCTGCAGAAGAAACCACCATAACTGTTACTGGCGCTGGAAGTCAATACATCCCCGTTAATCCAAAAAAGAATACTGCAGGGGTAGTGGCAGAAGCCCTAGATGCTCCTGCGGCGATTACAATTGATAAAGGAATTCGACCGGCTTCTGGACTTGGATCTTCTGCAGCCAGTGCAGCCGGAACGGCAGTTGCTCTAAACGCTTTATATAATAAGGGACTTTCAAAAGAAGAGCTTGTTTGGATAGCCGCCAAAGGAGAAGAAGCTGCATCCGGAGAGGCACACGCAGATAATGTTGCCCCTGCAATCTTTGGTGGGTTTACAATTGTTAGCCAAGATCGAATTACTAACATAGATGCTCACCTCGAAGTTGTCGTGTGTCTACCCGAAATTACCATATCTACCCGAAATGCTCGAGAAGTTTTGCCCAAATCACTCGATCTACATTCTCATGTCCATACTGTTGGAAGTGCCGCAACGTTAACTGCGGGAATGTTAACAAACAACCCCGAACTAGTGGGCCATGGATTAGCAGATTCTATCGTAACCCCTGCTAGGACTCAGCTTATAAAGGGATATGAATCAGTCCAAGCTGCAGCCATGGAATCTGGGGCAGCCGGAGTGACAGTTGGTGGATCTGGTCCCACTATTCTTGCAATCCCAAACAAAGGAAAAAGCCGTCTTGTGGCTTCAGCCATGGTGGATGCATTTTTCTCTCAGGGCATTCAATCCATTGCCTATCAAACTAGAATTGGCAGCGGAGTCGAATTATACTTAGATTAAAAAGGAGTTACTCAAATACCTCTGCCCTGCAATTTTTTATCTTCTGGCATGTCTATATTTGCCTCTCCTTTCATACCTTTCCCGATCCCCGTTGAGATTTGTGCCAATTTTTCTTTATTGTCCCAGTTATTCACAGCTTCGACAATAGCATTCGCCATTTTCACTGGATCCTCTGCTCCAAATATACCTGAACCTACAAATATTCCATCACAACCATGATGCATCATCAACGCAGCATCCGCAGGGGTGGCAATGCCTCCTGCTGCAAAATTTACCACTGGCAATCGGCCCATTTTTGCTGTTTCTTCAACCAATTCTGTCGGTGCTCCTATTTTACGAGCATATGCTTCACATTCTTCGTACGACGCATTCCCCAATTTACCAATTTTACTTGTAATGGCACGTTGATGTTTCACGGCTTGATTAACATCCCCTGTCCCCGCTTCGCCCTTTGTTCTTATCATCGCAGCACCTTCATTTATCCGGCGTAATGCTTCACCAAGATCTCTAGCGCCACACACAAATGGTGTGGTAAAACCCCGTTTATCAATATGGTATTCACTATCTGCAGGAGTAAGCACCTCTGACTCGTCAATCATGTCGACCCCAATTGACTCCAAAATTTGAGCCTCTGTAGTGTGACCTATTCTCGCCTTTCCCATCACTGGTATTGAAACCTCTTCTATTATCGCTTTAACTATCTCTGGATCTGCCATTCGTGCAACACCTCCTTCTTTTCGAATATCTGATGGCACCGCTTCCAATGCCATAACCGCAACCGCACCCGCATCTTCTGCTATCCTAGCCTGCTCCGGCTTCACGACATCCATTATAACTCCCCCTTTCTGCATACTAGCAAAACCACGTTTTACAAGTTCCGTTCCCTTTCTTAACTTCTCAAACTCAATAGGTACTCCCATGAACCACATTTGACGGCAATACAATTATATCCACTGATATCGGCAATTCTATAACCCAAATATATTTAGTACTCTCACTCCTCCATAATCCTCGTTGAAAGAACCTCAATGCAACAGAAATTACACTCCATGAATCACTCCCCCTTCCTTAATCCTAACATTTGGTCTCCAATCCCTGCGCCCCTCGAACGAATAGCACTTCAGCTCGCTTGGCCCATTATATTCATAAATTTACTTGGAACTGCATTTGGCTTCTGGTATTATCTCCCTCAACTTTCAACCGAACCTCTTTTGATGTGGCCATTCGTCCCCGATAGTCCCATTGCAACTCTTTTTTTCGCTCTCAGCTTGGGACTTTGGAAATTGGGTAAAAATTCAATTTGGGTTTCATCTATAGCCTTTATAGGGTGCATCAAACTTGGTCTATGGACGCCCTATGTTTTACTCATATTTTATTCTGATTTCTCATATCTCCACCCTCTAATGTACCATTTTCTTTTTTGGAGCCATCTTGCCATGGCTTTGCAAGCATTCTTAATTTTCAGATACACCACATTTTCATTCATACCCATACTGGTGGGTTTTTCCTGGCATGCTTTCAACGATATGGTTGATTATTTCATCCCTTTACTTGGTTCTCCCCACCACACTTGGCTTCCATCTGAGATGGTTGGAGGGGTCATAGATCACACTGGCTCTGCACATCTCCTGGCTGCGACAGGTGCCGTATTATTAACCTGTATCTCTGTTGCCTTTTTGCTCATTTCAATATACCTCCCTTCTCAAAAACTATAATAATACAATCCCCCCTAGAATCGCCCCCCCGATGGAAGCAATGGCACCTATTAAAGTCGCCATGAAATTCACACCCTCATTGCTCATCCACTCACCCTCTAGACTAGCTCCTAGAACACTGTCGCCAACCATCCCTGTTACTCCTGCAATTCCAATTACAATTGCACCGCCCAATCCAACTCCTAAAGTCCAACTAGTCAATAACCCTATGGAAAACGCTCCAACAAAACCCGCCAATGAACCCTGTACTGTTACCCCCCCATCCGTTCCAACCTCAACTTTACTAAATGTAGTTATTAGCCTAGTGTTCTCAAAAAGAATCCCAATTTCACTTGACAGTGTATCACTCATCGCAGCTGCAATGGCACCTGCAAACCCGAATATGAATATATTTCCACTGATTCCTAGCTGTGTGTTCATCGAAAAACCCACGACGCATATCGCCGCAATCACCGTATTCGCAAATACATTTTTCGCCTCTCTTGCACCCTCATTCTCTTCTGCAACACCCATCTGCAACTTTTCTTTATAATTCAACCGCGCAACTAAACTTCCCACTCCGAAAAAGACAAGCATTATACTAAACCAAGTAAACCCTCCAAAAACAATAACAATAAGTGAAAATATAATTCCAGTTAGCATACCCGTTATCGAAGCTGAACCCACTCTCCACGAAATATATCCCAACCCTCCTGCAATACCAATCCCAAACATCAATTGCTGTGGGATGATGTCTAGATACTCAAATGCTGGGAGTGATAAAATCCAAAGAACAAGGGCAATAGACAACATAGATGCAGTCCTATTCTTACCTATCCAATCCTCTCGGGCTAAAGCTACAAGCAATCCTCCTATGACTGCAAAAAAAACAACTCTTGAAGTTCCAATCTGAATCCCATTTACCATACTTAAAACTTGACCGAAGGCTCCCAAAAACCATGCCCCTATCACAAAACCCGCCACTTCCCGTATGGGGGATATATCCCGTACTAACATCACTTTTTCAATAATATAGACTCCACCCACTAGTATTGATGAGACTACAAATATATTCATGGGCATCCCTGCGAATGTCACCAGTAATGTTAGTAATATCAATCCCATCGAAAATTCAACTATTCTTCTTGACCCCTTTTCCTTCCCCACAAATCTAAAAACCCCCCCTCTTCTTGGAATGAAGTTTACTATGATTACAATTAATGATAGTGGAACTATTATCACTATTATTTCTTCTATTATGGACCCTACCAATACTAAAACCGCCAACAACGCAAACAGCCACTCCTTTTCAACTCGATCTTGCACGTCAAATTATACCCTCAGTGATTATTTAATCTTCTTGTCTGAACCGAGGTATTTTCCTTCCTTGGAACCTGATTTTTTGTGTGGGACTCTATGATCAGTATCTAAGTTTTAGGATACGCCATTTACAGGAAGCTACCCCTCTGCATGTAGTTTTAGTGATAACTGAAAGTGATTTACTTATTAACCAATCCTATTCGACACTCGAGCAATTTTTCAGATGGGCATTTGATTATGGAGCCGAAGCCGTTTCCGTATATGTTAGTGTACTTGACTCTGCCATAATCCCAACTCTCGACCGAGAACTCTACCGAATCCAGACACCGCATGAGATCACTATTTGTAAACCAAGTCATTTCTCACGCGCCGAAACACCCATTAGAATTGGCATAGGACTCGGAGGAAAATACGAGTTCCTCGAAGCTGTAAAATCCATCTGTACTGATGTCTCCAGTGGACTCCTGTCTACTAAAAAAATATCAAAAACCACTATAGAAGAACGTCTCGTCTTCCCCGCAGAACCCGATTTGGTAATTAAAACAGGAGGCGAGCGCCTATCTGATTTTATGATTTGGCAATCTGTCTACTCTGAGCTATATTTCACTGATATCAACTGGAGAGATTTTCGCAAGCGTGACTATCTCCGAGCACTCCGCGATTATGCATCTCGAAAGCGTAGATTTGGGAACTAGTAAATTACCCTTTGTTTCTCACTTTTCGTTATATTTTATAGAACCTCTATTTTCTTGATCAACCTCACTTACTATTTCTTCTAATACTTTTTCTGGAATATATGCCCGCAAACGATTTGCTACTTTTTTGACATCTTTAATCTCTGCCATTTTCATAACTTTAATAATTGCCATAGACCTTTCTGCCCGGGTCGTTTGCCAGGTACTTTCTCTATGCTCATATGTTCTAATACCTCTTAAAAAATCAATTTTTGAAAACCCCGGCCAATATGGGGTACAAAAAAACACGGCAGCTTCATTCCCATTCGCATGCCACGGAAGAAAATTCGACGTACGAACATCTCCTCCTGTTCTAATTATTAAATCTACATCTCTAATATTCTGCTTTGACAATCGAGATTCTATCATTTTACTATCGATTTCTTCTATAGATATTTTTTTTGAAGCCACTTCTTCTGCTATTTCTATTGCAGCATCTAACATTTCATCTCTCCCCCCATATGCCAGTGCAATATTAAGTTTAAATTTGGTATTTCCCCTAGTATCTCTCTCTATTTCTCGAGCCACCTTTCTAATGCGTTCTGGCACTCTTTCTAGTTGCCCTATAACCCTCACTCGAACATCTCTCGAATATTCTTCTTCCATTTCTGAAAACTGCTTTAACTTTAACTCTATCAAATCAAATAGTTCTTTTTGCTCCCGACCCGACCGATCAAAATTCTCAGTTGAAAATGTATACAATGTCAGTTCTTCCACTCCAATTTCTTTGCACCAGTGAAGTACCCTCTCAGTCGTTTTTGCACCTTCTATGTGCCCTTCTTCTCTCTCAATTCCAAATTTTTGGGCATATCTCCTATTTCCATCTTGTATGATTGCCACATGTTTTGGAGGTTTTTTTATCTCACTCTGCAAGAGATCCTCATAAAAATTCTCCAATTTTCTCCTCAAAAACGAAAGCATGACTGTATGCCTTTTAACAAAATTTTTAAGTAGTTAACACCTCCCATCGAAACCAACCGTTTTTATACGTTCTTATCTTGAAATTCTGTATGGTCAAAATGCAAAAGGAGATCCGTGATATCCAAAAAGGATCGTATTTGATTATGGATGACGCACCCTGCGAAATAATCGCCTACAGCACGGCCAAACCAGGAAAACATGGAAGTGCAAAAGCAAGAATTGAAGGTAAAGGTGTATTCGACAACAAAAAAAGAAGCATGTCTCAACCTGTAGATGCAAAAATATGGGTCCCAGTAATCGAACGTAGACAAGGACAAGTCATCAACTTAGAGGGAAATAACGTCGCCCAAGTAATGGATCTAAACTCCTATGAATCATTTTCACTAGAAATACCTGGTGAATTGAATATTTCCGGTGATAGCGAAATAGAATATTTGGAGTATGAAGATCAAAGAAAGGTCGTCGTAAAGTAATGTTATTTTCTGGGGCAAATGCCTCTCGAAACGAAGCTTCTTATATACTTTTCGGGGCCCCTTTTGATTTTTCTACCACCTTTATTCCTGGAACTCGATTTGGGCCAAATCAACTCCGAAAATTCTCTGCCCATTTTGAAGACTACGACCCAAGGACTAAGACACATTTTTCGGAATTGTTGGTCCATGACTTTGGAGATGTAATACCAGAATCTTCTCATCTTCCCACTTATCTTGATTATTTGGGGGGATTCATCACAGAGGCAGTCAACGACAACCTCACTCCTCTTCTTATCGGTGGAGAACACACAGTAAATCTGGCTGCAATCCGGGCACTACAACCTGACACTTACGTTTGTCTCGACGCACATCTCGACCTTCGAGATTCGTATCAAGATAACCCTTGGAGTCATGCCACTTCTACATTGAATGCACTTGAAGTTGTAGATCATGCGATCATTCTTGGAGCAAGATCCGGTTGTGAAGAAGAATGGGATCACGCCATTGAAAGTGATGTTACTATCATACCCCCTGAAGAAGTTTCCAGTTGGGAACCCAATTTAACTGGATCTGTCTATTTCAGTATCGATATTGATGCGGCAGATTCCAGTATTGTCCCCGGAACCGGAACCCCCGAACCCTTTGGGTTGACCACCCAGGAAATGCTCCATGTAGTCCGTTTAGTATCTCCTCACGCATCTGGATTCGATATCGTAGAGGTCAACGATAGAGACTCTGGCCAAACCGCAATACTTGGCGCAAAACTCCTCCGCGAATTTGTCCATTCGCATCAACATTCATTGTTGTAATTCTCCCCCTTTCAACATGCTAACTTATCCAAAAAGTCTTACCACTCGAAGGTAACTCTTGTTTATGGATGCCATTGTTCTCGCAGGTGGCTATGCAACGCGATTATGGCCAATAACTCAACACAGGCCAAAAATGCTATTACCTGTGGGCCCATCCACGGTCATCGATCGAATTTTCCAAGAACTTGAACAAGAGCCTAGAATCAATAATGTTTATGTAAGTACTAATGAATTGTTCGCAGCCGATTTCACTGACCATTTGGCAAATACCTCTTTTTCAAAACCTAAACTAACTGTGGAGGAAACCACTGCAGAAGAGGAGAAATTCGGAGTTATAGGTGCACTTGGTCAACTCTTAAACCGCGAACAAATCAAAGATGATTTACTGGTCATCGCGGGGGATAATCTAATAAGTTTCTCTATAAGCGATTTTCTAGACTTCTTTGAATCTAAACAAAATGTGTGTCTCGCTGCATACGATGTTGGTAATAAAGAACTCGCGAAATCCTATGGCGTGGTTAAAGTAGACCAAGAACAAGTGGTAGGATTCCAAGAAAAACCATCTGATCCTCAGAGTAGTCTAGTTTCCATTGCTTGTTACGCATTCCCTGCCAAAACTCTCTCTTTATTTCACTCTTATCTCTCAAATGGAAACAACCCCGACGAACCCGGGTGGTTCCTCCAATGGCTTTATCCAAATTACTCGGTTTATGCCTTTTCATTCGATGGAGCTTGGTTCGATATCGGCACTCCTGAAAGTTATATAGGAGCAGTAGCTTGGGCTTTGGACGATGGAACTCTTATAGATTCAGAAGCAATCCTTTCTGGCACTACACTGGGAAAAAATGTCCATGTCATGTCTGGTGCAAAAATAACCGATTCTCATATAGAGAACTCCGTCGTTTTTCCAAATGCAGTCGTCGATTCTTGCCACTTAAAAAATTCTATAATCGACGAAGCAACTCAAATACGAAATATCGATCTTTCTGGAGCGTTAATTGGAGCCCACACCCAAATAGGGTAATCTTGTGTAAGTTCTTCTATTTGCTTAACCTATTCCTATCACTCGAAACTCAACATAGCCAAGCATTTTTCACTCGTATCTCTCCCCAATTTTCCTCCCAAAAAACATCATATTCTACTTTTATCTCCCGATTCATATGGGGTCCATTGGTGACCAACGTTTCGTATTCTCCCCCTTCCCCTAGGATGTGAACTCCATATTTCGCATTGAGAACTTCCAATTCCCCAATTGCATTTATATCTATATATCTCCCCAACCAAGATTCATCAATACCATCTGCAGCAACACTAACCATCATAATTTCAAAACCAGCTTCAACCATTTTATTAACCATAGCCAATGGATCAGATTTCCATAAAGGAGCATACAATGTTATGTTCAAATTGTCGCACATTTTTTGAATTCTACTCCTCTGGTACTCACTCTCTACTGCTCCTGCTATGACCCCTTCTAGGTGAATCTCGTCTGCTATTTTTATCAACGAATTTTCAATACATTCTACTTCTCTATCCCCTTGTTCCCCCGAATCTGCATCTCCTAGAATTTTAAATTCGGGTTCAATTTCTATGAGCTCAATCCCAATACTCTCCGCCACAAAGGGTACTACCCTCGTTGCCGGAACATGATACATATACGAGCCAGCTGGAGGGTGAACCGTCAATAAGTATTTGACATCAAACCCATTTTCAAGCGCCTGGTATAGTGCCCAATTAGAGTCTTTTCCACCCGAGAATAGACTTACCCATTGATCCTCTTTCATTTCACTATTGAATTCATTTAGCTTTACTTTGCATCTTTCTTATTCTGGGCGCCATTTTTATACCAACAACACTCACCAATATCCCCAAGCCCACAAATATGGCCAAATGTTCCTCTGCTGTCCACACTAGCGGCCCTATTTCGATCAATCCTGCTATTTTTGTTTTTGCCAACCCAATCGCTCCTATGACACCTTGCTGCTGTAGGAAATAGGATGAAAAACCTCTGATTACTATTGCAGTTGATATTATCCCAAATATCAGGTTTATATGTGCAGTTTGCACTTGTTTATTCCTTATCACTCTGTCCAATGTTTTACCTAGACTCATTACCAATCCTCCCAAAGCTACCCATGGAATACTATTATGTATAAATCCCATCAAAGAAGTCACCGATCCGCCTACATCTTCTGATGTTGGCATGTTGACCAGTCCAATAAAAACCCCAACTAAAATTAGTCCCACTCCAACTACATATGTCACAACAGATACCCTGCCCGAGTAAAGCATTTCACGAATCTTCGTGGGTATGATTGCAATACTCTCATCAATATCAAGTGCCTTGTATAATACAAACACCCCTATAATTGCTGTAATAATTGCAAATGTGGTTCTTATATCTACTAAGTATGAAAGGATTGGTAGAATTGTAAGCACAACTCCCATGGGTACCAAAATGGTTGATCTCAACTCATCATCTGCCAAAAAACGTTTTGCTAAATAGTATTTCGATTCCAAATCGTGTATCTGACGAACAATAACCCTATCAACCGCGTCTATTCTAATTCGACTTTCCAATATTGGGATCAATCTTTCTTGTTCAATCGACCCTATTACCAAAATGGCTGAATCTGGTTTTACTTCTTCTAAGAGTAAATCCAACTGTCTCGCCAATGAATTATCTGTTTCTGATAATATAACCCCCGACCTCCCCGAAACAACTGCAACTTCTACCTTTTCCCCTGCTTGTTCTAGTTCTTTTGTTACTTTCAGTGCCTCTAGCAAACAGTTAACATGACTATTTTCTGGATCTTCCAACCCCACAATGGAAACCAGTTCTTCTATCTCCCCTTGCCCCACAACGTACCGGGAATCCTCTGAGCTATCTCTATTTCCACCTTCATTTACATCTAAACATACTACCAAGACACTCATTTTTCACCCTACTAAGGAACTTACTACTGCAAAAAGATGTGTTTTGTGGCTTCCTCCCTTCGTTACACTTATCCTCTACTATGGTTTTAGAGCAATCCGGCCTTCTGCAATTTCATTAAATCTTCCGTTCCAAGAGCTTGTCCTTTTTTGAACCTCTCATATATCTCCTCCCCTTCCTTCTTCGCCTCTTCCCGAGCCGCTTCTCTCACACTTTGACGTGAGGATTCATCTCTTTTATCCATTTTTCTTAGTTTCTTTTGGACTTTAATGAACCATTCATGGTGGAAATCTGCCAACTCTTGCGCGTGGATGAATTTTGCGTGAATTTCATCTGCCTCATTTCTGACTTGATCTGCCATTCTATAACATTCAATCATCTTATTATGTTCTAGCTGAGCATCATCTGCTAGTTGTATCATTTCTCTATGGAGGGCCGACGCTTCTCTTCGTGAATGTTCCGCCTGTCTTTTTTTCTCACCAAGTTCTCTATCCTGTTCAAGCTGTTTCTTCTTCTCGGAATATTTCTCTTTCAAATCCGCTATTTTTTCGATTAATTTCCTTTCAGTCCCTCCTGTTAATACTTCTGTTTGCTGTCTAAATTCCAGGGATTCAATCTCCTTTTCTAGTGCGGATATAGGTTTCTCTTTTTTTGCCCCCGATTCTTTCTTCTTGTTACCCACGCCCTTGAATAATTCACTTGCAGAACGATTCATTTCGTCCCTTTCCTCCTTTGTAGATTGAACCGAATTATTGAGTTCATCCCGTTTTTCTCGATGTGAATGTGCCTCATCTACTCTATTTCTTGTTTCATCATTGAGACGATCCCGAAGAGTCGCTCTACGCGAAGCTTCTTGATTCAATTCGTTCCTTCTATCTCTGAGTTCTCCCGCTATTTTGATCAGTTGGGACTTCGATTTCTCTTCTACATCCTCTTCTGTTACTTCAACATTTTTGCTTAAGTCAATCTCTTCAAGCTCAATCACTTCTTTC
>DASO01000004.1:52210-98342 GCA_002503845.1 Euryarchaeota archaeon UBA24 | reverse complement strand
TTCTTGGTGGTGCATTTCTATAGATTTCAATTCACCAGCTGCCCCTGAAGGCTGAAACACAACTTTCATTCCTGGTTTCATGGTCCCTGTTTCAACACGTCCCACTGGAACTGTACCAATTCCAGAGATTGTATATACATCTTGTATGGGGAGCCTCAATGGCGCATCAGTTGCGTCTTTTGGAACTGGAAGGTCATTGATTGCATCAAGAATAGTGACACCATCGTACCATGAAGTATTACTAGAACTCTCTTTGATATTGTCTCCTTCAAAAGCGGAAAGAGGGATGAAAAGATTATCTTTGTACCCAACCGATCCAAGTAGTTTTTGTACTTCTTCTTTAACCGCATTAAATTTGCCCTCATCGTAATTCTCTTTGTCCATTTTGTTTATGACTACAATGAGTTCTGCAATACCAAGTGTCCGGGCTAAGAAGACATGCTCTTGAGTCTGAGGTGCAATCCCGTCATCAACAGCTACAACAAGAATTGCACTGTCAGCTTGACTTGCCCCTGTGATCATATTTTTAACAAAATCACGGTGACCTGGACAATCTACAATTGTGAAATAATGATTATCCGTATGGAAATCTTGATGGGCAATATCAATTGTCACACCCCGTTCCCGTTCCTCTTTTAGATTGTCCATGACATATGCGAATTCAAATCCGCCTTTTCCTAATTCTTCTGCTTCTTTCTTATACTGATCAATCACGTGTTGTTCTACAGCCCCTGTTTCATAGAGGAGTCTCCCCACGAGAGTGCTCTTCCCGTGGTCCACATGACCTATCACAGCCAAATTTTGATGTGGTTTGTCACTCATGGTAACTTCTGAGGTCGATTGACAGAGTGCGGCTAAAACGATTTCGATACTGTTTACAGCTAAAATCGTCCACGTACTACGTTTTTCGTGTTAGACATAGTCACACTATTAGGCGCTGAAGATCCAAGAATATCGCAGAGGCAGTCGGACTACCACCCGCACCCGCACCCGCGAGGTTTAGAACTCCTCCATGTTCTGTAGTAATTTGAACTATATTTTGAGTACCTTCAACAGCCAAGTCTCCTGCTTTTGGAACTAGCATGGGAGCTACATTCACCCCTTCTCTCGTGGCTTCTCCTATCAATCGTATTGTCAAGCCAGACTTGTCTGCCAGATTAAGAGCGTGATTGGATATATGTTGAATTCCCTCCACATTCGCGTCTGACAAACAGAAACCCCCTTCTGATAAAACATTGGATAATATCACACATTTAAGTGCAGTATCAATCCCGCCCACATCAAATGTAGGATCCGCTTCTGCAACACCCAGATCCTGCGCTTCTGATAAAACATGACTGTAACTCAGATTTTTCGCAGCCATTCGAGTAAGAATGAAGTTAGAGGTACCATTTAGAATCCCTCTCACCGAAGTGATGTTCTTAGAATCTACATCCTCAATTGTAGAGAGTATCGGTATCGAGCCACCCACAGTAGCTTCGAAGCGCAGAGCGCCTTTACTTCCATCAGCAATAGACTGGAGCTCCTCAAATCTCTCCGCAACAGGACCCTTATTTGCCAAAACAACATGCCGATCCGCTTCCAACGCCGCTTTAATATTCGAAAACGCCGGTTCTGCGGACTCAAGGGTAGTTGGAGTCGCTTCGATCAGAACCTCATAATCTGAATCAAATATATCTTCTAAAGAAGCATCTCCCAATGGCATTTGATTCGATTTTCGCTCTAATGCATCGTCGACTTTGATCCCTTTTGGATTCACAATGGCATTCTTAGAATCTGCCAGTGCAACCACCGTATGGCCGTATTCTTTTGATAGTTGAGCCACTGCCTTCCCCACACTTCCAACACCCAAGATGGCGAGTTTCATTGAGAAACCTCGTGATCAGTGGTTGTCATGAAATGAAGATCATATTTCGATACAATTGATTTCACAGAATCAACCGCTTGTAGCTGATCCCCATCTTTAATCGCCAGACGAAGAATAGAACTAGCGTCTGCCGGAGATTCAATAGAACGATTCACCGAAGATTCAATAACTGCAACAGAACCAGATTCATCAATGGCCGCGATCACACTGGACAAATCATTAGCAATTGCATCCCCGATCAAGAGAACAACCAGTTCTCCTCGATATAGCTCTTCTCCCGATTGCGTAACCTGGATATCTAGATCTGAATATGAGGACAATATAGCTTCAAACTGTTCCTGAGAACATTCAAGATCTATTTCCACAGGAATCTTCCCTCGAGGAGTAATATCGCCACGCTCATGGAATATTGATAATAGATTTCCCCCACTTGATGATATTGGCTCCAACACACGAAGGAGCTCCCCCGGACGATCTGCCAATTCAAGTCGGACCACATAAGCCCTAGGGCCATTTTGAAGTTTATTACCCATTAGTCACTTGAATAAAACTCGGTTGGATTAAATACTTGACTAATTCGTAATTGCTATGCAAAATAGAGTATATGCATCTCGTTTACAATTCTTGTTAGAAATAATTGACTCCTGCAGGAAGTTCAACTTTGAGCCCCTTTCTTTTACGTATGCTAAGGATTGTCTCAGTTTGCAGGTTATCGGCTAACGGTTCAAATCCGGCATTCTCAGTGTTCCACGCCGCACGCCCCTCTGTAGCAGATCGAATATCTGAAGAGAACCCTAACATTTCAAAAACCGGAGCGACACCCTCTACAATCATACGATTACCTTCTTGGTACATATCGTCAATTCTCCCCCTGCGTCCCTGAATCTCTCCCGATGCAGGCCCCATATGCTCTGAGGGGACATCTATACGAACATTTTGTACCGGTTCAAGCAATCGAGCATGAGATGCTATGAGGGCCTTTTGCAGGGCATCTCGAACAGCAGGTATCACTTGGGCAGGACCTCTGTGTATTGCATCTTCATGAAGTTTGACATCTAGTAAGCGTATCAATGCACCTTGTACCGGTTCACGAGCCAAAGACCCTTCAACAAGGGCCTCTTCAAATCCTTCCAATACTAATTCCATTGTTTCATTCAGATATTGGATACCCTTCGTTTGGTCAATAATAATGTTGGGACCGATGATTGTTTTAACATTTTGTGCCGAAGCCTTGTCCATACCCAATTCCATGAGAAGTTCTCTCCGCTCTAATTCTGGAGAGTCCATCGTTATTTCATTTTGTTTTATTTTATCAGTAATTACATCTGATAGCAATTCGACAGTTATGTAGAATTTATTATGGCGATTTGGAGATACTCCTTCAACCTCTCTTGAGAGTTTCCTGGGAGATTCGCGATACACAACAATTGGTTGTCCTGTATTGACTTTCACACCATGATTTCGCGCGATTCTATCCGTGATCACTTCTAAATGAAGTTCTCCTTGCCCTGAAATTAAATGTTCTCCAGTAGCTTCGTTTATCGTCACTTTTAAAGTAGGATCTTCTTTGGAAACTTGTTGCAACACCCGGATCAATTTAGGAAGATCATCCATGGAATTTGCCTCTATCGACTGAGTAATAACTGGTTCTGAAATATGATCAATAGATTCGAAAGCTAACATCTCTAACGCAGAAACCGTTGACCCTGCAATTGCATCTTTCAAACCCGTAACTGCAGCTATATTTCCTGCAGGAACTACCGAAACCTCTTCTCGATCCCCGCCCATAAATATACCTACAGATTGAACTCTATTGGCTCCCGCAGTCCCTGAAACGTAGAGCTCCTGCCCGCGCTCAATGGTCCCTGAGAAAAGGCGACCAGTAGCAATTTCACCTGCATGGGGGTCAATACTAATATCCGTGACCATGAGAACTACATCCCCCTCGCGATCTACACCTTTCATCTGAATGGCTGCAATGCTGTCCTCTTCCCCTCTCCAGATCCTAGGTATCCGACTAGGTTGTGCGTCCAGAGGACTTGGGAAGTGTTGCGCAACCATGTTGAGCACAACGTCCGATAGAGGTGATTTATCTTTTAATATAGACAAATCCCCGCTCTTATTGGCTTCAATTATATCTGCGAATTTTATTCCTGTTTCCTGCATCGAAGGCAACGAAACTGCCCAATTATACAGTGCGGACCCAAACGCAACAGTTCCATCTTCAACCGAAACCCTCCACCCTTCATTAGCATATTTTTCTGGAGCTATCCCACGTATGATCTCATTTACTGAGTTGATCACCACCCCGAGACGCTCTTGCATCTCTTGAGGACCTTCTCGAAGTTCGTTTATCAGACGATCAACTTTATTCACAAATAGGGCTGGTTTTACCCCTTCTCTCAGGGCTTGCCTAAGAACCGTTTCAGTCTGAGGCATTGCACCCTCAACTGCGTCGACGACAACAAGTGCCCCATCAACAGCTCTCATCGCCCGTGTAACATCTCCTCCAAAATCAACATGTCCTGGAGTGTCAATTAGATTTATTAAGTAGTCAGTGCCTTTGTAATTATGCGTCATGGAAACATTTGCAGCATTTATTGTTATCCCCCGTTCTTGCTCATCTTCGTGAGTATCCATTGCTAGTTGTTTCCCAGCGAGATCTTTAGAGATCATCCCTGCCCCTGCTAGAAGGTTATCCGACAGAGTAGTTTTTCCATGGTCAATATGTGCCGCTATTGCCATATTCCGAATCTGCTCGGGCTTGTCCATTAATTTCTCGCATTGTTCAACAATTTTTTTACGTCTTCCCATTGGTTGTTTATTGAAATCGGAGGATTCAAAAGGGTACTGTTTTGAAATGGGAAAACCAAACTTGCACTTCCGCCAACTTTTATCTCTACTTTAAATATTGATTCCTCAAGAATTTGTATGTATCCTCACTCGGCTTTTCTGCATGTTCTTGTATCTCTGGGTGGTTCGCAATTTTATATGGATTCCCTTCATATGCAACCGCTCCTCCTCCTAAACTTGCGAGCATTTGAAGGTGGGCTGCTCTTTCTAATATGAACAATCTACTCACTGCCTCTGCAACTGTTCGCCCCACTGTTACCACTCCATGTCCTCGTATAAGTAAACACGATGCATCTCCAAGACTTTCTGCCACGGCTTCCCCTCGTGCAATCTCAACTGGCGCATTTGATTCAATCAACATTGGGCCTGCATCGTGCACGGGCACTTCTCCAAGTCGAACCGCTCGTATCGAAGCTGGTATGATCGACGAATTCGTCATGCTCAGAGCAGTGGCATGAACCGGGTGTGCGTGCACACAACTTTTGACATCTTCCCGAACAGCAAATATACTAGTATGAATTGTGTCCTCTTCTGGTAGCTCTAACTCCTTTGGGTCTTGCTCTCCCGTTTTCAAATCAACTGAAATTATCTGCTCAGGCGTCATCGATTCCATCCCCCTCCCCTCATGATGAAGATGCGCAGGAATCAGAGCAATATCCCCGATTCTAGATGAAACATGCCCTGCATATAACTCGGTCAAACCTGCATTTGCCACCACGTTACATGCATCAGAAACTTCCTTCTTAGCGTCATTTAATTCTGACATGGGATCACTTTATCCCACACGTACTTATGTTGACTACCTGGATACGGTATTCTCATCATCTCAAAGTTAACTAATTTATTCAAACCACCGGAACTATCGATATCTTTCCCTTTCTATCTATTACGTCTTCTAATTCTTCCGCTATGGCACTACCTCTAGCTAGTTGAATTGCTCCCTTTCCCCCTACTGTGGCCGTGAAAAGATATTTCCCATCTGCGTGAATTTCAATAGCATTCCCTATGTAGCTTTCAGACGGAATGATGATGTGCCTTTTCGAAATTTTAACCTCGACGAAATCTTGGTTTTCTGACCATTGAATTTGTTTAACTTCGTTTTTTCCATTTTCATATGGCCTCACATCAATCCCCACGCCTAACCGTTTTTCTATACTATTAATTCTCTCTCCCTTTTTGCCTATTAATGCCCCTACATTTTTCTCACTTACGTACGCAGTAGCTCTATTTTTCCCAGTTAATTCAATTAGAATATCTCCTTTTACAAATGATTTTATTTCCTTTTCAATTTCCTGGATAGCTAGCCTTTCCATGCCACTCGTTTCTTGCTTTCCACTAACTGGTATTGTCACTATTTGACTACTAAATGTGTATATCTCATACTCTAGTTCTCCCGTTACAAAATTTCTTATCATGACCACTGGCCGTGCTAAATCTTCTTCTATCAACCCTGTGGGAACTTTTATTTCCATAGTCACATCATATATCGTCTCAATTCTCCCTTCCTTTAAATACACGACCGTATCCGTCACTTGTGGAATCAACCCCAATTCCACTCTTCCTACTAATCGCTGCAACGCATCAACCGCCCTCGTTGCATGCACAACTCCTATCATCCCCACTCCTGAAAGTCTCAGATCTCCAAAAACGATGAAATCTTCCGTTTTTCTAATTTCATCATAAATAACATAATCCGGCCTGACCAATAACAAAACATCTGCCGTTTTTGCCATGTCTCCAGATAAGGCCGTATATTGTGTAATTTCAGGCCCAACTTGCAAATCTCGAGGTCGCTCCATAGTCTTGACACAAAAACCATTCCCCGAAAGAAACTCTGCCACCGCTTGCGCAAAGGTCGTTTTCCCCATTCCCGGTGCACCTGCTATGAGTATGCCCCTTTGCCGCGTTAATAACCGCTCTGTCAACTCTTCTACTCCTTCATAATCTTCTATTGTAGTTTTAACTGTTGGCCTTACTGCAGTTATCTCCCAACCATCTGAAAAAGGTGGTTGTGCAATTGTTATTCTGTAGTTTCCCAATTGGATAATTTTCATATCTCTCTCATCAAATTCAAAAAATCCCTTATCCGATCCTCTTCCTTTCTCTTCTATCGCCTTGGCCCATTCCTTCACTTGCCGTTCTGTTAAAATTTCTTCTCCTACTTGTTCAAATTTCACTTCTGTTATGTACCCTCGCTTTGCCATCGGAGGTGCACCTGCCTTTAAATGAACACTTATCGTATCCTCTGTAAAGAATTTCTCTATCGGTAATTCTTCTTCACTCACATTTACACGCAGTGTCTATACCTTGATAAGCATGATCTTTAGGAATTGACACTGCTCCCCTTAATACAAATATTCGCCCATCCACTCGCAACTCTTTGGAAATGATAATATAATCTAAACAGTCTACCATTCACATATGGATATCTTACTTACAAACGACGATGGAATTAAAGGACATGGTATCTGGGCTTTGTACCATTCCCTCAGCAACTTCGCAGACGTTACTATCGTTGCACCGAAGTCTGATATGAGTGGAATCGGGAGGATGACATCTTATGATCAAGACATTCAAATAGAATCTATTGAAGAAGGGTATGTTATCTCCGGAACCCCTGCAGATTGTGTTATAATTGGACTCAAGGCACTCGAACTCAAACCCGATATAGTAATTTCTGGCTGCAATCGCGGGGCAAATGTTGGCTACTACTCCTTAGGGCGATCTGGAACAATCAGTGCCGCCATAGAGTCCACTTTTTTAGGTTTTCCATCTATCTCATCTTCCCTTTTCATACCCCTCGGAGAATACCCTTATACACCCTCTCCAGATGAATATGCACATGCAGCAAATGCAATTGCGTATCTAGCACAGAACGTCGTTGAATCAAAACTTCTAAAAGAGATGGAATATCTAAATGTCAACTTACCAATGACCACCAACGCTTCTCCAAATATGCTTTTGACCACCCCTTCTATTTTATGCGAAATGGACGCCCATAGCATCAACGAACACTCTGCAAGAGTCAACGACGAAGTATGGGCAAAAATGAGAGATTCAAAGATCAGTGATTCTCCTGGAACCGACCGCCAAACGGTAATTGATGGAAATATCAGCATATCTCATCTGTCTTCAATAGAAAAACCCGTAAATAGTGCTGCCCTCTCGAGTGTTCTTTCTTCTTACCAACCTCTTTAGAATTTTCGGCGCTGTTTGCTTTTATTCAATTCAATTAACATCTGAAAGATTCTCTCAACACCTTCTTTATCCACTCCAAATAAATCCGCGTTCTTAGATACTCTCTGCATCACTTTTTTTTCCTGGTCTTTATCCGTAATTGGAAGCCCATCTCTCTCTTTTATGTCTGCAATCAAAATTGCTATGTCCGTTCTCTTTGCAATCAACTCCATAATCCTCTTATCAATCTCTTCGATCTTCGATCGCATTTCATCCAAACTCATATTATTGAGGCACCTCCCATTTGTGTTTTAGCATGTATTACATTTCCCCCTCTTATCTCCCATACATTTTCTAACTCCTTTAGGATATCCTCGCTACCAACCGCGGTCATACTAGGTCCTGTCCCCGACAACGAAACTCCATCTACGGTCGGAAGTGCTTCTAGAATGGGATCTACCGAATATTCTAGAGCGGCACAAAATGCAAGTCCATTCACCGTCATTGCTTCTAAATATCTTCCGTCTTTTACCATTTCTACTATTATGTCTGCAACTCCACTTACAAACGAACATCGATCTACATCCGCTTCTGCACTGTAGGCTTTTTCTTCTGGTGTCCATACTAAAACATCCCACTCTATACTTTCTTCATGTTTTAGCAATTCATCTTTATTATTATTTGTTAGCGTTAGTCCTCCTATCATAGATGCACTTGAGTCATCAAACGCGCCTGTTATTGTGACTCCCACTTCCCGGGCAGCTTGGACTCCAATTAATGCCGCATCAAGCATAGTGATTTCCTCATTTACTCCAACTCCCACTGACAATGCACTCAAGCTAGCCAATACAGTGGCATTGGCAGCGGCACTAGAACTTTTCAATCCGGAAGCAATTGGTATCTCACTCCTCGTAAGAACTCTTCCTCCTTCTCCATCCCCAAATCTATCTACTACAATCTCTACACATTTCTCAATAAGGGTCGTATCTGCATTTGGAGCACCTTCTATCTCCCCCGTCACTTTTTCTACATCTTGCAATACTACCTCTGCTGTAGTGTAGATATCAATGGCAAATGCAGATCCATACCCATTTGCCAATGCATTTAGTATGGTCCCGGCACCCGGAGCTCTAGCACAACCTTTCATCACCTGTCAATACGTCCCATTACGTATTTACCCTAACGCTACTCCCATATGGTTTTATTCATCATCGAGATCTGGAATTTCAGGGGGTGACACGACACAACTTGCAAGCCAACCAAGGATTGCACAAAATATTATGGAACCAATTGTAGCATGAATGCTCCATCCAAATGGCAATACATGCAAGTTGGTTCCCTCTATCCAATATAACCCACCGGGGAGTTGGACAGGACGCAACCACCACGAAGCCATAAACACTACCACTTGACTTCCAACAACCAATGCTACAAACAGACGTTTCCAACCTTTCCAGAGAACTGGCAACATAAATTCAACTACAATTGCCCAGACAATGCCTAAGAACAATATTGTGTTATCGAATTCTCCATAGAACCAACCCCCAATTGCAGGGAATACTAAGAGAACAACCAGACTCCCCCTAGCAGGTGTCCACCGGCGAATGAAAAGTAAGAGAATTGCAGAAGTAAGACCAACTTGAATTATCAAACTACGCATACTATGCATCAGTACAAAATCATAATCGTTGTTCCAACAAAATCCCCTCCCGCCGTCGTAGCAGAACGCTTCCAGAGATTCGAACCAAAGATTTGCATAAAGAAAAGGAAGAAGAAAAATGGCCCATGCTGCACCAAGTCCAAAGATGATCAATATCTGTGACCTCAAACCATCTCTGCCGCTTTCTTTGTTAGCCCAAGCCGACCACATCGGCGCTGTAACTGATAGTAGAAGTCCGAGGAAAAGACCAATATGGGTGGGTGAAAGAAGAATATCAAGGCTAGACTCCACCCCAAGCGTTTCGTGCCAGATCATATCCCCAATTCCAGACAGTGCAAACAGAATGATTCCGTACACTCCTGGTTTGTGCTCCGGAGCTACCCCTCGAAGGGCATTTAAGGGATTTCTTATAAGACTTCCAATTCCTTCTTCTGGTAAAATTGCATAAAATATATATGCTCCATATGCAGTAGCACCAGAGTACCACATCGCATGCCATGGAGTGAAAAACGTATCATCTACCGCTCCGGCAATATGCGCAAAAGAATCAATAAGAAGTCCACCTAGACACCATAGTCCTAAAACAAGAACGATCACATCGTAATATGGTTCACCTATTTTTGGCAATGTCCCATTCCGTTTATGCACTAAGAATAAAAGGATAGAAGCAATGGAAAGCAATCCAAAATAAATTGTTGGGAACCCGAATATCAAATCTGGACCTTCCGTATGGAGCGGATAAAATTTTCCATTCATATTTGGTGGGTCACATCACTCATTTAAAATATTTTCGCATTTTCAATGTGCCTTAAAAAACTTTTATTCATCCTGAAAGCCGATAAAAATAAATGGGATCTTCCAACAGACAATCTGCTATCCCAAAAATCGATTCTACTCTTTTATCTATTTTATTAGTATCTGCCATTGGAGTACTCGGGGGCCAACTCGTATCCCCTGCACTCCCAATTTTGATGCAATCTTTGGATATCCCCGAACAACAAATTGGATTAGTCATGTCTGTATTTTTCTTTTCAGCTTTGGTTTCAATTCCCATTATTGGAGTTCTCGCAGATGTATACGGGCGCAGAAAACTCACGCTGATCGGTTTAATCATTTTCGGCGTGTCTGGAACTTCAATAGCTTTTGTAGATTCGTTTCTATATCTGCTTATTTTAAGAACACTCCAAGGAATCGGATTTGCTAGTTTAAGTCCTCTTGCAGTAACCATTTTAGGCGATCTATATAAGGGCCACATGGGATCTACGGTCCAAGGACTACGTGGTTCATTCCATGGTATGGCTGTCCTTTCCATCCCTCCTATTGCAGGATTTCTAGCAGATATATCTTGGAATTACCCATTTCTCCTATACACCCTTTCCCTTCCCGCAGCATTATTGATATTTTTCGCCCTCCCCGAAACTCACGCTCCAGATTCTAGCCCCGCCATACTTTCCACCTTCAAAAATTATTGGTCTTCCATTCGGCACGAATTAATCAAACCCAATTTGCGGATCCTTTTTGGGTGGCATCTAGTTGGTTCTTTGTTAAAATCAACTGTAATCACTTTCCTTCCTATATTCATAGTTTTTTCACTAGGCTACAGTGCATTCATGGCAGGTGCAGTCTTGTCGTTTAGAGGTTTCATTCGCATTTTTAGTTCTCCTTTATCTGGTTTTTTAGTTTCTTATCTTTCAAAATCTGTTGCAATCCGACTTACACTAACCCTTGCTGCAATTTCTATCGCATTAATTCCATTTTCCAATTCTATTTTGACTATTTTCTTTCTAGTTGGCATCTTTGGCATTGCGGATTCTTTGTTTATCCCCATTCTAAATGACACCGTCGCAGCTTCTACTACCTCTAAACACAGAGGCGGAATTGTTGCAGCCGTGAACACCAGTAAACCACTAGGAAAAGTAATTGGGCCTATATTGTTTGGTTTGATCCTGGCTTATTACGGATTCACAATCTTGTTTGTTAGTGCAGCCATCTTATGTTTTGCATATATCTGCATCTCTTATCTGTCCACCAAAACCTCTCCTTTGTCATCTTTTTGAACTAAATAGAATCACTCTAATATCTTACTCAATCTACTTAATACCTGTCTAATGACAGTTTACGATGTCATCGTCATTGGAGGTGGCCCCGGGGGCCTGTCCACCGCCATGTATACAACGCGCCTTGGATTCAACACTGCTATTATCAATCGCGGAGGGGGGCGCGCTGCTATGATGCGCAATACTCATAATGTTATTGGGGTTCTCGAATCTGTCTCTGGAAATGAATATCTCTCGACTTCTATAGAACAGTTACAGGATTATGGAGTTACCTATCTCAAAGAGTTCGTCACTAGTATAACTCCCCTTTCCACCTCCGATTCCATTTCCTTCCAAGTGCAAACCGAGTCCGAAACCCACACCGCAAGTAGAGTCGTTCTCGCAACAGGATTCAAAGACGTTCCTCCAAAACCCCCTCTCCCTAGAACTGGAAGGGGCCTCCATTATTGCCTACATTGCGACGCACACATGTTCAAAGACAAATCGACATATGTCATGGGATATGGACCAAGCGCTGCGCACGTTGCTATGACTTTGCTCAATTTCACCGATGAAGTCGATTTACTTCTTCGGGGAGAAAACCCAACTTGGGATGGCAATTTAGATCAACAACTTCGATCGCACCCCATCGATATAATCAAAGAGGATATTTCGTCCATCGAAAATAATTCTGATGGGTGGCTCCAGGCGTTAGTTTTCGAAGATGGGATCCGGAGAGAGTATCATGGTGGATTTGCGATGTATGGTTCTGAATATAACAATAAATTGGCTATAGATCTCGGCTGTGAACTCGACAAAAAAGGACAAATAAAAGTGAACAAAGATGGATTGACCACCACTCCTGGTGTGTATGCAGTAGGGGACATAACCCCTGGCCATAAGCAGATCCCTGTCGCAATTGGAGAAGGGGCAAACACTGGAATTGCCATCTATATCGAACTACGCGAATTTCCAAAAAAGTATCCTGATTCTTAACAAGAATATGTATTATTTAAACTCTGGAATTACCTCTCCCCCAATCGTCTCGATGCAATATTCCATATCTGAGAATCTTTGACGCAAATCGAATACAATATGGTCAATTCCTATTTCGTGATCTACATATTTTGATATTTCTTGAACGATGTCTTCTGAAGTTCCTGCCATGACCAACCCTTCCAAATCTTCTACAGTTTCAAAAGATCCTTTTTCTGGACGTTTCCAGTATTTTCTCTTATTTGCAAGTTTCAATAAATTATCTATATCTGCCATCTCCACAGCAGTTTTCATGTCTTTAGCAGGACTTACATCAGGTATTACTCCTAGTGTTGGCATCTTCCGTCCCATGCCGTCTGCTTTCTTCTGCATAGATCTTACAGCAATATCCCACGTCTTCAGATTTATTCTACCTGGCAACCACCCATCACAATATTCTACAGCCCGATTGGGAGATGCAGGGGTGGATCCTCCTGACCAAATTGGAATGGATTTCTTTGGTCTTGGATATATTTCTGCATATTCAATATCAAAAATTTCTCCTTTATATTCTGTACTTTCTCCTGTCCAAATAGATCTCATTATCTCCACATTTTCTTTTACTAATTGCTCCCGGTTATCAAACGGGCGCTCCAAGAATTCCCGTGGATAGCTGCCCGTTCCTATTCCACAAATAACACCTGCGTCGCATAGATAGTCTAGCGAAGCCCATTGTTGTGCCAAATGAACCGGATGCCTTTGTGGGTTAATGACGGCCGTTCCCAATTCCAATTTCTTCGCCACCGAGGCAACATGGCCCAAAACAGTAAATGGTTCTAAAAATGTTTTATCTGAATCTTCATGGGCGTGAGGTCCAAATACCAAATGATCTCGAGCCCACGCAGAATCAAAATTATACTCTTCCGCTAGTTTACACGTACTAGTTATTTTCTCCGACGATGCTATGCTTCCAAAATGTGGAATCAAAAATCCAAACTTTATTTTCTTTTTCATATGTATTCGACCAAATCTTTTCTGATCATCCTTTCATTAAACTAATTTTTAACTTCTTCTTTTTCAAAGCCTCTCCTGAGACTCGTATTGACCTCTTCGTCGCGATATGATCCCAATCTCGCATTGGACCAGTTTTCTCCCTCTGGACTGAATAATTTTCCTTCTTGGTACCATAGTGCCTCTGGATTAACTACCATCTCTAAAGCTTCTCCTTTCAATGCTCTCACAATTTCTTCATTACCCCATGTTATACATCTCTCTTCCCCTGTAGGCGTTGTGGCCCCATGATGGGGTGAACACACTATTCTTTCACAACTCAAAGCGGGAGTATTCTCGGGAGGTTCTGTTTCAAATACATCCAAACCCGCTGAATAGATCTCTCCATTATTGACTGCATCAACCAGTGCTTGCTCATCAATGATCGGCCCGCGGGCTGTGTTAACTATGACTGCAGTATTTTTCATACTTTTAAATTCTTCCGTTGAAAACATGTGATGCGTTTCTGCTGTAAGCTGACAATTTACACTTACACAATCGGACCGTTCAATTAACTCTTTAAATCCAACTCTCTCTATCTCCAGCAATTCAAAAATATCTTTTCCAACATATGGGTCATACCCAATAACTTTCATTCCCAGTGCCTTCGCCTTGGGAACTGTGGTTCTCCCAATCTCTCCCAATCCAACAACCCCAAACGTTCCATGCCCCATATAGTTTACATTTCTTCTATCTCCCCATCCATTATTGTCTCTCATTGATTTATCTGCATACGGTATGTCCCTAGCCGCAGCCAGCATCAGTGCGATCACATGCTCCGATAGTTCGTCATTCACATAGCCTCTCATAGACGAAACTGGAATCCCTTGCTCATTTGCCGCTCTGATATCTACATTGTCAAAACCCGCCCCATTTCTAAGTATGAGTCTGCAATTTTCCAATGATTCTATTACCTTTCGAGTGATTGGAGCTTTGAACGTGACCACTACTGTGGCATCTTTTAAACCTTCTATAAGATCTTCCTCAGTCTTAAAATCTCCATATACCACTGTACCCCCTGCACTTTCAACCGATTCCTTATATGGATCAATTTTAGGAAATCTTCTTTCTGTAACAATAACTTTCATCGCATTACTCTACTACCTACCTTATATTAAAACTTGCATTGACACATCATTTTATAGCGTCGTAGCACAACCTCTAATTATATGACCTTTAACGGGGAACTTGGACTCCAATTCACGACCCACATAGCGAACCAATATAAAATCCCTCAAATAATCGAATTAGCTGAGCTTTCTGCCGGGGAAAATTTTTCTCAAATATGGGTAAATGATAACCTAGGGTACCGAAATCTCTACGTTGTTTTAACAGCCATAGCGACTAAGGTCCCTATCAAAATTGGAACTGCGGTAACAGTCCCATTTTATAGGAATCCTATCGATTTTGCAGATATCTTAGCATCTCTAACCGAATTAACCGATGGACGTGAAGTCAGTGTTGGGATCGGAAGAGGCAGCATTGCACAAACAGGAAAGGAAGTATCTACTCCCTCCCCTTACTCTATGTTGTCAGAGACAGTCACTTGCGTTAATCAACTTTTAAATGGAACAAAAATCAATTTCAGCGATTATCCCCTACTTACTAGCTATTTTAATCTACAAGAAAAAGGAAAAATGCAAATGAGGTTTTCTCCCCAAGCACCTATCAAATTTTATCTAGGTGGGTATGGTGACATGGCGATGGAAGTTGCTAGAAAATACATGAATGGGGTTCTTTTAGGCGGTATGTATCTCCCCCTACTCCGTGCAGGAAAAATAAACGAACTATACGCTAAATTAAATCCAAAAGAACCCTCCGATAGAAATGTAGACCCCCTACTTTTGGCCGAAATAAATGTCTCCGTTGACCCTGACCATAAGGCGGCCATGGAATTTCCAAAACCCTACGTAGCACACGCACTCATGACTCTCAAAAAGACTGGTTTTTCTGATTCCGATTTCCAATCTGTAGGTGTCAAACCGGAAAATGTAATTAAAATATACGATACTTTCAATGAAGGTGCCACCATCCAAGAAGCGGCTAAATTAGTCACCGAAGAAATGGTCAATGCCACATTCATTGCTGGCGATGCAGACGCTTGCATCGAAGGCCTCGCCCAATGCTTTAATTCGTTCGAAACACAGCAACTAAAACAAGTCGTCTTAGCTAAACTTGGACCTGACTATTCCCAATCCATCAAAACACTTTCTCAAGATGTTTTACCATCCCTCTAGCACCGATAAAGATAGGTCCCTTCCATTCTTATCTATTGGTGATAGTACACATGTCCCTTGAACCTAAAAACGATCAAGAAATACAAGACCCCAAATCTAGGGTACGAGCATTACAATCTTTATTAGTAGAAAAAGGTCTACTTTCTCATGAGGCAATAGATGCGGCAATCTCTGCCTACGAACACAATATTGGTCCTCAAAATGGAGCAAAAATTGTTGCTAGAGCATGGGTGGATGCAGATTTCAAAGAGAGACTTTTAACAGACCCTGTGTCTGCTATTGGAGAATTCAATTTCGAAATGGGATCTCAACATGTACAAGTGGTTGAAAATACGGACAAGGTCCACAACGTTGTCGTTTGTACCCTTTGTTCCTGCTACCCTTGGTCTGTGTTAGGGTTGCCGCCCACTTGGTACAAATCCCCTGAATACCGCGCACGAACCGTTCTTGAACCGCGATCTGTACTCCGGGAATTTGGACTAGATCTAGATGGGGACATAGAAGTCAAAGTCCACGACTCTAGTGCCGATATCAGGTATATGGTTCTCCCCCAACGGCCATCTGGAACTGAATCTTTAACCGAGTCAGAACTTGCCGCCATCGTAACTCGAGATTCCATGATTGGAGTTTCTCAAATCGTGGTAACTTAATGGGATTCTCTATTATGTCATCTTCTACTCCTTTAACTCTACAAAAACACGCAGAAGAAATCCTAAGTAAACTTTCAAATCTGGGGGGATTTCCCCAGACACCCAGCGGAAGCCCCCTATTCTCGGAACCCTGGCAGGCTAGTATTTTTGGCATGGTGGTGACATTACATGAGAGCAATCTTTTCCCATGGGACGACTTCCAAGAATTGTTGATCCAAAGAATTGAAAAAACGGACCCCTCCCATCTGCAGAACGAAACAGACTGGGTGTATTATTCACTTTGGATCGAAATACTAGAGCAGATTTTATCGAACCAAAACCATATGGAAATTTCTGAACTTGACAAGAGAGCTCTTGAGTTTGCAGAAGGCATTCGAGATGCTTCTGAGTTTATCATCGGGGGCCATTCACATTCACACGAGGGCCATTCCCATCCCCACTAGTTCGAAGCCATTATAATAATCAGCCACCTCTTGATATCTATCGGGCCCGTATCTCAGCCAGGTTAGAGAGATCGGCTCATAACCGATTCGTCACCGGTTCAAATCCGGTCGGGCCCATTATTGCCCTGGCTATTTTGATAAAACAAAATCTCAATTCCAAATAAATTTTATCCCTATTTAAAACACTGATTTCTTAAGAATTTGTACGCATCTTCACTCGGTTTTTCTGGGCTCCCTTGTAACTCAGGATGGTTTTCTGGGTGGTTCGCAATTTCATACGGATTCCCTTCATATGCAACAACCCCGCCTGCCATGTTTGCCAGTATTTGGAGATGGGCTGCCCTTTCCAGTATGAATAAATTACTCACTGCTTCTGCAACCGTTCTCCCTACTGTTACTACTCCATGTCCTCGTAGTAATAGTGCCGAAGCATCTCCCAAACTCTCTGCTACCGCTTCTCCCTGTGCGACCACATCTGGTGCATTTGCTTCAATCAACATTGGGCCTGCATCATGTACGGGGACTTCTCCCAGTCGAACAGCCCGTATTGAAGCTGGAATCAAAGCAGAGCTAGACATACTCAATGCAGTAGCGTGAATCGGATGTGCATGCACACAACTCTTCACATCTTCTCGAACTGCAAATATACTAGTATGAATTGTGTCTTCTTCGGGTAGCTCCAAATTCTTTGGATTCTGTTCTCCAGTTTTCAAATCAACTGCAACTATCTGATCTGGTGTCATAGATTCCATTCCTTTTCCATCATGATGAAGATGTGCAGGCATTAGAGCAATATCTCCAATTCTACATGATACATGTCCTGTGTATAGTTCGGCCAATCCTGCCGCAGCCACCACGTTACATGCATCCGAAACTTCTTTTTTTGCAGCGTTCAGTTCGCTTATAGTCAATTGAGTCGTTATTTGGGATTTCCCAGTCACCGTTTGAGTCATAGCCAACAAGTCAACGTTCTTCTATATGTAACTGTCGATGATCAAACCGACAATAGACGAATATATGCTTCTAAACGGTAAGACATGTGTCACCCATCTCTAAAAGCAAAAACCTGCAACCCGTGATTTTCCTCCATTTATTTTATCTAAACCATTTAGTACATATCTTTACATCGCGATCTACCAACCATGTCTGAAAAATTTCTGCGTGCCACTTTTGCTGGCGGATGTTTCTGGTGCATCGAGGCTGCATTCTCTCAATTTAAAACGATCGGCCCGGTCAAACCCGGATACTGCGGAGGAGAGACTACAAATCCTACCTATAATGAAGTCTGTTCTGGACAAACTGGCCACGCAGAAGCCGTACAGCTCTCCTATGATCCCAACTCATTTTCATATGAAAATCTCCTTGAAATTTTCTTTGCCATACATGACCCCACTCAACTCAATCAACAGGGACCCGACGTTGGATCTCAATATAGATCTGCAATTTTCTATCACAACTCCACTCAAAAGTCAGCAGCAGAATCTTATGTAAATTCATTAACTGAACAAAATGCGTATGATAATCCAATCGTAACTGAAATATCTGAATTATCTATTTTTTACGAAGCTGAGGAGTATCATCACGATTACTTTTCAAAAAATCCTTCCAATCCTTACTGTATTTTCAACACCCTTCCAAAAATGATCAAGGCGAGAGAAATATTCTCTGATATGTCTTCACTGGACGATTAATTAAAGTCCGACTATCCTTATCTTTAGCTATGTTTAATATACCGGACCTTGCCACTGTCAAATCCCGTGAAAAGTGGTTTCAGGAAAACAAACAAGAACTATTTGATTATATTTATTCAGTCAAGAATGATCCTCGCCAAACACTGCGCGTTCTCGCAAGGGTCCAAGAAGAATATGGTGCAGAAAGCCAGTTCACCCAAGCCGTTGACTATGCAAAAGACGTAAAAACATATGATAATGCCGTGCTAAGACAGCTTAAAAAAATACAAGAAGAACATCTGTTGTGCATGAACGCAATTAATGATCTACTTCAAGAAGATTAATTCAGACCAATAATCGAATCCATTAGGACAATGCGCTCGCCGGGAATTGAACCCGGGCTTAGGGCTTGGAAGGCCCTAGTCATACCACTAGACCACGAACGCTTACTATACTTATTCTCTTCCCTCTGATATGGATCTTCCCATTTCCAAGGGCCCCCTCTTCATCGAATTTCAAACCCGATCTCACAATCAGTACACCCTTCCCCTTCGAATAAATAGTTCCAACAAATGACTTCTCTTTCTCTCTCAAAACGATTTCTTTTAATTTTTGGTATGATACTGATATCATTCAATTTTCGTCCTGCCATCGCTTCTGTTCCTCCCCTACTAGAGTTGATCAAAACGGATCTAAATCTGAGCTACTTCATTGCTAGTCTATTAACTACCATCCCTACCCTCTCAATGGGAATATTTGCCCTTTTAGCAGTCCCATTCTCTCGATTTTTTGGACGAGAAAAGGCAATTTTTTATGCTGTTTTTTTAATTGGTATTGCAACCCTCTCCCGACTTTGGGGTTCTAATCTACTTTTGCTTCTTGGGACTACCATAGTCCTTGGTATGGGAATTGCAATTGCCCAAACACTGCTTCCCTCTTTTGTAAAAACCTATTTTCCAAATCGAGCAGCAAGTGTCACCGGAATTTATGCAACTTCTCTAACTCTAGGGGCCGCAGTTGCTGCTGGTTTTTCCGTCCCCTTGTTAACATTCTTTGGGGACTGGACATTTTCGCTTGCATTTTGGTCTATTTTTGCAATTATCGCTCTGGTAGTTTGGTTTCCCCTCACACTACAGAAACGTTCTGAAACTCCTCCTACTGCATCTATTGCTTCTGTTTTCCCAAAAACAACTTGGTCCCACACTTGGGTTTGGGCGATCTCTTTATTCCTCGCTCTTGTGACTCTCCTATTCTATTCAGTATTATCTTGGCTATCCCCTCTGTATATGTCTCTAGGTTGGTCTGCAAACGAAGCGGGCTTATTACTTACTGTATTTTTATTAACCCAACTACTCGGAACTGCAAGTATCTCTGCTCTATCAGATTCAAATATCGATAGAAGGCCTTGGATTTTCTTTAGTTTGATCCTAAGCGCAGTTGGGCTGTTTGCTATCACAATGTTTCCTCTTTTGGTACCTTACCTGTGGGTCAGCATACTCGGGATTGGCCTGGGTGGTATTTTCCCCCTTTCTATGACGTTGCCAATTGATTATTCCTCAGATGAGAAAACAGCAGAAAAACTCACTTCCATTGTTCTTTTTTTTGGTTATTCTCTCGCCGCAATAGGCCCTTCTGGAATGGGGATCATTCGTGATATATTTGGGGACTATTATCTCGCATTCCTTTCTCTATTTTTCATTAACATCCTCGCCTTGATATTCACCTTCAAATTCAAACCCGGAATTTCAATTAATCTTTCCGATTAACCCTTGCTCACAACAGAATAACAATTCCCTTCATTTGAGTATATGTCTATCACTTCCAACCTGCTGGCATTGACATCTCTCTCAAATTCTTCTATATCGTAAATGTGGTAATACCGCGGAACCACAGTCCCGTCTGGAAGGGTCCAATTAACAAGTGTATCAAAACCTTTCCCTTCCTCAAAACGTTCATGCTCTGTACACCAAGACCCCACAATTGCAGTTCCTCCTGCAACCAACACTCGCTCCAACTCATTTAAACTAGCAATCCTACATTCTGTGGTAGGCAGATGATGTATCGTCGCAACATAAACTCCTATGTCTACACACCCTGTCTGAACTGGCAATTCCATCACATTCCCCCGTATGGGATTCACTTCAAACGCATTACCCTTTCCTCTATTACTAGTTTCAAGTAACATCATCGAGCTCATATCGACTCCAACAACTCTTTCTACACATTTCGATAGCAGTTCTGAGTGTCTCCCATTTCCACAACCCATATCAAGCGCGATATCTCCTGATAATTCTTCCAGAAATTTCCCTACTTCTGGCCATGGATGAAATCTAGTTTGGGAAAAATGTGACCCTATTTTCTCATATGTCTGCATAACCCCCTTGATGACCTCGAAATCTTCGGAAAGTTCACTATGTATCCTCTTTTCAGGCATCTTCTCGTAGTACTATACTCTCCTTGTATTTGATATTATCTTCCATTGTCTGACATTAAGTGTAATCAAAAAGACTATTATCATCACTCTCTAAACGGCTCACAATGGTTGCTATAGTACCACTCCAGTTCGGCATTCCTGGTGGAATGGAGCTCGCTGTCATCTTGCTCATCGCAATACTTCTATTCGGAGCAAACAAGATTCCGCAGCTAGCCAGATCCACCGGACAAGCAATGGGCGAATTCAAACGAGGACGAGAAGAAATAGAAAAAGAAATCGGCGATTTGACTGGCGGATCTGATTCTGACTCCCAGAAGGAAGATTCAAAGAAAGATTCAAAGAAAGAATCTAAAGATTAACATCACTTCTATGCACCCCTCATTTTCCATATGATCCACCGTATGGTAACGCCCCCATCCCCATTCATCATCGATGAAAAGAAGTAATTGTAAATAATACTCTGTTACCAAGGACACGTGGCCTAGCCAGGATAGGGCGAGAGGTTCCTAACCTCTAGATCGCGGGTTCAAATCCCGCCGTGTCCGTCAGACTCTAGACCTGTGCATCAATCTTAGATATTCATTTTCCTGTTCCCAGAATATCTCAACTAGTGTCCCTTCATACGCCTGAGTTACTATGACGTCCCCTTGCTCAATTGGATCTACCTTATGAATTGGCCTACCTCTTCCTTCTACCGTTATCAATACACTTTCTACTTGGATTGGCTCTCCCAAAATATGTTTTATTGAAACATGCGTGGAATTAATTCTTTCAATATCCCATTCTATCCCTGGCATATCTCTCTGTTGAACTTCAGGAGTTCCTGTTATCTGAACCGCCACTAATAGTAGGCTAAGAACAATTCCCAATATGAGTGCAATTTTTCCGATCCTTATTCCCAACTTAATAAAATTTATATCTTCCATTATTTTTTTATCCCTTCTGAAGTCCCTCTCTTCTAATCATCCTCTTTATCCAACTTCCCCCCCAAAGATCATGTGTCTATTGATATCTATCTCGCTGCTCTAGCTGCAGCAGTTGTCTGGGGAATTGACCCAGTGTTATCCAAACGTGGAATGGCCTATGGAGGACATGCCCTTCAAGCAGCCTTTGCCGTTATAACTGTTGGGACTATAATATTTTGGTCCGCCCTTTACATCACTCAGGGTTTAGATGCTATACTTAGTATATCTCCCCGAATTGCGTTAATCTTCTTAGGCGGGGGAATTCTTGGAACTACAATAGGGCGAATTTCATTTTACATTGGCATTGATAAAGTTGGAGCTAGCATCGCAGGTATCGGTGCTTCAACCCTACCGGCATTCGCTGCCATTTTAGCCCTCTTCCTATTAAGTGAACCACTCTCTGCCATTCATTCTGCAGGGATCCTATTAGTTGTCGTTGGACTTTCACTTCTCGCCACTTCTAAAGGTGGAAATATCTCTGGTTGGAGCTTTCAAGATCTAGTCTTACCCGTTTTTGCCGGATTCGCATTCGGCTTGGGACAAGTCATACGACGATTTGGTCTCGTAGAAACCCCTGCGACTGTACTACAGGCAATAGCTTTAAACGATACTGCAGCTTTTGTCGGACTTTTTTTATTTTTATTTATCTTCCGACGCGATCTCCTGCGCCCTCCTTCTCTACCTGCAACTGGCTATTTCATCGCCGCTGGAATTGTATCTTCTGTTGGTCTATTCCTGGCATTTACCGCTCTCGACCTTGGCCCTGTTGCCATCGTGTCCACTTTAATTAGTACTGCTGGATTATTCACGGTATTACTCTCTTTCCTCTTCCTTCGTGACCTCGAACGCATCACGCAGAAAGTGGTCATAGGCGCCCTTTTCGTTGCCTTTGGCGCTGGAATAATGATTTATTTTTAATTTCATCACCCGATTCGATATCCTAAAACAACCGCATGTGATATCTATATGTTGTGAATAAAACAATTGAAGAATTTAAACAAACTCTCTTCCGATCTTTTTCTTTGTCAACCCCTTTGATGGCTGAACAATTCTTCAATACTTTAATGCGAACTGTCGATATTTTTATAACCGGACTTTTTTCTCCTGCGGCAATAGCTGCAATAGGAATTGCAGACGTCTATGCCCAACTCTCCATGAGGGTTGGTCATGGTCTTGGTGGGGGTGCCATCGCGCTATCCAGTCAAGATACTGGAGGACGAAATTTCACTAGTCGAAATGAGGTAGTTTCCCAATCTTTATTACTTGGATTCTTCCTCGGTATTCCCCTTGCGCTGATTGGAATCCTATTCGGCCAAAATGCACTTGATCTCCTTGGGGCACCCGCCGAGGTATCTAGACTCGGTGGAATCTATTTGGCAGTGGTTCTCTTTGCAGCCCCTGCAGATATAATTACTATTGTTGGATCTAAAGCTCTCCAAGGAACGGGTGATACCCGTACCCCTACTTACATACTAATTGCCGCAAACATACTCAATATTATCGGATCCATTTTACTTGGACTTGGAATTGGACCGTTCCCCGAACTATCCCTTTTAGGAGTGGGAATGGCCACTGCGATTGCGCATTATTTTTCAGCAATACTGGTCTTATCTGCACTCGTTTCAACAGGGGTTTTAACAACGTTCAAATTCCCTCGAAATCTCGTCATCACTCGGCAACTTCTCGTAATAAGTACTCCTCAAATGGTAAGTGGAATAATTACTACTGCTGTATATTTCCCCTTTAATGCACTACTTTTACTCTTTGGGACAGAAGTCACTGCAGCATATCATATAGGTCGAAGAATGTATCACCAATTAACAGGCCCATTTTATAGAGCTTATAGTACCGTTTCGAGTATAGTCGTCGGGCAAGCAATTGGTAAGGAAGACCTTGAACAAGCAAGATTTGAGGGTTGGTTCACCGCTGGGATTAGTGCAGTGGTCCTCACAATTGCAGGTTTTATTTTATTCATCCAATCCGAATTTCTTGTAAGCCTCTTCACTTCCAATTCTCTAACCATCTATCATGCCACTAATTTTGCAAAAACCTTTTCCGTTGCAATCATATTCGTCTCTCTTTATTTCTCGCTAGCAGGATCCCTTCAAGGTGCTGGAGATGCGTTGACACCATTTATAGCTAGGACCACTGGATTCTTTGGAGTATTTTTGGGTTTGTCTTATCTACTAAGTGTTCCTCTTAATTTTGGTGTCTTCGGCATTTATGTTGGAATCGTATGTTCCTATATCTGGATGGCTCTAATTGTGTTTTATGGATTTTATGGCAAGAAATGGGAACTGCAAGCAACAGGCGCCCTGAAAAAAAGACACCAATCTGTCACCAATAAATAGTACCTCCTGGTCCAATACCCACCGGAACTTAGTTAACACTCTCTACCCAACCCACAAGAATGGTGCAAAAATCTATCCCTGCAATGATAATTCGCGGTGGGACTAGCAAAGGAGTTTATTTTAAACGCAGCGACTTACCTTCAGACGAGTCTACTTGGGACCAAGTACTACTCCGAGTTTTTGGAAGTCCCGATTCTATGCAAATCGATGGAATTGGAGGGTCTCATTCCACAACTAGCAAAGCCATGGTGGTCTCTCCTTCTGAAAAAAACGATTTTGACCTTGATTATAAATTCGCGCAAGTTTCGGTCAATGACAACACAGTCGATTGGGGCGGAAACTGTGGAAATCTCACCTTCGGGGTTGGGGTTTTTGGAATTGAATCTGGGATGGTAAAAACGATACCTTCTCACACTACTAATTTAACCTTATACAATGAAAATACCAACTCTACTATTGAACAATCTCTTTCCACAACCCCGGATGGATCTCCACAATATGAGGGCGATTTCACAGTATATGGAGTTCCTGGGAATGGTAGTCCTATACGATCCCGATTTGTAGATCCCTCTGGATCTGTGACAAACAAATTACTCCCTACCGGACATACTTCTGAAGTCATTTCTGTAGATTCTATAGGTGACATTGCGGTATCTATTGTAGATGTAACTACCCCTTGTGTTTTTGTTAATGCCAGCGATTTAGGTGTATCTGCTGCCATCCCCCCTGCAGAAATAAATGGAGACGCCGATCTACTTTCTACGTTAGAACACATCCGCTCAATCGCATGTGAGCGTGCTGGAATCGTTGATGACTTCCAAAATGCAACTTCCCATAGTCCTGGATTTCCAAAGGTAGCTATTGTAGGAAATCCCTGCGATTATACTACACTTTCTGGGGACGAAATAGCTTCAAGCAGCCACGATATCATAGCTCGAATTATGTCTATGCAAAAGGCACATCCTGCTTATGCCGTCACTGGTGCAATGTGCACGGCTTCTGCTGCTCTTTTAGAGGGGACAATTCCCAATCAAGCACTCTCTCCCACTCACAGTGGGGATTCTATTATTCTTGGACATCCTAAAGGAACAATGCGTATCGGAGTGGGAATCGTTAATAATGAAATAACATATACTGAGGCCGATAGAACTTCTCGCACAATCATGGAAGGAAATCTATTTTATTAGATCCATTCCACCTCCTTTTCCGCGAACACATCAACTATGTGAAAAATAAGAAGTAATATGAAATTATTAGGGCCGGTATCCCACTATATAGTGTAGCAATAATTGCCATTTTTGGTGTCAGAGCTATTGCAGGAAATAGTGCATCCCCATCATTAGCAATTGCATTCCCTATTAACCCCGAGAATGGAACAATTCCCTGGAGATACAACGTAGTAACTAGAATCTGAGGACCACATCCTGGTATGAATCCAATTAATACCGCTAGCAATGGGATATACAACCATGCTGCTTGCGCCATCACCGCTAGATCGAGGCCAAAAAATGCGTAAGAATATTCATACAATAGAAATGCAACGATAACCCAGATGGTCACAAACGAAGTCTCTTCTGCCGTCCGAGTAACTGGGTGATCTCCTGAAAGTGTTACCGCTTGAACTGGGGATACACTCCATATCAGCATAGATATTACCACACCACCTATTCCTACTACCAAAACAGGCGTCCCAAAACTGTATACATCCACTTGCATGAGGCCGAGCATTCCCAAAATCAACCCTGGGGCCGCAAGAACGATATATATTATGTCTCTTCTTCTGATCTCTCCAATCACATTTAGAGTTCTCACCTTGGCAACTGTATAGAGTTCTCCAGGGTGGTATTTATCCACTGCCCACCCCGTCAATATTCCTGCTACTGCGGATATCAAAATAACTCTAACATATGTGGTGGGCTCTTGAACCAAAAGTAGGAATGCTGCATCTCCCATCGTCGCTATCAATGCACCAACCATTGCACCCAATGTGACTTTCCCCCTAGCAAAACTCGTAATGACAACTATTGCACCTCCGCAACCTGGGAGGAGACCTAAAACCGTTGCAATTGGAACCTGCCATTTCTGCCCATTCTGCATCACTTGCCCAACGTCTATGTGGAGATACTTTTCTAAACTAAAAAAAATCAAAAGTGTCACGGCGACAAAAACTGATACTTGAAAATATGCATCCATTATTGAGGCCAACGTTACTTCTTGGATCAAACCAGATGTTTGGAATGCAAAATCCGCCCCTCCTGATATCAGAAATAGCAATAATAATGTGAGCCCGATCCTACCATACCTCTCTCGTAGAACGGTACTTGCATTTTCTAGTATGCTACTCGCAGCCATACCACTCTGACTCATTGTACATCTGATATGGGATCAGAGATATAAAAGTTTTGAATTTTACCCATCTAAACCTAAAAGTCATATAGTCTTAATTTATTTCACTTGGATTTCAATTTATTTGTATCACCAACCCTAAATAGTGCTGCCAACAACGAACTGATATCTAATGAGGTCGAGGTTGAGATCTAAAATACACAGGGCAACAGTAACTGACACTAGCATTGACTATGAAGGTAGTATTGCCATCGACAAATCACTCCTTCAAGCTGCAAATATTGCTGAGTATGACCAAGTTCAAGTTGTAAATCTAACTAATGGATCTCGATTTTGGTCTTATGCAATTGAAGGAGAAGCAGGAGAAATATGTATTAATGGGGCAGCGGCCCATCTGTCTAACGTGGATGATTTGGTTATTATCATGGCCTATGGCACCTATCAAGAAGCTCTCGGTCTACCTTCGTGGATACAATCGAGGATATATGGACTATTCGACCCAACCATCTTGCGCTTAGACGAAAATAATAAGATCATCTCGCCCGGTCAGGTCATCTCGCCATACGACTAGCATAGCTATCTGTGTCTTATTTTCAATACTTTAAGAAAATTTTCTGTATCTCTTCTGGATCTGATGTTTTTGTAAGACTCAGAGCTAGCAGTATCGCCGCCTTTTGAGGCGATAGTGTATCTCCCCAAATAAACGATCCCCCCTCCAATACCGTACGTCTGCGGTACGGCCATCCATCGGATCCTCTGTGGCTCATTACCACCGGGACAATTTCTGCCGCAAGCCGCAATTGTTCTGCCTGGCCTCCCCCGTTTGGTTCTGCGGGAGCACCCGTTGGAAACCCTGCATAAACAATCCCCTGTGCTCCTGCTTCAATTTCATAGGGAATCCCACTCCCATCTGCATTGGCTATCGAGTATTCTACTACAACTTTTGGAAATGTTTCTGAGCTTGATGTAGAAAGATCAAAAATCACATCTGGAGCGTGCCCCCTCTGAGTTTCTCGGTAGTATTGGACATACCCATATTTATCACACAAACCTAGTACTCCTATGTCTCCTGACGACCACGCATCAGGGCGACTCGTAACTACTTTGGTCACCTCCCGTGCAGAATGAATTTGATCATTTAATACTACTAAAACCCCTCTATTTTTTGACTCCTCTACACTTGCAACTCTAACCGCGTCAACCAAATTTCTATCTCCATCATTCCCAATCATCCCATGATTTCTTTGAGATGCGGTCAATACAACTGGTTTCTCTGTTTTCACCACCAAATTCAAGAAATATGCTGTTTCTTCTAATGTGTTTGATCCACTTGTGACTACAAAACCATCTGGGCCGCCTTCCACCTCTGCAGATGAGTTGATCTTATTGGCTAACTCATACCAAATTTCTGTAGTCATCGACTGACTCCCTACACTAGCTATGTCTTCAACTGTGACCTCTGCAATTTCTTTTGCCTCCGGAATTCTATCCAGTAACTCACTTCCTGAGAGATATCCTTCTATACTCAGATCATTTTGAATGGTTCCCCCTGTGGTGAGGATGTGCACTCTCGACGATGAATTTACCATGTTGTTAACATCCACATTCGTAGACTAAAAAGTTAGCTTGTTCATACCACTTAACTTTCAATAACTGTATATCCTAAGTATTCTTATCTTCTACATGGATGAAAACCTGCAACGTGTCTTCGATCAAATCAACGAGGAAGATACATTATCATTAGCAAAACAATTAATTGCCATACCAAGTCCTCCCGGAGGCGAAGGCCCCGTTGGGGTGTTTATGGCCGATTGGATGAAAGAAAATGGATTGTCTGGAAGGCTACAAGAAATAGGCCCTGAACGCTACAATGCGATTGGAAGAATTTCAGGAGTAAATCCTGCAGAAGGAAAATCTCTCATGTACAACGGCCATCTCGACACAAGCCAGGGTGGACTTGACCCTCATGATGAATATCTCGTTTACGGGGAATTGTCTAATCATAAATCTTGGCAACCCGTACCTTATATGGAAGACGGACGACTCTACGGCGCTGGAAGTTCCAATTGTAAAGGAAACGTTGCAACCTTTATGATTGCAGCAAAAGCAATCAAAGACTCCGGTATAGAACTCAACAATGACTTAATTCTTGCAGGCGTTGCAGCAGAAACTGGAAAGGCGGAGATAGATCAATACCAAGGTCCCCGCTATCGAGGACATGGGATCGGTACTCAACAATTACTCAACTCGGGGGTCACTTCTGACTATGCAGTCGTGGTGGAGAGCTCACGTATGCTAGTAAACTGGTCCTTGCCCGGTGTTCTTTACCTCAAACTAACTGTAAAAGGTCACCCCGCTTACATACCCTATATAGACAATGCACGGCATCCTATCTACAAAGCACTACCAATAATCGATGCAATACGTGAATGGGGTGAACAATACACAAAGGATAATGTCTATACTTATTCTGGTACTGATGGAGAACCACGTGGAGAAATTAGGCCAAATGTTAATGTAGGATCTATCCGAGCCGGTGCTCCTCCCAAACCAAATTACCAACCAGCAGTACTCAATATGTACGTTGATATCCGAACCTCTCCGGCACGATTGCCTCAGGACGTAGATCGAGAATTCCGGGCATTCGTTCGTGGACTCGATCCTGAAATTGAGGTTGTCACTTACCGATCTCAAACTGGATCTGCCCCCGAAGCAGCATTTGTCGAAGATCTAACCAACCACATAGAAAATTCATATCGAACTGTGTATCAAACGGATCCGATACCTCTACACTGGGAGCAGCACAGCAGATGGCACGATGTTATTATCTACCATGAACATGGAATCCCCTGTGTCAAGTGTGGACCTGGCCCCGGCCCTGAAGGATCTGACTACACCCGAAGATCTTTGAGCCCTGAAGAATTGGTACAGGCGGCAAAAATGTATGCATCAACCGCGTTATCAATCTGCCAAGTCGCCGAATAACTTCTATTTCCTGGCGCATCCTCGCTCATTTATTTCTGAAATATAATTCATAAATTCCAAACGCCCGGACCGGGATTTGAACCCGAGTCACGACCGTGACAGGGTCGTATGATAGGCCACTACACCATCCGGGCACTGCGTATTACTATCTGATTTTTAATCAATAGCGCTGCAAGCTACCCCACATTTAAACTTAAAACTTTGCAAAAACATTTGCTATATTTAGAAAAAACTATTTGTACTTTGAGTCCTCATACTGTGACAGTGACGAGAATCATCGAAGCACCTCGTCTGTAGAGTTAGCTGTGCGTTTGTTTTAACAAGATTTAAGTGGGTGCCATTCTAATAAAATCGCAGTCTTTCGTGAGCAACGTCTCTACACCCCCCACTTTAAAAGCAACCATGTCTGATAGATCTAATCATAAACTTGTACCCACACATGAACTTTTGGACGAAGATGAAGCCCTTTCTCTACTCGCAGAATATCGGGTTACTCTAACAGATCTCCCAAAAATAAAAATTTCCGATGCCGCATTACCTCCCAACGTTTCTGTTGGAGATATCATCAAAATAACTAGAGTTTCTAGAACAATTGACACGGCGACCGTTTACAGGATGGTGGTCGAATGAAACTCACCACCGATGATAGGCGCTCTTTATCCAAATCGTATTTCTCAAAATCACGTCTTGCTGAACATCATTTCCGTTCTTTCAATGCCTTCCTCGAACAAGGTATGCAAGATGTCGTATCTGAAAAAAAATTGATTGAAACAGACATTGGAGATAAAGGCGATGTTCCTCCTATCTATGTCGAACTAGGGAATATCCGGGTGACTACTCCTCGCGTGCGAGAAGCGGATGGCTCTGAAGAACTCTTGTATCCTCAGGAAGCCCGACTACGAAATCTCACTTATTCTGCCCCTTTATTCATGGAAATGCGCATTCTACAGGGCCGTGGGGACCATGCTAAAATATTAGACGAATCCGAAATTAAAATCGGAAGAATGCCTATTATGCTAAGGTCTAATGTTTGCAACATTTCCAATTTTACACCCGAAGAACTTATTGAAATTGGAGAGGACCCTGAAGACCCCGGTGGTTATTTCATAGTCAACGGTTCCGAACGTGTCCTAATGACTTCTGAAGATCTCTCTCCAAACAAAATCATAGCGGAATATGATTCCCGATATGGTGACCAAATCCAAGTGGCAAAAACATTTAGTCAACGCCGTGGATACCGTGCACTCGTACTTGTCGAACGTTCCCGAGATGGTATACTTGAGGTTAATTTCCCTAGCATATCTGGATTTGTAAATTTCGTTACGTTGGTACGTGCACTTGGATTGGAAAGTGATGAGGAAATTGTAAAAAGAGTATCAGACGATCCCGAGATCATCAAATTCATGCTAGAAAATCTCGAGGAAGCCACTGTACAAACCCACGAAGAAGCCATTCAGAAATTAGGTAGTCGCGTTGCAAGTGGGCAGGGGAGGAATTACCAACTAAAACGCGCAACATATATCATCGATCGCTATCTACTTCCTCACTTACATCAGTCTGGATTTTCCGATGAAGATACCCGCATTGCCAAAGCGTATTATCTCTGTAGAATGGCCGAAGCCTGTTTTGAACTCGCATTAGGCCGCCGCGCCCCTGATGACAAGGACCATTACTCAAACAAACGTTTGAAAGTCTCCGGGGATCTGATGCAGGATCTATTTAGAACTGCTCTAAACAAACTCGCCCGTGATGTGAAGTACCAACTAGAGCGTGCACATATGCGAAATAGAAATCTCACTGTTAGCACAGTTGTTCGATCAGATGTTCTTACAGAACGATTGGAACATCCACTTGCAACCGGGAATTGGGTTGGGGGGCGTTCTGGGGTTTCTCAACTAGTCGATCGGACCGATTTCATGGGCGTTTTATCTCATCTCCGACGATTAAGAAGTCCACTCTCTCGCAGCCAACCACATTTTGAAGCTCGTGATCTTCATGCTACCCAATGGGGTCGAATTTGCCCCTCTGAAACCCCCGAAGGACCGAATTGTGGTTTGGTAAAGAATTTTGCACAGGCAATGGAACTTTCACAATCTATTCCCGACGACCAAAAACTCGTACAAGAACTATTTTCACTCGGTGTCAATCGTCTACCCGGATTCGCCGAATTGAACCCAAACGCCGTCGCTGACGAGGAGGCATCCTAATCATGGTAAGGGAAGCAAAAGTGTACCTAAGTGGTAGTCTCATTGGAACTCATGCAAAACCACATGTTCTCGTATCTCGAATCAGAGAACTTCGAAGATCCAATTCCATGAGTGGCATGGTAAATGTCTCCTATAATGCTGGAACAAATGAAGTCATAGTCAATGCCGACGCTGGGCGGGCTAGACGTCCCCTTTTAGTTGTGGAAGATGGCGAATTAACCATCACCCGTGAAGAAATGGATCTATTCAATTCTGGGGAGCTCACTTTCTCCGATTTAACTAGTAGTGGACGAATCGAATTCATAGATGCAGAAGAAGAGGAAGATCTATTGGTGGCCTTAAATGAAGAGGATATCTCTCCCGAAACCACTCATATGGAAATTGACCCACAATTAATTTTCGGAATAGGAGCTGGAATGGTTCCATATCCTGAACACAACGCCTCTCCTCGAATCACGATGGGGTCTGGTATGATGAAACAATCTCTAGGAATGTGTGCGGCAAATTATCGAATTAGACCCGACACCAGGCAGCACTTACTTCAATACCCTCAACTAGCCTTGGTAACTACTCAAACATCACAACAAATTGGATACGACGATCGTCCCGCAGCACAAAACTTCGTTGTAGCAGTAATGTCATATGAGGGCTTCAACATTGAAGATGCTCTAGTTATGAATCAAGGTTCCATCGATCGAGCATTGGGAAGATCCCACTTTTTCAGGACCTATGAGGGAGCAGAACGAAGATATCCCGGTGGACAAGAAGACCGATTCGAGATACCTGACCAAGAAATTAGAGGAGCTAGAGGGGAAGAATCTTATATGCATTTGGCAGAAGATGGGATAATCGAACCAGAAACACTCGTCAGTGAAAACGACGTTTTGCTGGGGAAAACATCCCCCCCTCGATTCTTAGAAGAACCTAGTGACATGGGTGGACTTTCACCTCAAAAACGGAGAGAAACAAGTGTAACCATGAGATCTGGTGAAAAAGGAATCGTTGATACTGTAACTGTAATGGAAGGCGAAGATGGATCTAAATTGACGAAGGTAAGTGTTAGAGACCAACGAATCCCCGAACTAGGTGATAAATTTGCATCTAGACATGGGCAGAAAGGAGTGCTAGGTCACATAGCCCCTCAAGAAGACATGCCGTTCACTAGTGAAGGTGTCGTCCCTGACCTAGTCATAAATCCACACGCTCTCCCCTCTCGAATGACAGTTGGACATGTTCTTGAGATGTTGGGCGGTAAAGTAGGCTCTATAGAAGGGCGCAGAGTTGATGGCACAGCGTTTACAGGTGAAGATGGTGATAGCCTCAGACAATCAATAGAGGATCATGGATTCATGTCTTCTGGAAAGGAAACGATGCATTCCGGCGTCACTGGTGAAAAAATTCAAGCTGATATATTTGTTGGAGTCATCCTATACCACAAACTCTACCACATGGTTAGCAACAAATTACATTCACGATCGCGTGGGCCAGTCCAAGTCCTAACTCGACAACCCACTGAAGGCCGCGCCCGTGAAGGTGGACTCCGTGTTGGAGAGATGGAACGTGATGTACTCATCGGACATGGCGCAGCGCTGACACTAAAAGAGCGCCTCTTAGATGAATCAGACCGTGAGTCGATTCCAATTTGTGGTTCTTGCGGTATGGTGGCAATAGAACACAGAACATACCGCCGCGTGTATTGCCCCAACTGTGGAGAAGAAACAGATATACATGAGGTGGAAATGAGCTATGCATTTAAGCTACTTCTAGATGAAATGAAAGCCCTTGGAATCGCACCCAGATTAAAACTAGATTATTCGGTTTACTGATCAATTATGAGAACAATACAAACACCAAAAGAAATTAAGGCAATAACCTTCGGTTTGATGGACCCTGAAGAATACCGGGAAATGTCTGCAACCAAAGTGATAACTGCAGATACTTATGACGATGATGGATTCCCCATCGACATGGGGCTTATGGACCCCCGGCTGGGTGTTATAGACCCTGGCCTGGAATGCCGAACCTGTGGGCAACGAGCAGGGTCTTGCAACGGGCACTTCGGACACATCGAGCTCGCCGCACCGGTTATACACGTCAGCTTTTCAAAACTCATCCGAAGACTCCTCCGAACAACATGTAGAAAATGTTCGAGAATAGTCTTGAGTGAAGAAGAAAAAATCGGTATAAAAGATCGATATAAACGTGCTCAAGGGTTGATACTCTCTCCCGAAACTGTGGCTAAAGATATTGTCCGAATGACAAAGAAACATGACTTTTGTCCCCACCCCGAATGCGGTGCACAACAATACGACATTCAACATGAAAAGCCTACGACCTTTTATGAAGTACAGGATGTTCTATCGAGTGAATATTCTAATCTAATTCTCGGTGCAATGCAACCCGATACCGAGGACGAAACCTCCACTGGAGTTTCGCCTCAAGAGCTATCTGAAATAACAAAAATACCTATCGACCGAATCAACCAAATAATTTCTGGAGAGTTCCGACCTCTAGAAGAGGACAGAATTGCAATTCAAAAAGCACTCAAAGTGGATCTCACAGTAAAAGATGCCAATAAATTAATGCCATCTGAAATCCGCGATTGGTTCGAAGATATACCCAACAATGATTTAGAATTATTGGGAATCGATGCTATTAATTCTAGACCTGAATGGATGATATTAACCGTTCTTCCAGTCCCTCCAGTCACCACTCGACCCTCCATAACTCTGGATAATGGACAAAGATCCGAAGACGATCTCACACACAAACTCGTAGATATAATTCGTATCAACCAACGCTTTATGGAGAATCGAGAAGCTGGGGCCCCTCAATTAATTATCGAAGACCTTTGGGAATTGCTGCAATATCACGTAACCACCTTCATGGACAATGAAATCTCTGGAACTCCTCCTGCACGCCATAGATCTGGACGTCCTTTGAAAACACTCTCTCAGCGTTTAAAAGGGAAAGAAGGCCGTTTCCGTGGGAGCTTATCCGGAAAGCGCGTCAACTTTTCCGCACGCACTGTAATCAGCCCCGACCCCACACTCTCCTTAAACGAGGTAGGTGTGCCTGAACGTGTCGCGGTAGAAATGACACAGACCATGATAATAAATGAGTCTAATATCGAACATGTACGACTCTATGTTGCAAATGGTCCTGCTATCCATCCCGGCGCAAATTATGTCACTCGTGAAGATGGAAGGCGGCTCAAAATAACTGAGAAAAATTGCAAGGAACTTGCCGAACGAATCGAGATTGGCTGGACTGTAAATCGACATTTGATTGATGGGGATATCGTTCTATTCAACCGACAACCTTCCCTCCACAGGATGTCCATAATGGCACACGAAGTTGTAGTCATGCCCTACAAAACTTTCAGGCTCAACACAGTCGTTTGTCCTCCTTATAATGCAGATTTTGATGGGGATGAAATGAATCTTCACGCATTACAAAATGAAGAAGCAAGAGCAGAAGCACGTGTACTCATGAGGGTACAAGAACAAATACTCTCCCCCCGATTTGGAGAAAATATTATTGGGGCAATCCAAGATCATATCACTGGGACCTACCTATTAACCCATGAGAATCCTAGTTTCAACGAAACTCAGGCATTGGATCTACTTCGAACCACTAGCATTGACGAATTACCTCCTGCAGATTTCGTAGGGGATGATGGGATTGAAAAGTGGTATGGTAGGACAATTTTTTCTGAACTTTTACCTGTACAATTAGATCTAGAGTTCTCTTCTTCAGTAGGAGACACTGTTGTGATCCAAAGTGGTCAATTGATAGGCGGAACGATCGACGAAAAGGCCATTGGTGCATTTGGTGGTGTCATCGTCGATAAAATTTTCAAAGAATTCGGCTCAAACCGTGCAAGAATTTTTATAAACGAAGTATCTGGATTGGCAATGAGGGCAATAATGCATTTTGGATTCTCTATTGGAATCGACGACGAATCTATTCCAAAAACTGCACAAGGGCAAATAAACGAAACAATTCTAGACGCCCACCAAAAAGTAGCGGACCTAATTCAATCCTATGACGATGGTGATCTAGAAACACTTCCTGGTCGAAACGAATTAGAAACTCTCGAATTATTGATAATGGGGGTCTTAGGTGAAACTAGGAACGTCGCAGGAACCATTGCTGAGGAAAATTTCCCTGACATAAACCCTGCCGTTATCATGGCCCAATCTGGGGCCCGAGGTTCCTTACTTAACCTGACCCAAATGGCTGCAGCAGTAGGTCAACAAGCCGTTCGCGGAGAAAGAATAAATCGCGGTTACGAAGATAGGACTCTCAGCCATTTCTCCCGAAATGATCTCACAGCACCAGCACGCGGATTCGTTGAAAATTCTTATACCACCGGTCTCACCCCAACTGAATTTTTCTTCCACGCTATGGGTGGTCGAGAGGGGTTGGTAGACACTGCAGTTAGGACTTCTAAATCTGGTTATCTCCAACGCCGATTAATCAACGCACTCTCTGAACTCGAAGTTCAATATGATGGGACCATTCGTGACAGCAACAATAGAATTGTTCAATTTGAGTTCGGTGAAGATGGACTTTCTCCCACTCTAGTTTCTCATAACAGCGATTTCTCAATCAACGTTTCAGAAATTGCTCAGCGAGTTCTTGATCCTGAAACTACTTCTCCTCAATCAGAAGGTGTTGGTTTCAGCGTCCGATCAGATGGTCCAACCCGCCTCTCCGAACATGAAGATTCTCAAAAAGGAGGTAATTAATAATGGCAAAAGTAACAAGTGCAATCCAAGAACTCGTAAGCTCTAAAGACCTTCCAGTTCGTCTCAAAGAAGATCTAATTTCTACATTTCAAGAGTTAGATAAAGTTACAAAAACACAAGCACAAGCTATAGCAGACGAAGTAGAATTGGTTTACCTCCGATCTCGCGTCGAACCTCTTGAACCCGTGGGAACTGTTTCAGCCCAAAGTATTGGGGAGCCAGGAACTCAAATGACTATGAACACTTTCCACTATGCTGGTGTTGCAGAAATAGATGTCACTCAGGGTCTCCCTCGCCTCATTGAGCTGGTCGATGCTCGTCGCAACCCAAAAACACCCACAATGACAATTTACTTGGAAGGGGAATATGCACACGATCAAGAGAAAGCATATTCTGTAGTCTGGGAAATTGAGGCCTCTCCTCTAATAGCCCTTGGGACTATTTCTACCAATCTTGTTGAGATGCACCTCCAAATCCAGCTCAATAAAAATACTTTGATTTCCCGTGGGATGAAACCCGATCAAGTTGCAGCACTAATAGAAGATAAATTGGATGTTAATTTGACTAGAAAGGGACATAAAATAATTGTGGCACCCACCACTTCAACCTTCCGCGAACTACTTCAGTTGGTATCTACACTCCGAAATCTAGTGTTCAAAGGAATCGAATCTATCGACCGTGTGGTTCTCCGAAAAGAAGCAATCGATGACGATGAAGGTGAGTATGTTCTTTACACGGAAGGTTCTGCATTCGAAAAAGTTCTTAAAATAGAGGGGGTAGATTCCACCCGAACCACTACGAACAATATTCATGAAATAAACCAAACTTTGGGTATCGAAGCTGCTCGTGAAGCTATCATCAACGAAACAAAAGCAACTCTAGACGGACAAGGACTCGATGATGTGAATGTTCGGCACCTCATGTTGGTTGCTGATATGATGACGCACTCTGGAGCAATTGAATCCATAGGAAGGCATGGTGTATCTGGAAGTAAGGGGTCCGTCCTCGCACGGGCTGCATTCGAGGTAACTGTAAATCACTTAATCGAAGCTGCAGTTTATGGCGAAACTGACTCTCTCAGAGGGGTGACTGAAAATGTCATTGTAGGGAAACCAATCAAACTAGGAACTGGGGACGTTTCACTTCGTATGGACTATGGAGAACACGTACCCCCTGGCCTCAAAAAGAAAAGTAAACCCAAATCCTCTCCTAAACCAAAATCAATCGAAGTCACTCCTGATTCTGAACAACCTTCGTTTAATTTAACAGACCTTCCTGGGGTTGGCCCGAAAAAAGCAGAGGTCTTGTCTGAAGCCGGATTTACTACCTTGGAGGCTTTGTCAAATGCATCAGAGGACGATCTATGTGCCCTTCCTGGCATAAGCACTTCCTATGCAAATCAACTCAAATCCACAATCGAAACCCTTCTAAAATAAAACAAAAAATAATACTCAATATAAAAACATAAAAGCAAGATCTTTAAATATGTACACTCGAAAAACAACCCAATATAATGTCTAACGGAAAATACGCAGCACGAAAACTAAAGAAAGACCGCCAGAAACAGCGATGGTCAAATCCCACATATGCCCGAAGGGCCCGCGGCCTGGGTAAAAAATCCGATCCTTTGGATGGAGCACCCCAAGGCCGAGGAATCGTCTTAGAAAAAGTGGGAATTGAAGCAAAACAACCCAACTCAGCGATACGAAAATGTGTTCGAGTCCAACTAATTAAAAATGGGAAACAAGTAACTGCATTCTGTCCTGGAAATGCGGCCATATCCTTTATCGACGAGCACGATGAAGTTCTTATCTCTGGGATTGGTGGCGCAACTGGAAGGACCATGGGGGATCTTTCTGGTGTGAATTATAAAGTAGAACAAGTCAATGGAGTGAGTCTTCTTGAAATGGTTCGAGGAAACCGGGAGAAACCAGTACGTTAATTATGGATGAAGAAACACCTCAAAACCTCGATTCACCCACTGAAGAAATAACCATTTTCCCAATGTCCGATTTATTCGGCAAATGGAGTCTTCAAGATATTGAATACGCGGATGTAGGATTGCAACGATATATTGTACTTCGCCCATATTCCGACTCCCGCGGAAAACACTCTGCAAAACAATTTCAAAAATCAGAGATCAGTTCCTTGGAACGACTAGTTAACCGAATCATGTCTCCTGGAAAAAACTCGGGGAAAAAACAAAAAGCATCACAAATACTCAGAGAATCGTTCGATTTAATTCACAAAAAAACTGAAGAAAACCCCGTTCAAATTTTCGTTCGTGCCATAGAAAATTCCGCCCCCCGTGAAGAAACTGTCCGCTTAAAATACGGCGGTGTTTCTGTCCCAAAAGCAGTCGACGTTTCCCCTCAACGCCGTGTAGATCTTGCAATAAAATTCCTCGCTGAAGGGACTAAAACTGCATCTTTCAAGAAAAAAACTTCTGCACACCAAGCACTTGCAACCCAATTAATTGGAGCTGCGGAATATGATGCATCTACTTATGCAATTCGTCACAAAGAGGAAAAAGAAAGAGTTGCAGCAGCAGCCCGATAACTTTCGTTAATCCCTATCGATTTATGCCCATTCCCGACTAACGACATCCACGTATGTCAATCGAAAAAGAAAATTTACGTAGACTGGGCATTTACGCAGGATTGCTCGGACCGGCTATTGGACTCCTATCTGTTATAGTGGCAATTTATTTTGCACCTTGGTTCAATTGGACTGAATTTGCACTCAGCGATCTTGGAGTTGGTGAACTACCTGGTAGAATCGCACGATCTGCCCCCTCCAATGGCTTACACATTTTCATATTTAATACTGGAATGATGGTAGCTGGAATCGGTTTGGCCCTCTTCGTTTTCCTGACTCGAAGTCTTCATATAAGAACTTGCCATTACGACTCAATTATGTCAAAAATAGGCTATTCTCTCATATTTATTGGTGGACTCAATCTAGCATTAGTCGGATTGTTCCCCATTCCTTCTCCACTACATTTTCCTGTAGCAGCTATCTATTTCATCGCAACTCCCATCGGATTGGTTTTCGTAGGTGGATCCTACTTATCGGAGTCTCGTAACTTTGGCATCTTATTAATCCTCATAGGAATCGTAGCATTCCTGTCCATTGTTGAAATCGTGGCTCCTTACCTGCTAGATTTATACAGTGAAGGAATCGCAATACCCGAGATGGTTGAAGCGACCTTACTTTCACTTGGGGCATGGCTTATTTCCTATCGATTCTGGTCTCAAGAATCTAAAAAATAGCCCCTATACTGAAATGATTCTTCGTCAATTTCGATAGGAACCTTGATATCTCTGTACTTTTATTAAATTTATAGATATGGCAGAAACATCAGATCAACTAGTTAAGCCATCTGACTTAAGAGATATCTTCACGGGTGCAGCTCGGGTTTGGTGGTGTTGGCTAATCGGTGCGGTTGGCATTTGGCTCTTTTTCGGCACACTTGAAAATGAATGGAATTTCCCATGGCTTCCCCTAGGCGTAGCACTATTTTTGTTCGGATATGGGATTCTTAAAACTTTAGAGCATAGAAGTTCCGTGATCCAGCATTACGATTACATGATTAAATACGGACTCAAGCGAGCAGCCACGATGTTCAAATGCAATCTATGTGGTGCAATCTTCAATCAACCAGAAGGTGCGGATCTTTGCCCCGAGTGCTATGAGTCAGGCATCGTTGAAATACCCGTCTAATTCCTGATTAAATTCACCACCAAAGATATCCTCAACAAGCGTTTTGATATCTATTTTTTGAATCTCACGTGGGTATTTCCTTTTAAAATATTTAATTATATTTTCAATATCTCTTTTGAGAAATTCCTCTGCATTGACATGGGAAGTTTTTACAGCCTGTGGCCAATCAAAAATAGTTACTCCGTTATCCTCTACAAATACGTTGTACTCACTCAAGTCCGAGTGTACATACCCCTTATCAATAGCATTAGAAATTTCCTCCAAAATTAAGCCTAATGTGGCCACTATTTGATCTCCATCCAATCTAACTTCTGACAAATTTCCACCATCTACCATTTCCATTACTATCGCATGGCGATTCTGATCGATAGGACGGGGGACTGATACCTTTGGATATAATGCTTCTAGAACTCCAAATTCCTTTTCTGCAGCCTTTCTAGCCGTATACATCCACGAAAAATGCCGATTTTTCGATGTATAGTCTCTGTTTTGATTCACCTTTCTAAAGTTGGTGTATCCCTCTCGATGATATTTTAATGCAAGAGATTTATAAGATCGAACTTCATACACTTCTGATTCCTTTCCCACTCCTACGATAGAACCAAATTTTTCGATTACTTCCCGTTCTACAAAACTTCTAAGGGCAAGAGCATCATATCCTTCAAATCGGAGGCGATAACCCCTGTATTGGATTATTTTTTGTTCTATTAGGTGGTATTTTTTACATCTCTTAATGCGATATTCGATTTCTTTAGAAGATAGTCCTGATAAATCTGGAAGTTTACTACCATCTACCCATTGAGAAAAACGCATTCCGTGCTCTATACCTGATAATAAGTAGAAATCCTCGTCTTCCAATTCGCGAAAAAAAGATGAGACATTTCGAACCATGTTTGTAATTTATTTGATCTCTATTACTTCATAGCTAATCTTGGCTTCTCGAAACCGATCGATGTGATTCAAGATGGCCGAATCCGTTACTAAAAGGAGTACGTTCAATCCTCTCATTGCAGCTTCTGCGACCGCCACGGGGGTCCCAAAGTAAATATCCACACTATATCCTGCCATTCGAGCGGCAACCAATGCCTCAACTCCCGATACTGCGACCAGATCGTAATCTTTCCCATCTTTGACTTTTGCCCCCTTTTGAAATGGCCCATTCTCTAAGGACACTGGTGGGATTGATATGATACAAACAGAGCCAATTTCATAATCCAAAATCCCTTCAAAGTCAATCACACCTACTACCTCTCCTTTTTTTGCATTCCCAATTGCTTTTGCAGAGATAGTTTTTTCAGCTTCATTCTCTACATCTGCCTGAAGAAAACCCCTGACCATGGACAGTGCTACCGTTTCTCCCGCTCGAATTTCACCACCTGCGATGGCAGCTTCTATATCTACCTGGGTTAAAACCTCACCGGCAACATAATTTGTCAAGTCCCTCAACTTCTCATTTTGGACAATTAACCAATCCACGCCCTTCGGCGTGATCTCATACCTACCCCTACCTAGTTTTGATACATGACCACTGTCTGATAGTTCTTTCATATACTCACTAACAGCTTGAGATGTGATCCCTATTGAGTCTGCAATTTCTGCTTGATTAATCGCAGGCTGATGCTTGGCAATCTCTATAAGTATCAGGTACCGCTTTGATTCGCGCTTTCGGCTCAATACGGGCACGATGTCTCTGCGATCACTGTTCATATTTATTTTATGTCGGAAAAGAAAGTAAATCTATCTCTAAATTCAACAAAAATTGATTTATCCATTGCAACATACAGTTTGGTATGGCAGATCGTTGGAGATTCATTCCAGAAGAATCTTGGGACGCCCCCTTGAATATGGCCCTGGATGTGGCTGCTGCCCAAAGTATACATAATGGGGGCCCACCAACAATCCGAATTTACCGATGGAAACCCAGCTCTATCTCTATAGGCTATGCCCAACGGAGTACATCTATAAATTGGGAATATTGCTCGAAACAAAATATTCCGGTGGTCCGAAGGCAAACAGGAGGCGGTGGAATCTTCCATGATTATGTCGGTGATATTTCATATTCCATAATTGCACCCGTTTCCTCTTTTTCTACAGATGTATCCAAATCATATCGTGCGATGCTGGCTCCCATCATATCTACTTTTAAAAAATTAGGTGTGTCTGCAGAACTAGCAGGTTCTGCTAGTCCCGCGTTATATGCTCCTTCCTGCTATCTCCGAGAAATTCATCCCGCCCACGATATCTTGGTAGATGGGAAAAAAATAAGTGGAAATGCACAGAGGAGGTCCAATGATGTAGTCATTCAGCACGGTTCGTTGACCTACAAACACGATGTTGACCAATTCGCCTTAGTATTCTCTGACTTTGACATCAATCCTGATACAATACAGGACCACGTAACATCCATTTCTGAACAGGTCGGTTTAACACGCAAGGAGTCAATTAACGCTCTTACAAATTCTTTTTTAACTTGGTCTAATGCAGAAAGTGGAACTTGGACGTCATTAGAACTAAAACAAGCGGAAAAAATAGCACAAGAACTATTTTCTTCTGAGAACTGGACGAATAGAACATAGCATAAAAGGATAAATTCCTCGCATTCATTGATTCTCTATGAAGTGTACCAAGTGTGACCAAGATGCAGTTATTTTCACACCATATTCTGGATCCCACCTTTGCTCTACTCATTTTATCAATTCAGTCGAACGACGAGTTCGCCACCGAATCCGAACTGATGGATTGATCACTGGTTCTACCGAAGATGCCCCTTCACAATGGATAATCGGGGTTTCAGGAGGAAAAGATTCTGCAGTTCTTACTCATATTTTGCATAATATGCTAAGTAAGGATCCTCGCATAAAACTTACAGCTTTGACAATAAACGAAGGGATTTCTGGATACCGAGACGAAAGTCTTGAACTCGCTAAAAAACTCACTAACTCTCTAGGAATTGACCACGAAATTTTCAGCTACATTGATGAATTTGGACTAGATATGGATGAAGTAGTTGAAAAAAACCCCTTGAACCTCAATGCCTGTTCGTATTGTGGTGTTTTTAGAAGAAATCTTCTAGATATGGGGGCTAACAAACTCAACGCAGATAAACTACTTACTGGGCATAATCTCGACGACGAATCTCAGACCGCACTTATGAATTTCCTTGCAGGAGATGTGTCTAGGATAACAAAACACTTCGATGCTTCTTTGGCACCATTTCCTCAAAGAACCGAAACCGAATTTATCCCGCGTTCGAAGCCTCTTAGAGATATACCTGAAAAAGAAATCGCACTGTATGCATATCTCTTGGATATTCCTTTCTATAACGGTGATTGCCCTTATGCAGTGGATTCTTTCCGCGGGAAAGTTCGAGAATTAATTTTAGGCCTAGAAGACGATCATCCTGGTACTCGCCATTCTATTATGGCGGGGTATGAAGAATTCGCCACTATTGCATCATCTCATCGCCATTCTCACAAAGAATCTTCTCTACAGCATTGTATAAAATGTGGCTCTCTTACCACTCAAAAAATCTGTCAGAAATGCGTTTTCGTCGAAGCTGTTAAAGCCGCCTAACGAATAACGTCTAGTCCGTTTATTTGCTCTATCTCGCGCCTGCCTCCATCAGACCAGCGGGTATCTCCATCCGCGAGACTTCTAATTGGTGCACTCTGCATTCTTGAAGATGGTCCCAACACCTGGGCACTTTGCACACCTGTCATGATCGCTAGTACACGAACTTTTCCTTTATACTCTTCCTCTACCCGTGCACCCCAGATTACATTTGCAGTCGGGTCAAGCCGTTCTGTGATGTTATCTGCAATACCTTCGGCTTCTTTCAAAGTCAAATCCGGACCACCTGTTATGTGGACTAGTGCACCAGAGGCGCCTCGATAGTCTACATCTAGTAATGGATGGTTCATGGCATCCCGAACGACTTCTTCTGTCTTATTTTTGTCTTGGGTTTCTCCAACGAGCATCACTGCAACGCCCCCTGAAGACATAACCGCAGCCATATCTGCATAATCAAGGTTGATTAACGATGGCTGAGTTATCGTTTCAGAGATACCTTTGACAGTTTCTGCTATAATCTGATCCATCACTGAAAATGCTTTTCCAATTGGTAAATTGGGCACATAATCTAAGAGTCTATTATTGTCCAATACAATTATAGAATCTGCACTCTCGCGTAATGCTTCAAGACCCTCTTCCGCTTTAACCGTCCTGGCACGTTCGATGTTGAATGGGGTGGATACCATTCCAATGACAATTGCTCCTTGTTCTTTTGCAATCTTACAAACCACCGGGGCAGAACCTGTTCCAGTTCCCCCTCCCATGCCTGCGGTTACAAAAACCAAGTCCGCTCCACCTAGTACTTCTTTTACAGTCCCCGCAGCCATTTCTGTCGCGCGCTCTCCCATAGAAGGATCGCCACCGGCTCCTAGACCATTTGTCAATGATTTACCTACAAGAATTTTAGTGTCGGCTTCTATCATTTTTAAGTGCTGTTTATCTGTGTTTATGGCAACAGTTTCAGCACCATGGATCCCTATATTATATAGTCTGTTGATGGTGTTGTTACCTGCTCCACCACATCCTACGACAACAATACGTGGTTCTCCAAAGTCATCATCCCGAAGAGATGTTTTCTTTGCTCTTTCCTTTTCTTCATTTTGTAGAGCTTCCTGTACAATATCTAGCATAATTTATACCCTCACCCATGGCCTTGAATCACTAAATTCATATGGCACTTCATTTTCTCTTAACATTTCGCGAATGGCAGAGCGAATTGCTTCGCTTCGGTTGGGGAATTCTCCCCTTTCCACCATTTGCTCGACTTCTGCTATCTGTTGTTTCGGAATTCTAAGTGTTATTCGTTCCATTTTGGTTATTCTCCCCGTGTTTTGTAAGACGGAAAGTCATCAGGTGTATGACAACCCCCGGGACGGCCTATGACACATTGTCTTATTTCTGTCCCACATGGGGTGTGCATTCGTCTTACGTGGGTGTACCTTATCGTACTTTATATATAAAGGTTTCTACATTTTGTACTACAAATGTAAACTATTTCTAATTTTTTTTCTTTGTTTTTTTTCTATATTATTTCTATTTTCAGTATACATAACTTACTTTTTTTCTATTTTATCTACAAAATGGACTTTTTTCTCGTACGACGTAGATTTCTCTTTCACACCACATTTTTGCCAAATTGTATTACAATATATGGCTATCACCTTCCCCCTGCTTCAACTCACTGGTCTATTCTTTGCCTCTGTATAACAATGGTTAAATCACAAAAAACACTATAGTGCAGTACACCGGCTTTAACTCAGCCTGGTAGAGTGGTCGACTGTAGATCGACATGTCCCCTGTTCAAATCGGGGAAGCCGGACATTCTTTACAAATTTAATTCCCAATCGCAAATGATAAACACCAAACCGAAGTATCCGTGATTGGTGCCAAGTTAGCATAGCCCGGCCAATGCGGTCGCCTCGAAAGCGACTGTCCTAATAAGACACGGGAGTTCAAATCTCTCACTTGGCGTAAAAACGAAATTCAACACCTCCTACAACACCCCACGAATGGCACAAAAACACATGCAACCTTTACACATCTCACGTAGGGAATTAATACTGGGTTTAATCGCCACAACAGTTGGGTGTATTGAAAAAGTTCGGAATTCTCCAATTGGGACGCCAGAAGAAGAGCCCATAGAACATTATGCAAAAACAGCCACTCCAACAGCCACTCC
>DASO01000004.1:0-51846 GCA_002503845.1 Euryarchaeota archaeon UBA24 | reverse complement strand
CACTCCAACAGCCACTCCAACAGCTACTCCTGAAGCCACTCCAACAGCTACTCCCGAGAAAGACTTGAATGACAATCCCTATGGTACTTATGAAATTTTAGTATCCTATGAAAACCCTGGATCAACACCACCATCAGATTTCACATACGAAGAGGTGGTTAAAGAATCAATTATATACTGGAATGGAGTTCAGAGTAAACTCCCCTACCCTGTTTCATTAAAATATACTCCGAAAATAGTAGATGCACATATTCTAATCCAATTTCAAGTCCCCGGTATCTGCGGCGACAAGGAGGGGGACGAAGTTGTAGGATGTGCACAGGTTATACATGCAGGATCTCGACAACCCACTTTCCCGGTAGAACTTCAAGTATCAGACCGATTTCAAAAAGAATACACTTCCCAAATCACGAGACATGAAATAGGGCATGCAATAGGATTGAAGCATTCTAATGATCCTGCATATGCCTATCAATATGAAAGTGCCAATAACGAATTAATAGAATTAATGGCACCTTCTTTAATCTCACAACTTGGAGATCTAAGAGTGGGAGTGTGGGAACGAGGTACCTATACTTGGAATATCACCGATTTCAATGTATACATAGACTATGGGGAATTTTACAACGATACCCACAACCGAATAAAACGCCAGGTAGAATATGCGTTAAGATATTGGGAATCTGATCCCCACAATTACTTATCAAGACAAGTTTCGTTTGAACTATCTGATAATCCCAATTCTGAAATCACAATTAAATTTGCAGATGCTACTGACTGCCCGGAAGGTGAAGACTTGTTTTGTGGGGACTTTACAGGAAATGATTATGACTCCGATGGGGTGTATGATCAATACTATCAACTAAGACTTCAAATCCCAAGTAAGACCGTAGAATATTTTTCATGGTTGGTTGGGTATGGGATTGCACAAACATTTAGAATTGATTCGAATGCAAACCGAGACCTCCCCGCCCCCTTCCGCAAGCCATATACTGAATCACAATGGACCAACTGGTGGAAACTATATCAATACTAATTTTGAGAACATTAACTCTCTGATGGTGGGTAAATATCACGGTAAACCCGACCCCAAATAGACCACACCGTTAAGGTCCCAATGACGCTTACTGGGATCGAAATCAGCCATCCAATTAGTGGGATGATTGCCACAATCGAAGCAATAACTGTGATCAAAAATATGGCCAATAAAACGTATAAAAAGCCAATGAAATAGGTGCGATCAAACAACAATGAGGTTATTTCACTCACTGAAAATGCAGTAACAAGTTCTCGGCTGTTTGCATATGCCAAAATGGGTGCGGGGACGATATAATAACCATATAGGGTCAGTAAAAGAATGATCCCAATAAATGATAAAATTGCAGGCACCATCTGTTCAGTTAGTAACGCTATGTCGGACTCTCCTGCAGCTGCCAAAGCCGTACCGTATTCTATAAAACTAGAAATCGGATATATTGACAGAAACAACAAGGAAAACAGAACAATGGGGACAATTGTATAAACCGTGGAAATCACCGTTAATGAGAATCCATCTTTGAGCATAACCTTAAGACCTGAGCGCGATCCCGAACGGAGAGCAGGGGCTCGATCATCCCCTGAAGAACGAGATCGAATGAGTTTTATGACGTATCCTTGCAGAAATAACATCATTAGCACAACTGCGATTAAGGATACTATCAATAGTATCATTGAAAACGAATTTACACCATTCTCTGCCAAAGAAACTATTGCAAACATAGTGGCTAAAGTAGGGAGTATCACTAGCACGCCGAACAAGGAGAAACCTAGCACCATTCTGAGGTTGTTTGTAACATATTTTAGCGACTCAATGAGCATGAATATGATATGCCAAGAGGAGTAGATAACACCTTTGGAATAAATTAACCTTTAAATTATACGTGTGAGAGTATAAGACACACTTACGATGCCATATAGAAAAAGCAAGGAAGAGATAGTAGACAAAGGAAATTATGAGGATCACGCAGAGATATTGGAACAATATTCTGCAGAAGATTACCCCTACTATGAAGCAAACAAAGTTCCAAATTTTGTGAAATATCAAGAAGAAGTAGGATGGCTTGATGAAATGGAAAAGTATTGGGGCAAGGATTGGGGTTCCCAAGGAATTGGCCGTTTGACAGATGTGGCTGTTAGATATCCAATGCCCCACGAAGTCCACCCCATGTGGTCCGACGATTCAGCATATTTCATGGCACCCAAAGAATTCCCTTCTATAGAGGAGATTAGGACAAATCATGATATGATGACTGATATACTCAAAGAAGAAGGAGTCAATCTCCATTGGTGGGAATTTGATTTCCCCCCCGAGGGACCTCATGGTTTACTAAAAAGAACCATGTCAAATATAGGATTGGTGATAAATGGAGGTGCGATCATGCCGAGAGCGGCTGCACCATGGATAAGGGGAAGAACGCGACATGCGATGCAATGTTATGTGGAAATGGGAATTCCCATACTTTTGACCATACACGGACATGGAATTCACGAGATAGGGGCAACTCAGTGGTTGGCAGAAAACATCTGGATGACCTACTTATCTACTGATGGAAACCAAGAGGCAATCGACCAAATTACTCCTGTCATGCGCGCTTCTGGAGTTGAACATATACAAGTCACTCGCCCCCCCGGTCCCCATGAATCATTTTCGTGGAGAGACGGACATTGTATGCACCTAGATATGTGGTTTGCACCAGTAGATATTGGATTGGTACTATTATATCCTGGATTCTGTGATTATGAAACACAACGATGGTTGAAAAGTCAAAACGTGGAGATTATAGAAGTATCTGAAAAAGAACAAAGAGAGAGTTTTCCTTGCAATTTGATAATATTGGAGCCAGGTAAAGTGATGATCAATGGTGCAGCAAAAGAAACAATCAAAAACTTAGAATCTAGAGGAATCGAAACGATTTCAGTCGACTTTGATTACGCCAAAAGCTATGGTGGTGGTATTAAATGTGCAACTTCATTCCTTCGAAGAGACGAGGGACCTCACATTGAAGAATTAGGAGAAGGACCGGCACATTAAACTCAAAAAAATTTCAAAAATTATAGCCTAGAAATATAATCTAAGATCGAGTCGGGCAACGAAGTTAATTCATACCCAAAGTCCTCGGCCGCCCGGGAATGACTCACAATTGGTGGCCTCCCCCATGGCTTCGCATCATCATTCCAAGTAACTGGTGTACCTGTGAGTTCCTCAATGAGTGCTGCTAGATCTCTAACCGAAATCGTATGGCCTCCTGTATTATAAACTGGATGTGAGGGTGAATCTGCATCCAAAATGAGACTAATTAGACGTACTGCATCGTTTACGTACACCATATTGAGTTGATCATCTGGGGACAGATCTATCTCGCATGCTTCTCCAGCCACTGCCTTTTGAACAAACTCCGCCGCCCACATGAATTTTCTCCCAGGCGATGTGATGTACCCCCGAATCCTTCCAGGTCCAAATACCAAGCTAGGTCTGACTCCATGAACACTCAAACCATGATTTGCCGCATAAACAAGAGATTGGTGCTCATTCAATTGTTTGGTGGCTGCGTAAAGAGTTTCATTTGGATATCGATAATACGAAGGTAGTGGTTTTGATTCCTCTGTGATAGTGTGTCCATCTGGGTAGTCATAGGACTTTCCATAGATTCCATAGGTACTCGTCCAAACAACTCGAGACACATCATGCTCAACAGATGCGCGGAGTACGTTGTCAAAACCCATGCAATTTACTGCAACCGCTTTGGTTGGGAATTTATGAGATGCACCGCCCACTATGGCAGACAAATTAACAATTTTTTCAACACCTTTGGTGCTGACCAACTCTGAAATATATTCATAATCTGTCACGTCACCTTGGACCAACTCGATAGATGGATGTTTCAAAAGTTCGTTCGGGGCCACATCCATGCAGATTACCTCATTACCTGAATCTGCTAGGTAATTGGCCAGGTCGATTCCAATGAAGCCAGATGCTCCAATAATTAAAATAGTCATTATCCTGTTTATATTGTACAGGGGACATTATCAAATATTGGATTTGAACAGGCGAAAAATCCGACGCATAATTGGCATATTTTGCCTATAAGAAGAATTATCTTGATCAGCGCACTACATTTGCACAAGTACATTTCTTATTTAATTTTCATTTCACCATGCCTTCTCCATTTTCTCTACAAAATTTGAGTTCGGGAGTTCAAACTTTTAAAAACGATGGAAGAAGCAAAGTTCTAGTCTCTGTAGCACTTGGCTGGTTTCTAGTTTTAGGCATGCGTCTTGTTATGCCCGTTATTTTACCCGGGGTCATCCTTGAATTTGATTTATCTTTAACCGCAGCAGGGGGTGCAATTACTATACTGTGGATTGCATATTCGGTAGTTCAATTCCCTGCTGGAATTTTTTCAGATAATTTTGGTGAACGCAAGATTCTCACTTTGAGCATTTCGATTGGAACTCTTGGAGCTATCCTCTTTTCACTTACCTCTAGTTTCAACTTTTTTATATTCGCCTGTATAATTTTCGGCCTGGGATCTGGTCTCTTTGGAACTCCTCGTGTAACTTCACTCTCAAAAATATATCCTGAAAATGATGGAACAGTTTTAGGATTCACTTTCTCTGCAGGCAACTTTGGATCTGCCGTATTACCCTTCATTGCTGGTATTTTGGCGACCTATTTCGGATGGAGATTTGGATTTATTTTTTGCATTCCTATTTTTATCATCACAATTTTCTTACTTTGGAATTCTCCATTCAAACCCCCTTCATCTTCAACATGGGGGCGTTATGAAGTTTCTAAAAACATCCGACTACTTATCGATGGATTGTCTAAAAGAGATGTTTTATTAGTTAGTAGTGCAACTCTTTTATCCGTTTTTACATTTCAAGGATTCACATCATTCTTTCCCCTCTTCCTCATCACTATGAAAAGCACCAGTGCTACTATGGCAACAACGATTTTCTCTGTGTTCTTTATTACTGGTGCAATATCCCAACCCATTTCTGGGATAATTTCTGATAAATATGGAGAACGAAGACTACTGTTATCTCTTGCAGCATTGCATACTATTTGCCTCTTGTCACTACCTTTCATCCATGGCACTGTTCCCTTAATTCTTCTCTCAATCCTACTCGGAACCCGTGCAGGACTTGCACCTGTAAATAATGCTTACTTGGCTTCTTCCATCCCCTCTAAAGTACAAGGATCTGGACTGGGACTTCTAAGATCCATTTTCATTGGTCTTGGGGCTTTGGCTTCTTTTATGGTTGGATTTATAGCAGATAACTATTCTTTTGATCTCGCATTCATATCTCTGGGTGGTTTGTTTTTCATAGCCACCGTGTGCTATTTCTTCCTACCACCTTCGCGAGAATAATCCGTTTATTCCTTTATCACTTCTATCCCCTGATCTCGAATCCTCACAGGGTCTAATGCTTCCTCACGTAGAATTTGGTCATATTCCCTCTCACATTGTTCAGATGTTTTCTGTAGATCCTGTGCTCGCTTACATAACTCATCTATATTTTCAGGGATCTCCCTCCTGTGAACAATCCAATGATTTATTAAATCACTCATTCTCCGAATTGGAGATGTAAAATGCCCATAAACATCGAAGTTCAATGCATGGTGTCCACCAAATGGATCTGCCATATACATGGCCCTTGGCATTACTTTTAAGACCGATCTTTTTATTTTTTCAATTTGATACCCCTCTGCTGCTTCTATGGCAACATTGACGGCTATTCTTGGATCTTCCAAAGAAGCAGATGGGATATTTATTCCTGGGAGTTTTTGTATTTCTTGCAACGCAGAATCCCATTCCCGTGGAGTAGGCTGTGGATGGACTCTATACATAGCTTCTACCCCTCTATTCCACATCAATTCATGGGTCACGGCCTTATTCGCTTTAAGCATGCATTCTTCTACTATCATATGCGACCTATCCCTATTTTGATTAAGAACAAGGGACCCGTCATCTTTTCGCTGTTTTTGTAATCTTTCTGTGACTTCATAAATGGTTTTACACTCTTTGTGCAGTGGCAAATCCGGATCTCCTAATCTTTTTTCACATTCTCTATATGTTAGCCGTTCATCCGATCTAATCACAGATTTATATATGTCTATTGACTCATAACTCAGTGTATCTCTGTTAATATACATCTCCACTGTGTGCGCCAACCGATCTTCTCCCGGAACCAAGGAGCAGACATCTTCTGCTAAATACCTGGGTAACATGTGTATCGTGTGCCCCGACATATATGTTGAATTTCCCCTTTCCATGGCCAATTTCCAGGTTTTCGTATCAGGGGTTACATAATGCGTCACGTCTGCTATATACACCCAAATTCTGTATCCCTTTTCTTCCTCGGTAATACTAAGAGCATCATCAAAGTCTTGTGCACTAGCCGGATCTGTTGTCCACGTGGTAAGTTCCCTCAAATCCCTTCTATTTTCAAGCTCAAGTGAGACTTCTTCTTTATTTCCATCCGCCCACCCCTTCGCCTCATCAATAACATCTTCTGGAAATTGGTCTACTATCCCCAACTTCTCTAATAGGGATTCTCTTTTTCCAACTATTTGTTTGTAGACTTCCTCTGGAATTTTAATCGGACCGTCATTTCCTCCCTTTTCTTCTCTCTCTTCGTTCATGCTCTACAATACAAATTTTAAAGCTCCCTCCGATTTATTTTTTTCCATGCAGGTTATTTCTCGCCACAACCTCCGAAATGACACTATACGCGCCTTTGAATCTTCAATTCTATCTACTTTCGGCGTCGAGCTACCCGGATCAACATATGAGTTAGTTGAACTATCACATTCCCAAATTGATTTGGTTCTACTTGACAAGGAACCTCTCGCATGTTATATTGATGGTTCCCCTTCTCTTACAGTAAAAGGTGCAAATACCTATGCACCTTCTAAAAACATTGTATTTGTGGACCAGGGAGCAATCCGCTTTGTTTCCAATGGCGCCGATATAATGAAACCTGGGATAACCAGAGTGGACTCTTCAATAGAACCTGGAGACATAGTGATCGTCCTCGAAGAAGCCCACGAAAAAGCACTTTGCATAGGGCGATCGATTGTACCTACTGCTGATATGCTTGGAAGTTCTGGAAAAGCTATTGAATCAATCCACTACGTTGGCGACGAAATCTACCATTTTTTCTGATCAAACTCAACTCATTTCTTCATCCACATCATAGCGCGTGTCACCGTCATATATGTATGTGATCTCATCCTCTTCGTCCTGCGTTTTTATATGGGAGTTATCACAATATGGTTTGTTTTTCGACAAACTACACATGCAAATAAATGCAGGCTCCTCACTAGCTGGTATTTTAAAAGGTCCTTTTTCCTCATGTATCACAAATCTTGCCATATCTGAACTTTTCTTTTTCAGATGTAAAAGCATTACAATTCATTCCTATTATCTGCATATTTAATCCTTAAAATCTTACCTATTCAAACAAATTTAACATAAAAATCCGGCCGTAAGAACTATGCCCTCTCCTGCGCTTTATCTACCTATGGGATTTGTGGACAAACTTCTTGGTGGCGGTAAACATACCATCGAAGATTACATAGCTCTAGATAGCGACGATATCGAGAAAACAGCGGCAGGAACATTTCAAGTTCACATTGCTGAAATTTCAAACATAGAGGATGTCATTGCGGTTAAAGACAAAATCTATGACGGCGACCTAGTAATTTCCAATATAACTCGATTAAGAACTAAAGATTCACTAATGAATCGTATTACTACTGAGTTAAATCAGGTAGCACAAGAAGTCGGTGGGGATATTGTTCTAAGCGGAGACGATCAAATAATCGCTGCCCCTGCTGGGGTCGTGATCAGCCGAGAAAAGATCGGACAGAAGTAATTTTTCCACAAAAATATTTTTTATTCAACATCTTTCTTCATAGCTTTACGCCGCGCTTTGGAATCTTTCCCAGTAGCTTTAAGTAAAAATTCATTTTTCACTGAAACGGCATCTGCAGCTAGTTCTATATCTCCATTTGCAATTATTTCTGGTATCGGAAGCTCTTCAAAATCTACAATGAGGGTATCTTTCTTCCCCGGATATTTCCCCGCGCCAATGCTCACTTTTTTAAATATAGGGTTTACTGGATTTTCCACAACATATAATTCTTGACCCTCTTGAATTTCTGCACCTGTTATTGGTCCAAAATATTCTTCTACTGCTCCTTTTAGATCCACTATTCTCTCTTCCAACGTAGACCCTCTTTTAATTTCATATTCTTTCATTTTATATTTTTTTTATCTCCTATCTTTGTTGAATCTTCTTTCAATTAATTTTTCGTCAATATATCCTTTCCTACACATGGGGCAAATATCCCCTTTCCGCAAGGACGATTCATATACTGGGGTCTGATATTCACATTGCTCACATATATACACTGTTTGAGTGTCTTTCCTTCTTCCTCTTATTTTCCCTACGGGATCTTGATTTTCCCCTTCTCCCACTCTCAACTCCATATCCTCTTGATTTGGAAATTCTACTACTATTTCTTCTTCTATTTCATCTTCTCTCAAAGATTTAGGAATCAATCCCCCTCCAAATTCAATATTCTCAATAGATGCATCTGGAAGCCCGGCATTAAACCCTTCATCCTCGCCAGCCACTTCTGGCCATTCTTCTACCTCCTCTTCAATAAATTCCACCCCACTCCTCTTTCCATTACCTTCTAAACTTTCCCCAACTTCTTCTTCTAAATCCCTCTCCGAATCCATTTCATCATTTTCAATTTTTTGTTCTTCTATCCCTTCTACTACTGGCTCCACCCCAACTTCTTTATGTTCACTTAAAATCCGAGTTTTACCACACCTAGAACACATTCTATATTCTTGAATGACAGTAACAACCTCTCTCCCTTGTTCATTTCTTTCTTCCGACCTCTGAACATCACCATACGAGTGACCAAAGATACATAGAACTCCCATTAATTTACCAGACACTTTCCTTTACCAAAAAGCCTACCTTTTATCATTTTAATTTTAGGTTCTCTTTCATGGCTTCTAATTGTTTCCTTGAAAACAAAGACGTAGGGCGATCCATGTGGACTCCGATTTCCCCAGAGAAAACTTGTAATCCAATTTCCTGTACCACTCGAGGAAGTGAATACCCCTTTCTGATCCATTTTCCCATCTCTATTTCTCTGCCTATTCCCTTTCTCCAATTCTGCTCATACATGTCAATCGTATCTATTTTGTTTGGATTAACTATACTTGCTGCACAGTTTGATGCTATCAGGCCATAAACTATTCCCCCTCCTGTGAATGGTTTCGTTTGGCTCGCCGCATCTCCTATCAAAAATCCCCTCTTAGTACTAACACTTCTAGGGGGGCCAATTGGTATCATTCCTGAACATCTATTCTCCACTTGAACTCCCTGAGAGTCAATTAATTTCTCAAATTCTCCTATTATATCTATGTCGGGACTCCCTGCAATTCCATATTCTACACCTGCATTTCCTCTTGGTATCCGCCACGAGAAGAATCGTGGAACATTTAGATAAACATCAACAAAGTTCCCAAAGTCCACTGTAGATTCAAATCCAAGAATTCCATGCAGTAATTCATCTGGTTCTCTTATTCCTAGCGAACGTCTAACTCTAGAATTTGGCCCATCACACCCTACCACCATCTTGGTATTCACTTCTCGTTTTCCATCCGGTCCTCTAACCTTGACAACCACTCTCTCTTTTAGTTCTTTGACACCGATCACTGTGCTTCTCTCCTCTATTTCTGCACCGGAATCAATCGCCATTTTTGCCAGACAACGATCCAACCCAACTCTATCAATTACGTTGGAAATGGGTTCATTTTTATAAAATGTATGGGCCCTTCCATCTGACCCATTCACATGAAATCTCGCACCAAAAATTTCATTTTGAATTAACTTGGATTTATTTTTCTCAGATATATATCTCCATAAATCCAAACTCACATGCCCCGAACATGATAGGGGAGCTCCCACTTCTCCCCCTTCAAACACGACGATTTTGTTCCCCAACTCTGCACTTTTATGTGCAAAGTGAGACCCAGCAGGACCTGCACCTACAACTACAAAATCATACATTCTACTATCTATATTTGCATTCCACTACTTGAGTTTCCCTTTTAGATACTGTGCAGTGTATGATTTCACATTCCCAATTATATGTTCCGGTGTTCCTTCGGCCACTATCTCTCCGCCCTTCTCTCCTCCCTCTGGACCTAAGTCAATTATATGGTCTGCATTTTTTATCAAATCAAGCTCATGCTCAATAACCACTACTGTATTTCCTCTATCTACTAATCGGTGCAATACCTCGATCAATTTAGCTTCATCTTCAGGGTGAAGCCCTGTAGTTGGCTCATCCAATAAGTATAATGTATTCCCCTTTTCTCGTTTCCCCAACTCTTGAGACAACTTTACTCGCTGGGCCTCCCCCCCTGATAATGTCGTAGACGATTGCCCAAGTTTCATATATCCCAATCCCACATCATATAGCAAATCTAGACTTCGAAGAATTTTCTTATTATTCTCAAAAAATTCTCTTGCTTCCTCTATCGACATATCAAGAACATCTGCAATATTTTTCCCCTTATATCTGACCTCCAAAGTCTCATCATTATATCTTGACCCTTTGCATTCTTCGCACACGACATATACATCTGATAAAAAGTTCATCTCTATCCTCACATCACCTTGACCATTACAAATCTCACATCTCCCTCCTTTGACATTAAATGAAAATCTACCCGGTTTATATCCACGCTGAAGGGCAACTTTAGTTTTCGAAAATAATTCTCGGATATATGTGAATACTCCTGTATATGTTGCAGGATTCGATCTAGGAGTTCTGCCTATTGGATTTTGATCAATTAATCTTACACTTTGAATTTGATCATATCCTTCTATACTTCCATGACCACCCGGAACAATCGATCTATTTTTATGAATTTTCTGAGCTAAACCTTTGTATAATACCTCGTGAATTAAAGTAGATTTCCCGGATCCAGAGACACCTGTAATAACCGTTAAAATACCCATAGGTATGGAAACATCAATATTTTTTAGATTATGTTGAAATGCATTTTTGATCTCTATATTTTCTTTTGGGGATCTCCTTTTTTCTGGTATTGGTATTTCCATCTCCCCTGAAAGATATTTCCCAGTTAGGGAATCTTTGCATTTCATAATTTGCTCCACCGTTCCCTGTGCCACCAATTCCCCACCATTCCTCCCGGCACCCGGGCCTATGTCTGCAATATAGTCTGCCCGAAACATGGTTTCTTCGTCATGTTCCACAACAATCAGTGTATTTCCCATATCTCGCAATCCCTCGAGGGTATTTAACAATCGATCATTATCCCTCTGATGGAGTCCAATAGATGGTTCGTCTAACACATACAATACTCCCACCAATCCAGATCCAATTTGTGTTGCAAGCCTTATCCTTTGACTTTCTCCCCCTGAAAGAGTTCGCGCCTCCCGGTCCAAAGTCAGATATTCCAATCCCACCTCGCACATAAATCTCAACCTAGAATGAATTTCCTTTATAACCTGTTCTGCGATCTGTTTCTCTCTGTCATTTAATTCTTGATCTAAATTTGTAAAATAAAGCAGAGCATCTCCTATGCTCATTTGATTGATTCTTGTTATGCTATTTCCTGCAATTTTAACCGATCTGCTTTCCGGTTTTAACCTGGTACCTTCACACGAAGCACAAGTAGTTATGGCCATATATTTCTCAATATGCTCTCTAGTTGATTGAGAATCTGTCTGAACATATCTTCTTTCTAAACTCGGAATTATTCCTTCGAATGGGCCTTCTCTCCATCTCATTCCCCTCCTGGTCCACCTCCTCAATTGCACTTTCTCTTTCGTTCCCCACATAAACGCATTTTGAACCTCCGGGTCCAATTCTCCAAATGGGGTATCCACCGACACTCCAAAATGGTCCGACAACGAGTCTATCCAACCCTTGTAAACTGGTGCTTTATAATTCCATGGACCAATCGCTTCTTTTAGAGGGGCATTCTTATTTCTTATCACCAAATCTTGAACTACTTCTTTCATATGCCCGAGGCCTTCACATTTCGGACATGCACCATGTGGACTGTTAAATGAAAAAGATCTGGTTTCTATTTCTGGCAAATCTATTTTACAATTGCTGCAAGCAAATTCTTCGGAAAATTCTACGACCAATCTCGAATCTGTTTTACCCGAAAGATCTCCAGTTCTCCGAAATTGGGCACCTAGCTTTATATCTGAAGAAGGATCTGGAACAATAATTTTTATTACGCCTTTTGCTTCTGTCAATGCCGTCTCAACAGAATCCGTAATCCTTGAACGCGCATTTTCAGACACTTCTATTCTATCTACTATTATATCAACCGAATGATCATATGTTTCTTCCAATTCCGGGATCTCTACGGCCAAATCATATTCTTCCCCATCCACTTCTGTCCGTGTATACCCTCTCGCAATCAAATCTTTGAATAGTTCTTTGAACGCCCCCTTTTGATCTCGAACTACCGGGGCTGCAATTTTTATTTTTGACATTTCGGGCAGTTCTAAAATGCGATTTACCATTTGTTGAGCCGACTGCTTTCCCACTTCTTCCCCACAAATTGGACAATGTGGAATTCCTATCCTTGCGTATAATAACCTCAAATAGTCATGCATTTCTGTTACAGTTCCCACAGTCGATCTAGGATTATTCGCTGCGTTTTTTTGATCTATCGATATTGCGGGGGATAAACCCTCTACCGACTCAACCTCTGGCTTATCCATTTGACCAAGAAAATTTCTCGCATACGCACTCAAAGATTCTATATACCTCCTCTGCCCCTCTGCGTAGATCGTGTTGAATGCCAACGACGATTTTCCAGACCCTGAAACACCTGTAATTACTATTAATTTATCTCTTGGGATTTTTATGTTCAGATCTCTAAGATTGTTTTCCGCCGCCCCCCTTACTTCAATATATTCTTTTACCATTATTATTATCAACTATAATCCCAATATAAATTTCGCAACAACCACTGCTTATTCTCCCTACTCATTACACTCTTTCTGGTAACCATCCTCCATGGATTTCTAAATTTGCACCACTGATATAATCTGATCCCTGACCAAGGAAAAACAGCATGGATTTTGCCATCTCTTCCAACTTAGCCGGCCTTCCCATCGGAATTTTTGCGGGAAAATTATCTGAATTTTCTACAACATATGGGGACAATAAATTAACTGTAATCCCACTCCCTGATGTGTCAGAAGCAAGCATCCGCGTAAACATCTGAACTCCTGTTTTCGAAACGAAATATGGGAAATTCTTTGTGTTAACTAACCCCTTTTCACTTGAAGCATAACCTATGTTTATTATTCTTCCCCATGCATTTTCACGCATTTTTGGAAGTGCCCTTTTTGAACATAGATATGTGCCTGTGAAGTTAGTCGCCATTACTCGCTCCCACGTTTCAAAATCAATATCTTCCCAATGTATTGGGGCATAATCCCCTACATTATTAATTAATATATCAACCGATCCCAACTTACTTTCTATTTCTTTGAATAGACATTCTACCCCTTCTGGATTTCTTATGTCCGATTTCATTTTTATCACATCAACCCCAGTTAATCTAATTTCTTCCACTGCTTTTTCTGCTAGCTTTTCATTTTTCAGATAATGTATCACGACCTGCGCCCCACATCTTGCCAATTCCAATGCAAACTCCTTTCCTATTCCTCTAGAACTACCTGTCACCAATGCAACTTTCCCCGAAAGATCTAGTAGACCACTCATTAGTTTTCCCTACGCTTCTCTACATACTATAGACTATCCATCTCCGTGTTCATCGACAATTACTACTTTTCCTTCAATTACATCTATATTTATCAATGTTTTAACTTGATACCCCTTATCCCCCGCTCTATTCTCGCCCCCCACTTTGTTTATAACTGCAATAACGTCAACAACCTCTGCACCTATTTTCTCCAACGCTTCCATTATCGCAATTATGGTCCCTCCTGTGGAGATAACATCATCCAACAAAAGAACCCTATCTCCCTCTCTAATGTCATTTATATACATCTCATTTTTCGAATATCCCGTTTCTTGCATCAATGACACTTCTCCCTCTAGTCCGTATTCTCTTTTCCGGACAACCACTAGAGGTATGTCTGTAACTAGTGACAGGGCAGTGGAAATGTGTATTCCCATAGCTGCAGGTGTAACTATTTTATCAATGTTTTCTAAGTTCTCCCTCTTAACTTTGTTAATTATTTTAATCACAATTTCTCTCAGGAGCCCGGGCTCTAGCATTGGAACCCCATCTGATATCGGGTGGACAAAATAATGATACCCATCCTTTTCTATTATTGGAGCATCTAAAAGAGACCTCTTCAACCAATCCATATTCTACCTGTCCCTTGGGCCTAAAAAAAATCTTCGGAAATATATTTTCTCCCCTCTGAAAATTCTAGTTTACTCCTTTTCGCCGCCGAACGAAGCCCTTAATTCAGTTTAGAGTCAGAAACGTTTGATTGTGGAACTTAATTTCCTTTCCATGGCTGTAATTATTTTCCTACCCTTTTTTGCAGCTGCATTAACCTTCTTCATTTATCCGATCTTAAAAGAAAAAACAGCCCACTTCGCAGCATTCATAGCCCTAATTTGTGCGTTTTTAATCCTAAACCTCATTGGAACTACTGGGTCAATTTCCATCCCTCTAATTTCTTCTCTGGATATTCACCTTCGTTTTTACGTCGATGGACTGTCAATCCTTGTTGGTTTGCTGGCCTCTGGTATGGGACTATTGACTTTCATTTATTCTTTTGGATATATGAAAACAAAGACCCCAAGCCCGACTTATTATGCATCCTTATTAGTATTCATGGGGTCTATGCTCGGAATAGTTTTCTCCGCAGATTTAATCGTCCTTTTCGTTTTCTGGGAATTGACCTCCCTCTCCTCATACCTACTAATTGGGTATTTTAACCACGAATCCACTTCTAGATCTGCTGCAAAGAAAGCACTAGTCATCACTTCTCTTGGTGGATTCTTCATGCTTCTTGGATTTTTACTCATCCATTCTATCACCGGCAGCTTCGATCTAACCTTTCTCCTCTCTCAACCCGAATCTATCCAATCTATTCTTCGGGAAAATGGAATTTTCTTGCCCATTCTTTTTGCTATCATTATTGCAGGCGCATCCAAATCTGCACAAATACCATTTCACATTTGGTTACCAAGTGCGATGGTTGCTCCAACTCCCGTTTCTGCCTTTTTGCATTCTGCAGCTATGGTCAAAGCAGGAGTCTATATTCTTGGGAGATTCCACCCAATTTTAGCTGGAGATGAGTGGTCTCTTATTCTCATCACACTTGGAATCGCCACAATGCTCATCACTGCATTTTTCGCTATAATCTCCACCACTCTCAAGGAACTTCTTGCATATTCTACTGCGTCTCATATCGGTTTAATGCTGATCGGCTTTGGTATACCTCTAACATTAACCGGTGCATCCCAGTCCCTTGGTTTTGCATCTGGATCTTTTCACTTATTCAATCATGCTCTGTTCAAAGCAGCTCTGTTTTTCATCGCAGGAATTATAGCTTGCCAAGTAGGAATAACTACAATTTCTGAAATCAAAGGTTTGCGGAAGAAACTACCTCTAACTGCAGGTTTTGCAGTTTTTGCTTCTCTATGTATGGCTGGAATTCCACCCACTAGTGGATTCTATTCCAAAGAACTACTCTTTCAAGGCATATACGCGGTCGCTAATAATTATGGTGGGATTTCATGGGTTCTACCTCTCCTCACAATCATAGCTAGTGCATTTGCAGTCGTCTACTCTCTCAAATTCGTAATGATATTTTTCGGTACCCCCTCCTCCGATCAACAAGGCGTTTCTCCTCCCTCCCTTTCCATGACGATCCCTACTTCTATTTTAATTCTATTATCTTTTCTCACTATTTTCTACCCTCTCTTCCCCCTAGATATCCTTTCCCATTCTGGATCTCCATATTTACAAGATATCTCCACTTTGCACGTTGGACTCCCTACTCAAATTGACCCTCCTTTATTGATGAGTCTTTTGTCCATAATATTCGGAATTGTACTATTTTTAAAATATGAACAGATTCTAAAAGGAATGTCTTCAATTTTACCATTCACATACTTTAGTGCAGATTCAATATATCTCTCTATAATTTCCACACTAGAGATTTGGAGTTCTTCCCTCACTTATAGGACTGAACGACTCCTTTTGAGAACCCACATAATCTGGTTACTCGGGCTTATCGGAACATTTGTTTTAGCGAGCCTTTTCTATTTGAAACCAAATTTCCTTATGATATCTGGACCCCCCCTCCGACTTGATTTCTTGGTATTTCTCCTTATTATAGCTCTAGGTGCCTTCGCGGTAGTCCGGGCAAACTCTCACATCATGGGTGTTTTATTCCTTTCCATTCTCGGGTTTATGATTGCAGTATTTTACTTACTTTCAAATGCACCAGACGTAGCATTAACTCAACTCGCAGTTGAGACTCTCATTCTTGTAATATTCTTAGTTATAATCGGAAAACTTCCTGCTTACTACGGGGAGACATCTTCCCCTCGTGTGATGCGGGATATATTACTATCTCTTTTCATAGGGGCGACTATTTTCTTCACAGTTCTCCTCGCAACTACCTCTTCAGTTTCGAAAAACATAGCAACGTTTTTCATTGATAGGGCTAGCTACCCTTCGGAATACACCGAAAACATCATAGTTGATTACGGGGGAGGAACTAACATTGTCAATGTGATTCTAGTCGATTTCCGTGCATTGGACACCTTAGGGGAGATATCAGTTGTGGCACTCGCTGCACTTTCCATCTTGACCATTTTATCCTCGCGAACATCTGGGGGCCGATCATGACCACGCTGATTACCCGAACTGCAGCAAGAATTGTTGCACCTTTGATTTTTGTTACCGCTGCGATACTTTTCATCCAAGGGCATAATTCAATTGGAGGCGGATTCGTATCTGCCGTTTTAATAGTATCTGCTATCGCTCTACTTTACATAGCGTATGGGACTTCGGACCTCACCCGGCTACTAAACATTTCTCCATCTACACTCAATAGGAGAATACTTGTATCTGGCCTGCTGCTGATCCTCATCACTGGCTCTATACCCATTTTGTTCAACATGCCTTTCTTAACTCAAGCATTTTTAATTCTCCCACCCCTTCCATTTTTAGGAGAACTAAAAATCTCAGGGGCCATCTTATTCGACTTAGGTGTTCTTTTCACAGTTACTGGCTCTTTACTTTCTATCTTGTCGGGGGTGAGTCGCTAAAATGACTCCCTTAATCTTAGCACTAATACTTGGTTCCCTCTTCTCACTTGGAACCTTTCTACTCCTACGAAGGGATCTCCTGAAAGCAATTTTAGGCGTTATCATCCTCGGCCAAACAGCAAATGTTTATTTGATCACCATGGGAGGAATTTCTGGTACTGTTCCTGTTCTATCTGATAGCAGTTCTTTAATTTCTATAACTGATCCCCTCGTCCAAGCATTAGTCTTAACTGCAATAGTCATCAGCCTAGGAACAACCGCATTCGTACTTGTACTTTTACTCCGCGTTTACGATGAACATGGGACATTAGACATAGACCGACTCTGGGGGCAACTATGAGTACATCTACAGCGATCGTAAGCCACTCTCCCGTACTACCTCTGCTAATTGCATTGCTAACTGCATGTTTAACCCTACTATCTAGACGATCTCTTAAATTGACAATTTCACTGAGCTTACTTGGCACCTGTGCTTATATTGCGTCTGTTGTATCTCTGCTATTTTCAGTTCAGCATGGCCCTCTTATATATCAATTTTCTGCATGGCCCGCCCCTTATGGGATCTCATTTGTTGCGGACTCTTTCGCACTTCTTTTACTATGCATCACCGCCATAGTCACTGCAGGGGTCCTACTCTATTCGATCACCACTATTGATGAATCAAAACAAAAATTCTCTTACCACTCTCTTTTACACTTCATGCTTTTCGGTGCCACCGGTGCACTCTTAACTGGGGATTTATTCAACCTCTTTGTCTGGTTTGAAGTAACTCTCATGACGAGCTACGTTCTTGTCACATTCTATTCAACTTCTAAACAAACCAAGGCAGGGATGACGTATGTAATTCTCAATCTCATTGGTGGTGCATTTATGCTAATTTCCATCGGTGGGATCTATGCCACCACCGGGACTCTTAATTTGGCAGATTTATCCCATAGATTGTCTCAACCCGATATATACAACATTTCTATGCCTTCTGTTATCTTATTTTCCATGATTCTTTTTGTTGTTTTTGCTCTTAAGTCTGGATTGGTTCCTCTTCATTTTTGGGTCCCTCTAGTCTACCAAGCAGCACCGTCTCCCATATCTGCTCTTCTTTCTGGGGTAGTGAAAAAAGTAGGTCTATATGCTATGATTCGGATATTTTTCACAGTATTTCCTTCAGGTGATTCCACTCTCCTCGGAGAACTCTCAGTTTTGACAATTTTCGGAATATCACTTTTCATATTGTCTACCACAAGTATAATTTTCGGTGGAATATCTGCACTTAGTCAAGATAATATTGACAATCTGTTGGCTTATTCTAGTATAAGCCAAATGGGATTCATAATGCTACCACTCTCACTCGCAGCTCTGTTTCCATCTATACGACAAATGGCGCTCATAGCAACTATAATCTTAACTTTGAACCATTCTCTCGCCAAGGCCTCTCTGTTTCTCGCTAGTGGCTGTATAAAAAATGCTATTGGATCTGCAAAACTTTCTGATTTGGGCGGTCTCTCTCGCCACTCTCCAATTCTTTCTATTTCTGTATTTGTCTCCATATTTTCTTTAGTGGGGATTCCCCCAATTTTTGGATTTTTCGGAAAATTACATCTTCTAATTCTGCCCCTAAATACAGAACCCATTCAGACAATGTATTCTAGTCTTTTCATTTTAATCCTATTAGTGGGAACTGTTCTATCTTTCCTCTATGCCATACACCTGTGGAATACGGGATTCTGGGGGGAAATTTCATCCACGGTATCTGATTCAACCATTCCTGTGCAAAACCAGTACGTCCTTCTATTCTTCACCCTCGTGTTAATTTCCCTTGGGGTCGGTTTCGATTCCATTTCCCCTCTAATTGAATCAGCTTCTCGTTCCGCAATAGATAGTTCTGGCTATATAGAAGCCGTTCTGTATCATAGGTAGACTCTCAATCATGTATATTTTAGAAAAAACCAAAACTTGGATTCCTTTCGGTGTATTCTTATCCTTAACTTGGATTTTTGTACGTGGTGTCCACCCGCCCCTTTCTAATTTTCTCATCGAATTTGTTTTCGGTCTTGTAATCTGTTTGCCCATTGCATATGGCTTCCGAAAATTTTTCCCCGAATATGTTTCGATAGGGGCTATATTCTCCTCTTTTCCTTACATAGCGCTGTTTGTAATAGTTTTCCTGAGGGATTTGGTATCTGCAAACATCGATGTAGCATTTCGTATTTTAAACCCAAGCTTGCCCATTAAACCCGCGATTATTGTAGTCCCCCTTCGCGTAAAAAAACCCTTCTCTATCACAACCATAGCCAACAGTATTACTCTAACACCTGGGACTCTCACTCTAGATTATATTGAAGAAACGAATAGCCTATTGATCCATACAATTGACGGAAACGACGTCGAATCTATCCTTAAAACCATTCATATCTGGGAGGAATATGCACTCAATATCTTTCACGAATTGCCTACTAACACCCCTCTCAAAAAAGTTTTCTCTGACTCCGTAGGGGGCAATCGTGGCTGAACTATTCTCCTTCACTCTGCTTCTAACATCTGCCCTAATTCTGATTTCCATTCTCACTTTGTTTTGTGGCTATCGCGCATTTATAGGACCTACTGTCCCCGACCGTGTAATTGGGATCGATGCCATCGGAACCAATATCACTGCTATAGCCATATTGTTAGCCATTTTAACCTCATTTGATCACTTTGTTTTAGTAGGACTAGTGCTGGCCATTATCGGATTTATAAGCACAATTGCAGCGGCAAATTATATTTCAGAAAGTGAGGTTATCCAATGATCAATATGCATACTCTTTCTGTAGCCCTCAATTCAACACATTCACCACGGAGCATGTTTGTTATGTTCTTTATTATCTTAGGATGTTTCTTCCTCACTGTAGGTACACTTGGCCTCTTGAGATTACCTGATGTTTATAATCGACTCCACGCTACTAGTAAATCCACAACCCTCGGCGCAGCTTCTATTTTCTTTTCTGGATTTTTACATTATGGGTTCCAAGGAATGGGGTTGACATCTTTAGTCGGAGTCCTTTTTCTCTTTTTAACTGCACCGACAGGGGGTCATATGATTTCCCGAGCAGCTCAAAAAATGGGAGTTGAATTTTTCGGCGATGTCACGTGGCCCATCCACCCCGATTCTCAAACCCATTTAAATGAAGATGCAATTTCAGACGAAACAGAAGTTTAATCTGTCCTTTGATTTCTTTCTAATCTGTTTTTATCTCTTTGGATAATTCTTCCGCTATTTTTATACCAACCACCCTTTTCGAACCCTCCACTTCTATAATCTCCTCCATTCGGATAATCTTCACTTCTGTGTCTTCTAAGCCCATTACTCTTGCATTATTGGAAACAACAAATGCGAGCCCAACACGTTCTAAAAGTTCCTTCGACCGTTCAATAACTATTTTTTGGTCTTCTTCTATCTCTGCTTTGAACCCCACTATCACAATGTCTGGAAATTCCTTCCGAACTGCATCCACCAACTTGGGTTTCCGATGCAATTCCAATTGTATACTTTCCCTACCTGATCTTAATTTTTGTTTTAATGGATCCATGCCATAGTCTGAGATGGCAGCGGCAGAAACCAATACATCAGCTTCGCGTGAAAGATTTATTACCCTTTCAATCATTTCTTCTGCACTTTGTACTTGGTATGTATCGACATATGGGATATTCTTTCCACTATGTACTAGACTTACTTTTGCCCCCTTTATGTAACAGCCTCTGGCAACATTTTCTCCCATTTTCCCCGAGGAAAGGTTCGTAATAACTCGTATAGGATCAATTTGCTCACGAGTGCCTCCCGAAGTAACTATTATATGTTTCCCCCCGAGTGGTTTTAAATCAACAGCCCTCTCTACCTCGACAATTATAGTCTCTGTGTCTGCTATTTTTGCCTTTCCTTCTTCCACAACTGGATCTGCAAAATTAACTCCCCATGACTCGAGCCGTTCTTGTGCTTCAATGATTCCGGGATGATTTGCCATAGGTTCATGCATAGCAGGAGCAACAACTATCGGTATTCCCGATCCGATTGCCGTAGTTACACATGTAGTTACGCAGGTATCATCAATCGCTGCTGCCATTTTACCAATCGTATTTGCCGTTGCTGGGGCAATTAATAGTACATCTGCCCATCCATTCTCCCCACATAGCTCTATATGTTCTACTTTACCTGTTATCTCTGTGACAACTGCATTCCCCGTTGCATATTCCACTGCCCACGGGTGGATAATTTTTGTTGCATCCGATGTGATAATTCCCCTCACATTGGCCCCTCTTCGTTTGAATTCGTGAGCAATTTCTACAACCCTGACTGCAGCAATGCTACCTGTAATCCCTATTGCCACATTCACTCCTTTGAGCATCTATTAGGTATCTCTGAATTCCCCATTTAATAACATGGCGATGTGTATGGGGACTTTTTATAGATATTCTCCCATTTTGATTTACTTCCACGCCATTTTTTCTAATAAAAACCAATAGACTGAGCATCATTTTTTCTTTACACGTTTAATCTCATCTATTCCCACCATAAGCGCAATGCACTTATACTTACCTTGGCAATCGGGCGGATAGGTACACGCAAGTGCGAATTCTCATAATCGGCGCCGGACAAGTTGGATACAGTATCGCAGAAAACCTATCCGATGCGCATCAAATCGTGGTTATGGATATCGATCCCGTTCGCGTCTCTGAGTTGACGTATTCGCTTGACGTCCTGGCAATCTGCGGGGATGGAAACGATCTTCAAAATATAGAAGAAGTAGGTGAAGTAGATCTGATTATAGCTTGCACCAATGACGACGAAAAAAACCTCATTGCGTGCGAGTCAGTCAAGTTACTTGGAGATACATTCACCGTTGCAAGAATAAAAAATTCCACTTTATTTAATTCATGGTCCCACTCCGAAGGCGCATTCGGAGTCGATTTCATGGCTTGTTCTGACCGATTAACTGCAGAAGCAATTGTCAATATAGCAGGGATACCTGCTGCCCTCGATGCTGACTCTTTTGCAGAGGGAAAAGTGCAAATGGCCGAGTTCGAAATCCGTCCCACTAGTACACTTCTCGATCAAACTATAAGTGAAGCAGATCAATTTGAGTCTTTAACCTTCGCCGCCATCATTACCGAAGATGAGATCATTATACCTAGTGGCTCTACCAAAATTCCCCTTGGATCTAGATTGGTGGTCATTGGGACTCCTAAAAGCGTTCAAGACTTTTCTTCCACAATCGAACCAACCATTACCGACATTAAAAGTACAGTTATCCTTGGAGGGAGTCCCATCTCCGCAGAAATAGCGTCCATTTTTACAACCCGTGGTATGTCTTCCACCTTGATGACCTCTGAAAAAGAATTATCACTCAAACTAGCAGAAAAATTACCCGATACTATAGTCATGTGCCATGACGTAACTGATATCGATTTCCTTGAATCTGAAAACGTAACTCAATCTAATCTAGTAGTCGTACATTTAGGTTCCGACGAAGAAACTCTCTTAGTATCTTTGTTAGTCAAACAATTAGGTGCTCCTCGAATAGCAGCAGTTGTCAATTCTGGAAACTATATTTCTTTATTCAAAAATGTTGGTATAGATGTGGCTGTTAACCCCCGGGAAGTCACCGCAGAAGCCCTTATTCATTTCACCCATAATATAAATACAAAGCATGTGGCAATTCTAGATTCTGACAGAGTAGAAATTCTTGAAATTGAAATTGATTCCAGTAGTAAACTATCTGGTAGAAGTGTCCAAGAAATAACTTCCAAAATACCTTCTTCTATCGTAATAGGGGCCATAGTTAGAGGCGGTGAAGTTCTTGCTCCTAGAGGTGACACAATGATACAAAATGGAGATAACATTGTAATTCTTATCGATGTATCTGTATCTGATAAAATCCTTAAACAATTATGACCTCCCGGATAAATTGGAAAGCTTCACTGAGTCTCACTGGTACTATTACTAAATGGTTAGCAATCGCACTTTTGCTACCTCTTTTCGTTGCAATCTATTATGGGGATCCCCTTCTCCCATTCATAATAACAATGGGAATCGCCCTATTTATTGGGTCGTTTTTCGAAAGACTAGATCCTGATCCGCACATGAGCTTGAGGGATAGTTTTCTGATGCTAGTACTTGCTTGGATCACGGTCGCATGTATTGGTGCAATTCCATACTTAATCGCAACAGCGGGAACTACTTCCACTCTAGCTAGCCCGATAAATGCCCTATTCGAAAGTGTTAGTGGGTTCACTACCACTGGCGCTACAGTCATAGGCGATTTGTCTGCTGATCACTACACACCTTCTATTTTATTATGGCGCCAATTTACCCAATGGCTAGGTGGGATGGGAATCGTCGTTCTTGCCCTAGCCATAATACCTGAACTGTCTCCTGGAGGGGCACGCCTACTCGACGCAGAAGCACCTGGTCCTCGAATCAAAAAACTCACTCCCCGAATAGCTGAAACAGCACGTTTTTTTTGGATAGTTTACCTTGGAATCACCTTTCTTGAAGTCTTCCTATTGTATGGACTCCATATAATCGGACTTGCCCCAAATATGGATTTTTACAATGCACTTTGTCATGGATTCACGACATTAGCTTCTGGAGGTTTCTCTCCTGCAGCACGTAGCATTGAGACATTTTCAGCAGCAGTCCAATGGGTAATTATCCCCTTCATGATAGCTTCAGGAACTAACTTTGCTTTATTCTTCCATTTCCTAAAAGGCGATCGAAAAATTTTCTTGAAAGATAAAGAATTCAAATACTATTTCATCTTGATAGGCATTATTGCGACAATATTCACTATCTTATTTTTAAACAGTAACTTCTCAGGTTCTGCTTTCCAACAAACAACCATTCTCACTACTGTTAGGCATGCCATTTTCCAAACAGTTTCTGTAGTCACTACTACTGGTTATGTAAGTTTTGATTTTACAATATTAAGCCTACCTGTCCAATATTTATTGCTCTTTTGCATGTTCATTGGAGGCAGCATTGGATCGACCAGTTGTTCTATTAAAATTCTTCGTTGGATAGTCATTTTAAAATCTCTTAGAAAAAATCTTTTTTCACTTATTCATCCCAATGCGGTCTTACCCCTCCGGTTTAATGATAGTATCTATGACGATTCCGAGATCAAAAAAATTCATGCATTCACCCTTCTGTTCATCTTAATTTTCGCCATTTCTACCATTTTTGTAGTCCTCGATGCATCCCGCGTTGGAATTAATCTATCTTTACTCGAAGCGATGGGAGCTGTTGCGGCAACTCTTGGAAATTTTGGTCCCTCTTTCGGACCCTCTGGTCCTATGGGTAATTATCTCCTGTTCCCTTGGACCTCGAAACTTTATATGTCCATTCTGATGATTGCAGGACGATTGGAAATTTTCCCCCTCATCGTTTTACTAACAAGAGCATTCTGGAAATCCTAAGCCCTTTTACTATAATTGCCCACTCTTACCTATTTCTACTCTATACTGGAATTGATTCCAATGCCCTTTCTATTATCCTAAGTGAATTGGGTCCCTCTTTCCATTCCACTACAATCTGTATTTCTCCCCTCGAAATACTCGCCTCAATTATCCGTATCTCATTCATATGACAAACCAAGATTAAATGACTTAATATTTTTGCATCTACTGGACCTTCAACCATGATCTTTACCTGTTGATTAGTTTCATCAGAACTAATTGTTATATTCGCATCAATTCTTTCCATTTCCAACGGTGGAAGCTCTTTATTCAAACGTTGCAATGATACTGAAACTGCTGTGTCTTGCCCTTCTAAATCTAACATGCGCGCAGCTGCAGAATAATTAACTATTCCTGCTCTAATCGCATCATATAGATATGGGGTTTTTCTTACTTCTCTCCGCGTAATGGCTGCGAGTGACATACTACCTTCTGTAGTGCCTTATAAAACAAAAACTATGCTGTGTTCATGTTCTGATCAATTGATATGCAATATACGTTCCTGCCATTATCACCGCCACACCTATTATGATTATCCAATTTTGTATAATTGCGAGCGAGGTGGCTGCCATTGTGATGGCAATCATCATCAATGCCACCAACGGAAGTCTTCCCGTGGGCATTACGGGATCTTTATCCACCACTCTTGGTTTTGGAATTGATAGTTTCTCATCCACTATGATCTGCGTTCTAATCTTTTTTGAGTCTTTTATTATAACCGTAGCATACGCAGTCTCAGACCCATGTCCGGTTACTATTTTTACCCATCCTTCTATCTCTGGAGTATTTTCTCTCACTCGGATTTCAAGTCTCACATTTTCCTGTTCTTTTAAAAACCGATTCGACGTACCCATATATGCAAACTCTGCAAGTTCATCGCTAAGCTGTAAGTAAACGTGACATGGAGCACCGTTATTATATAATATCACTCCAAATGATCCACTTACTTCTATCGGAGATTCTTCCACTTCAATCGAATTTGGAAAGGCTCTATTAATTTGGATCTCTAGATCTGCAGACACAGTCTGTATATGGCAGAACAAGGTAAAAAGATATCTGGCAAGCTAGTTTGAATTTTCTAACGTAAATCGGGGGGGAGCATATTTGGTATCTCCTCTTCAATGGGATATTTTTCCCCACACTCTGTGCATGTAAGAGTTCCAGTTATAATCTTGTCTTCTTTCTCTTCAACCACGTTTAGTTCTAGTTCTTTCTTGCAAACCGGACAACAAAGAATATCAAGAAGATCTTTTCTCATGACCCTTAAGAAAACACATAGTATTAAAAATGTGACGGGATCTCTACCAATTAAATGGTTTTCTCTTCAAAATAGTCTCAGATCGACTCGGGCCCACTCCAATTGCTATCACATCAGCATCAACTTCAGACGCCACGTAATTTATATATCTTTGAGCCTGTTCCGGCAAAGAATCATACCCACTTTCTGCTATCTTCGACCAATCACATTCTGGCCAACCTGAAAAATTTCTATATTCGGCCCGACATTCTCCCCACAATTCTGTTGTGGGGGGCAAAACACGTATACTTTCGCCCCTAAATTCATATGATTCTGCCACTTTTATGTCTCCCATTCCCGCAAGTACATCTATATGGTTAATAACAATTCCTGTAAACCCATTCACCCGCGCAGCATGGCGCAACATTGGCATGTCCAACCACCCAACTCTTCTAGGTCGACCCGTCACCGTTCCATATTCTCCTCCCCTCTCTCTAAGGTCATCTGCAAAATCACCTTCCAATTCTGTAGGCAAGGGACCTGTACCCACTCGCGACAGATATGCTTTAACTATTCCTATAATCTCTCCCTTTCCTATTATCTGAGGAGACACTCCACTCCCTGTCGCAGCATACCCCGAAGATGAATTAGATGACGTAACATGTGGGTAGATTCCATGATCTATATCTAGTGATGTCCCCTGCGCACCTTCGAATATGACTTTGGCCCCCACTTTTATTTGCTCCGTTATAAAATCCCCTGATACAATGGCCATATTTTCCTTTTCAATTCTCTCAGCATAAGCACAGTATTCTCTATATATGGTTTCTAGATCAAATGACTCATCAATAACCGAACCAATCACATCTGAAGCCATTTTCGACCTTTTCTGAGTTAAGTATTCAAGCTTCTCCCAAAAAAGATTTTTATCAAGAAGATCCCCCACCCTGATCCCCCTTCGAGCCGATTTATCTTCATAGGTGGGTCCAATACCTCTTCCTGTGGTCCCCGCATCCATTTTCTTTTTCTTTTTAGCAACCTCTTCTAGGTTATCTGCAACCTTATGAAATGGAAATATCACATGAGCCCTCTGAGAAATGTATATCTCAGGATCAATTCCCCTCTCCCGTAAACCATCAATTTCGTCAAATAATGTCTTCGGATTTATCACACACCCATTTCCTAAAACTCCAACCTTTCCACTAATCGCACCACTAGGTACGAGTGATAATTGATATTTCTCCCCTTCTATGACCACTGTGTGGCCCGCATTATCGCCCCCTTGATATCTAACAACTATGTCTGCTTCATCACAAAATATATCGACAATGCGCCCCTTTCCTTCATCCCCTAATTGAGAACCAACAATTGTTACGCTCATTCCTTCCACTTCCTTTTCTGTACACTCTGCGTATACATATTCCGATCCCTCGCCGTATACAAATCCCCACACCCGCCCTCTTGAAATAGAAAAACGTACCTCAATTTTTCTGTTATTTTTTATTTCAATTACCCAAAAATAGTTCTACATTCCACTGAAAACCGTAAAAAGACTTTTATCATCCTTTCACCTACACTGGCTATGATCGATCGCCTCGAAAAAGAAGTCGAGATGTTGCATAGACATCTTGAGATTCTCCAGTTAGTCATTTCTAGTGAACCTATTGGAATAGTGAAAATGTCTAATGAAACTGGACTCCAGCATCATAAAATAAGATATTCTCTCCGCGTTTTAGAAGAAGGTGGTTTGATAGCGCCTTCTAGCCAAGGTGCCATTTGCACTGAAAACACTGGAGCATTCGTCGAAAGTCTAGGTTCTAAGCTAGACGACATTAGGTCTAGCTTGAACTCACTAGGTATTCCTTCTCCCGACGATTCTTAAAACTCTATAATTCTGGAAATACTAGGTGTACTTCTTCTCCCTCTCTACAATCGACCAATCCAAGATAATATTTACTCTTTCTTGAAACTTTGACCCTTGGATCTTTGATCTTTGAATCTCCCCTTTTTAAACGGCTTCTTCCTTTTATTTTTTTCGTAGCAACCTCTCGAGTTTCTTTCGAGTGATAGCTTGAACTAACTAAGAATGCCGCTACAAATGCGTCTTCATATTCTGCAACTTTGGAGGCAGACTCTACCAATTCTGTTATCATTTCCCCTCCTGTTGGGTCAACATCATCATTTATGTTGGCCACAATAAGCGGTCTTCCTTCTACATCGTCCATAATGACGTCAAATCTATATCTTCGAGAGTCACCTTCCTTTTCAAAAGTTTCTACTACACTTCGTAATCGGACCCTTTCAATCTGTGGAATCGCTCTATATAACGATTTCAAAAGTTTGACATTTTCTGTTCCTTTAATCTCATAAGGAAGTGTAAGGTATGCCCATTCTGCAAACCTGTATTCTGGTGTCTTACGTATGTATTCCTTAACTTCTTCTGTACCTCTTTTCCCTTTCACCAATGTCTTATCTGCCTTAAATCTGCTATGGATCTCATATTTTAAATTCGCTTTAACCGCATCGATGCCATACTTTTGCTTCCTATTTAATGATTTTAATAGAGTCGGACCATCATCTTTTTTATACCTAATGAATATATTCGATTTCTCTTTGGCCAATTCTTCATCTACTATATTTTCGACAGTCTCCCCTCCTTGAGCTTCTTGACTCACTTCAAAAGTAACTCTTTCCGATATGTCTGGATCATTTTGATTTGCTTCTATCTCTTCTATGATCTCTTTCAATCCCCCCTCTTCTATCACCTCCGCTTTAATTTCTCTCCCCTTTTCTTTTTTGAGTGCAACTACCATGGCCCCATCTTTAGTAGGATCAATTGACGGTACCACTCTAGATTTTCTCCATTCCATTTCCCCCTTGAATTTCTCCCCTTCCACACCCTCTGTTATTACTTCCCTTGGAGAATCTTCACTCGAGACCCCCGGGACCGATTCCACTTCCGGAACAACCTCTCTTTCTTCTACTTCTTCCTCCACAATTTCGCCTTCACTTTGGACTTCCGTTTCTATAATTCCTTGGTGCAGATTTTCGGTACTTTCTGCTTCTGGAATTGAGATGGGTTTTATCCCCACCGAATTCACTTCATAAATTCCAACTTCTTCTTTCGTTCCCTCTCGTGCTTCTTCATCTGTAATCAATCGATTGATATTTCCAATAAATGCCACGTCCATTGATCTGCCCCTATGATAAACAATATAATAATCCCCGCTCAGAACATTCTTTGAAAGTTCTAAATATCCTGTAAATTCCGCTTCCCTTAGCATAACATCAACCTCTTCAATTGGCTTATCATCTGTGTAGTATTGCATTCCCTTTTCTTTAACCGAAGTTTGCATGGAAAAAAGCAAAGGAAGTGAAGGGTGTGGTGAAATATAGATGCTCCCTTCATTCCGCTCAAAGTCTTCTATCCCCCCGTTATCTATTCCTACAATTTTTCCATTAAGCATAAACATCGACGAATCGCCCACCACAATAACACCAGAAAAACTCTCCCTCTCCATTTCTCGAAGTTCTGCATACCCTCGTAAAAAAGAACGCCTTTCCCACAATTCCATCCTCGAGAGTATGCTCTGCTCCATACACTGCATTTCGGCCCGAATGTTGTAATTAGTTTCGGTTCCCACCGAACACTTGTTTTAAAATAACAAATGATGAAACTACAAGTGGAAATCGAACAATTTCTAGACACTCATTTATTGCTATCGCTACTGCTATATTTCCCACCGTTGGATCAATCGAATCGAGAGAAATAATCGAATCTAACCGAATCCATTTAAGGAACGAAATTACATCCGCCCCTCCTATCAGCCCATATTCAAGTAATAAAAATATTATGGCCCCTGAACACGCCCATATTGCAGTCCAATATATGAAAAAAAATATTCCATATTCTTTGATAATTTTTTTCCAACCCATTACTCACACCCTTCAAAACTCCCTGTAAAATGACTATAACCTTCTCTCAGCATCCTCTGCTAGCTCCCCCATTCGCTTGGATAGCCTACCCGCATTTGAAAACTCATAATCACTCATGGCGTTCGCAAGGGATTGTCCCAGAACAAAAACGGCGTGTTTGTGTTCACTTTTAGATTTGTGTACGTGAGATGGATTCACGTCAAGAACTTCATAAGGTGAAAACACTTCAATATCAATTTCTTCCTGTTGTACAAAATAATCCATTATTACCGCTAAGTGACTATGCAATTGAATTAACTCCTCTTTGTGCATGCTCTTACTCTGAACCTGTACTCTGTTAAATATTGCCTGTGACGAGTTAAACTATGACTCACTCCCTTCATTTTCACCCCTTTCTATCGATTTTAACACTTTTAACTACCTGAATTTTAACGATGCCTTATCGTTCTCTTTGGTAAGGTCCAAATACGTGGTTGAGGTATCATTACTATAGATGCCCGCATCCGCTCAATATGACAGTGTAGACCTCGTACATTCTCCCTTTGAGAAAGGAGTCTTAGTCAGCCGAAGCGTCAATCTTCCCTACATCGATGTTGATTCGGTTTTCCGCATGATGGAGTCCCCCCGAATTATTTGGTCTTCCCCCCAACAACCGTTCTCTCTCTCTTTTGGAGCTGCAATTACTCTATGTGCTTCCGGAGAAAACAGATTTGAACAAATAAAACAAGCGGCAACTCTCTCGCTATCTGATATTGACATCGCCACCACCAGTGACAATATACCTGCATTAAAATTTTTTGGTGGATTTTCCTTTGATGCACATCATAAAGAATCTCCACTTTGGTCTGGATTCCCTTCTGCCCTTTTCATCTTACCAAGGGCTCAACTTGTCCAATCCAAAAATGGATTTGAATTGACCTTAAACGAATATGGTACTGATATTGACCCTATTCAAGTTGAACTCAATCTTATGTCTTTAAAATCTAGTTTAGAATCAATACCAACCTCTCCTCGATCCCCTCCATCTGTGCAAATACTCAAATTAACTCCTTCGGTTTCCAACCAACTCTGGGCCTCTCAATTAACCGAAGTTTTAGATACAATCAAAAATGGACCTCTGGAAAAAGTTGTTCTTGCCCAGTCGCTCCAAGCAACCTTGGAGCAGCCTCTCATCCCTCTCAATACATTCTACAAACTACGTGACCAAAACCCAGGATGTTACCATTTTCTTTTCGAACCCGTTGACGGGAATACAATGTTTGGGGCCACACCAGAGCTCTTAGTTTCACGAGATGGGGACGTTATCCAAACGGAAGCATTGGCTGGATCTATAGCAAGAGGGAATTCGGAATCATCCGATTTGGCGTTATCACAAGAACTACTAACAAGTTCTAAGAATCAACATGAACATTCAATAGTTCTCGAAACTCTGAAATCAAAAATCAGCTCCTTCGCCACCGATATCGAAATCACACCTCAAAAAATCAAAAAACTAGAAACGGTTCAACATATCTGGACGACCCTGAAGGCCACAATAGATGCAAGTGATCACATTTTATCTATAGCAAGTGCATTCCATCCCACACCTGCTATCAGTGGAATTCCCTCAAACCTAGCCCAAGATGTAATTAACTCCATAGAACCATTCGAACGTGGCTGGTATGGTGGCCTATTTGGCTGGTTTGATTCTGATGGAAATGGTGAATTTGCCGTTTCTATTCGATCTGCAATCGCACATAAAAATGAGGTTATGTTATATGCGGGTGCTGGAATCGTCCCCAATTCTAATCCTCAAGAGGAATGGAATGAAATCCAATTAAAATTCCAACCCATCCTAAATTCCCTTACTCAATCATGATTTCACACAACGTAAACACTTTGTGGGGTCAGGCAATCGTAGAAGAACTACTCCATGCAGGGGTTAAACACGCCTGCATAACTCCAGGCGGCCGATCTGCCCCTTTGTCTTTTGCCATGTTAACCAATCCTGAATTCACCACATATGTCCACTTAGACGAACGATCAGCTGGGTTTTTTGCACTCGGGCGAGCAAAAAGAACTGGGGTCCCCACTCCTATTGTTTGCACATCGGGAACTGCAGTTGCAAATCTCCACCCCTCTGTGATTGAAGCTGACCTTTCTCGTACACCTATGTTACTATTCACCGCAGATCGCCCCTCCGATCTTCTTCATAGTGGATCAAACCAAACTATTTCTCAGGACAATATTTTCTCCAAATCAGCGCGTTGGAACCGCACCCTCCCCGAACCCGAACTCAACGAACGAAAATTTCGCTCCCTTCGTTCTGCTATCGCTAGATCCCTGTCTGAGTGCAACGGTATGTCTCCCGGACCTGTACATCTCAACGTCCCATTTAGAAAACCCCTCGAACCCAATGACACTCCCGATGAATCTGTTATTGATTTTATAGCAAACAACCCTCTCGCAGCCGAAGGCAGAACTGGTCCTTATACTAAAATCACATCTGGAAAATCTATCATTTCCGATGAAGATCTACTAAGAATTTCCAACCTACTTTCCGAATCTGAAAATGGTTTAATCATAGCTGGGCCCTCTAATCCCAATTCAATTTCTCCAGATTCCCTCTCTCTTTTGTCAAACTCTCTTGGATTTCCTATTTTGGCAGACTCCTTATCTGGACTCCGATTCGGCAAACATGTCGAATCATCACACATCTGCGGGGGATATGATTCCTATCTAAATCCTATTACTACCAAAAATTGGCCAAATCCTGATGTTATCATCCGATTTGGTGCCGCTCCTATCTCCCTCTCCCTTCAAAATTATCTACTTAGAAGTGGGGCCTATGAATTATTGATAGACCCAACAGGGAAAGCACGTGACCCTGCATTCTCGTCTTCCGAACTCGTCTCATGCGATCCAACTTGGTTCTCAAATTCTATATCTAGTAGATTGTCCCTCGACCCCCATGATCTATCTAATCATTTCCTTTCTGCAGAATCTGACTATTGGGCATTAATTGATTCCCAGAATTCTTTCTTTGAAGGTTCAATAGCATCCTCCCTCTTAGATATCTCCCCCGCCAACTCAACAATCATTGTATCAAATAGCATGCCAATTCGGGATATCGACCGTTTCGGAAAGCCCGCTTCCAAACAACTTACTTTGATTGGAAATCGTGGTGCAAGCGGGATCGACGGAGTAATAAGCACTGCCCTTGGCGCGGCCAGTTCCACAACCGACCAAGTCACTTTGTTAATTGGAGATGTCGCCTATTACCACGACCTGTCCGGATTAATAGCTCTTAATAAATTTAATCTTAAATTGATCATCATTGAAATTAACAACAATGGGGGCGGTATATTCTATAGATTACCTATATCAAAACACGACCCACCTTTCACTTCTGGGTTCCGAACACCCCACGATCTAGATTTGTCCCACTCCTCGAATTTATATGGGTTTGATTTCACCCGCGTATCTACCATTGAGGATTTCAATTTGGAATATGAATCTGCCCTTAACCAAAACAAATCCTGCGTTATTGAAGTTATCAGTGACCCCTTGGAAAATCAATCAACACGCGAGAATTTACAGAATACTGTCATCCAAAATATTTAATCGATACCTAAAAAAGAAACCCCCATCTTTTTCGATTCTCCCCGCCAATTACTCTTATATGACGTCTTCCATTATGGACGAAACCAGATGGGTTTCTGTAGATCTAGCAAAATTTGAGGATATAACTTACCATAAAGAAAAAGATGGAAATTCCGTACGAATAGCATTCAATAGACCCGAAGTCCGAAACGCCTTTCGGCCAAAAACAGTCGACGAGTTGTATGCCGCGCTAGACCATGCTAGAATGCAAAACGATGTCGCATGTGTCATTTTAACAGGAAATGGACCGTCTTCTAAAGATGGAGGATGGTCTTTTTGTTCAGGAGGGGATCAAAACTACAGGGGCAATGATGGATATGAATATCAAGATACTTCTTCTACTGGCCGTTTGCACATACTCGAAGTCCAAAGGCTCATCCGGTTTATGCCAAAACCCGTTATTGCAGTCGTACCCGGGTGGGCCGTTGGAGGTGGGCATAGTTTACACGTTGTTTGTGATTTGACTATCGCAAGTAAAGAACACGCAAAATTCCTTCAAACGGATGCCGACGTAGCGAGCTTTGACGGCGGATTTGGATCTGCGTATTTATCAAAACAAATTGGCCAAAAAAAGGCTAGAGAGGTATTTTTTGTAGGTAAAACTTACACCGCAGAAGAAGCAAAAGAAATGGGCATGGTTAATAAAGTGGTTCCTCATGTAGAATTGGAATCTGCCGCCCTGGATTGGGCTCACGAAATTAGCTCCAAATCCCCTACTGCTATTCGGATGCTCAAGTATGCTTTCAATTTAGCCGACGACGGTTTGGTAGGTCAACAATTATTCGCTGGAGAAGCAACTAGACTCGCGTACGGAACCGAAGAAGCAAAAGAAGGCAGAGATGCATTTCTCTCCAAACGAAAACCTGACTTTTCAAAAAGTCCCTGGCATTTTTAATCCAACCCCCATTCCAACTTCGTAACTATTTTTCCTCTCCCCGCATTCAATTCAAATTGTTATGACGCATGCCAAAGATTTTCTTACTAATCCGTGGGTAACTGCCATTCGTCTACATACACTTCCTGCTATTATTGCACCCATTTTTTTAGGAACGTGTATTGCATTCCATGATGGAATTCTCCACCCAACTGCGGTAGTTGTAATCGTGGCATGTGCCCTTCTAATCCAAATAGGAACGAATCTAGCAAATGATTACTACGATGCTCTAAATTCTGTAGATACTCCCGATAGAACCGGATTTGTCCGAGCAACAGCATCTGGACTCATACCCCCGACTCATATGAAACGGGCTTGGATATTTGTTTTTAGCATCGCAGTGCTACTTGGTTTTTATCTCCTGTATCTTGGAGGACTCCCAATTCTCTTAATAGGTTTACTCAGTATCGCCGCGGGAATACTTTATACCGGGGGTCCATATCCATTCGGTTACCATGGCCTCGGAGATCTATTCGTATTTATTTTCTTTGGTATCATTGCAGTTACAGGAACTTATTATATTCAAGCTGTAGCTACACTTTCATATTTTCCACTATGGTTCCCCCCTGGTACAATCACAACGATGTCGCTTATAGCTAGTATATCTATGGCCTCTCTCACCACTTCCATACTGGTTGTAAATAATATACGGGACATGGAAACCGACGAAAAAGCTGGGAAAATTACCCTATCCATCTATCTTGGAAAATTCTGGAGTAAAATGGAGTATTTATTTCTTATCTTATTGGCATTTGTCCCTCCGATATACTTCTACATATTTCTTAATTTTCCAAAAACTGTGCTACTCCCATTACTCGTATCCCCTTACGCAATTTCATTGGTATATCTAGTCCTTTCAGACCCTACTCCTCCCTCTTTCAATAAAATTTTAAAACATACGACTTTCTTGACACTATTTTTCTCTATTCTATTTGGATTTGGAATTTTTAACCCATTTTAACTCTCCCGACGTTCTCGAAAAAATTAATCTGATGGGTGGCATTTGTTATTATAATGATTTCGCTTCGCGAATTTTCTCTAACTCTCAATAAGCCCTTCTCCACCTCTTTTGGTACTCTTACTTCTAGAACCGGATTTCTCCTAAAAATTTCAGATTCAAAATCAGGAATTGGAGAATCTACCCCCCTCCACGGTTGGACTGAATCCTTGGCTTCTTGTAGGGCAGCATTAATTTCTGCAAAAAAAGATGCATCACTTGGCTCTCCCTTTGAAACCATACTAGAGTCTTTATCAACCACCCCATCCGCACGACATGGGTTTTCTCTTTCCTTACTCGACGACATCTCCCATTCTAAAGGAATCCCATTGTACCAATACTTAGGTTCTGATCATGTACATTCCATTCCTGTTAATATTCCAATTGGAGACTCTTCACTAACTTCTACTGTAAACCAGTGTACAGCCGCAGTCGATTCTGGCGCGAAATCTCTAAAAATAAAAATTGGAAAAAGACCCCTGAAAGAAGATTTAACAAGATTATCCGCCGTTAGAGCTGCTGTTGGACCTGATATAGAACTCAGGGCGGACGTAAACGGGGCGTGGTCCCTCAAACAAGCACAAAAAGCAATCGAAAAATTAGAACAAATTGATTTGGATTACCTAGAACAACCCCTGCCTATGCAAGATATAGAAGGGCACGCAATTCTTCGAAATGGACCTGTCAATATAGCCCTAGATGAATCTTTAATCTCGAATACCTTGGAAGAGATATACAAAATAGGGGCTGCAGATTTTGTCATATTAAAACCGATGGTATTAGGGGGAATCGACAATGCATATGCCCTCGCGAAAGAGGCTAGATCCCTAAACATAGAACCTATAATCACCACTACTATTGATGCAGTTGTCGCCCGAACTGCTGCAGTCCACTTAGCTGCTAGCTTATCTCCAATAAAAGCATGTGGTCTTGCAACTGGGCATATGCTAAAAGATGATGTCTCTCCCGACCCTGCTGTTCTAAAACAAGGGAATGTGATAGTTCCACAAAACCCTGGAAATGGTGTTTTTGTAGATTGGGGTTCTGTATGAAAGATCTCCTTTTTTATCGAAGTCACTCAACTCCAAATCAAGTCTCTCTCATAGACACCACCACCGATAAACATTGGACCTATTCTTCTCTCAACGATGAAGTTAATAAACTTTCTACAATCCTTCTTCAAGAGGGAATCCGGCCCATGGAAAAAGTTGGTCTCTTTCTTGATACCTCTGCACAATCCATTTTAACTATTTATGCTCTACTCCGAATAGGTTCATTATGCGTTCCCATTTCTAATAAATCTTCTTCGGAAGAAATATCCAATTTCATTAATACAGCGAAATTAAATAGACTATTCTGGCAAACTAATTCCCCTAAAGACCCTCTCGATTTTGGAATTCCATCCACTTCCCTTGAAACCCTTCCACCCACCTCCTCGATTAACCTCTCTGATATTTCCACTTCTATCCCTCACGAATCACAACTCGATGATACCTGCCTTTTGCTTTTCACCTCTGGTACAACTGGAATCTCTCCAAAAATTGTACCTCTCACATATCGAAATCTACTATCTAGTTCCATCTCCTCCGCACTCCGACTCAAAACAGATCCAAATGACATCTGGATATTGTATTTGCCGTTACATCACATGGGGGGACTCTCCCCTCTTTTTCGATCTATCATATCTGGAACAGCCATTGCCGCAATAGATTCTCCCTCTCCTCAAAATCTACAATTATGCATGCAGAAATATGGCATAACTTGTCTTTCTACAGTACCCACTTTGTTAACTAAGCTACTAAATGAACAAGTTGATCTATCAACTCTCCGAATTCTCCTACTTGGCGGTGGACCCATTCCGGAAAGCCTACTAGCTCAATGCAAATCACTTTCCATTCCCGTCCACCCCACTTATGGGGCAACAGAAGCATCTTCTCAAATAACAACCGCAACCCCCTCGGACTTGATAAAAAATCCCGGAACTGCGGGACGTCCTTTGAATTCATTAAACTTAGCTATCCAAAATGAACAAAACCAACTTGTAGATGAAGGCGAATGTGGAGAAATAATAGTTTCAGGACCAATGGTTTCAAAGGGCTATTTCTCCTATGACGCCCACCCCTCTTCAAAACTATCTAACCATACTTTTAGAACAGGGGACATTGGCTATGTGAGGGACGGTTTCTTGTGGATAATGGGCCGTATAGATGATCTAATTATAACCGGGGGAGAAAAAGTATATCCTGCAGAAATCGAAAATCTTCTCTTAACCCACCCTGCTGTCTCTGATGTAGCAGTTTTCTCAGAACCGGATGATAGATGGGGCTCTAAAATAGTAGCCATTGTAGTTAAAAATAGTCCCACTCTCTCCAAAGAAGAAATCATTTCATTTTGCCAAAAAAAGTTATCAAAATATAAAATTCCAAAAACAATCCATTTCGTCGATTCGATACCCAGAACTGTAACTGGAACTTTCAATTCTCTCACATTCACATCTAATAACAAATAAATGTCTTCCCCCCCTCATCACTCTTTATGGCTACTTATCGAGACGTCCAAAATTTAAGTGAGGACGAAAAAAACGGTCTTAAATTCATTTATGAATCTGGAGGCACTCATCAGAGTTTATTTTGGAAAACCCTTGGCTTAACATCCGCAAAAGGTGGAAAAATCATTTCCAAGTTAGTTGAACTAGGCTTTGTCACCAAAGAAGCAGTAACATTTGAGGGTAGCAAGACCTACGCAATTTCCCCAGAGCCTATTGAAATTGATTATTCTCTTCTCATGGCCGAAGGCCACCTTTCTCCTTTTATATCCCACCAAGATATCGATGAAAATTCTTCAGAATTCACTCAGTGGATATTGAGCTTACCCTCTCTTGAAGACCAATCCCCGTAGATTACTTTCAGTTATCTTTCCGCTGCACTCCCCACGCGTATCAATTTTTTCTCTTGAAATCTTGCACCAATAAATTGAATTCCAACCGGACCTTCCTCTTTATCCCATTCTGCAGGAACTGTGATGGCTGGTAATCCTGCAAGATTCACGGGAACTGTATTTGAGTCTGATAAATACATTTTAAGAGGATCCTTTTCACCCTCCCCTAATTTGAACGGGAGTACTGGCATCGTAGGGGATGCGACAACATCAACCCCCTTGAATGCATTTTCAAATTCTTTACGGACCCAGGCTTTCACCCTCTGCGCCTTTGCATAATATCTATCTTGATACCCTGCTGATAATGCGTATGTTCCTAAGAGAATTCTTCTTTTTACTTCTTTTCCAAATCCATTCTCCCTCGAAGCAGAGAACATTTGATTCCAATCTCCTCCAAAACCACCAGAAATGCCATACCTGACGCCATCATATCTAGCCAAATTAGAAGACGCTTCTGACATGGCAATTACGTAGTACGCCGCAACAGCCTTCTCAAGCGATGGGATTGTGATCTCTTTGATTATACCTCCTCTCTCTTCCAACCGACTCATCGATAATTCAAATGGATCTAACACATTTTTATCGATTCCATTTACTAGTTCTACTGGAATTCCCACTGTCATTCCTTCTATCTCTCCATCTGCACAGTCTGCATATTTGGTATCTCTCCCATCACTTGAACTAGTTGAATCTCTCACGTCCTCTCCTGCTATCACATCTAACAATTTGGCTGCACCTTCTACCGTTCTTGCTATGGGTCCAATTTGTTCTAACGAATTTGCATATGCCACCAGCCCGTACCGAGAAACTAGTCCGTAAGTAGGTTTGATACCCACAACACCACAGAATGCAGCTGGACATCTAATAGACCCTCCTGTATCCGTCCCTAAACCAAACATGGCTTCCCCCGAAGCAACAGCAGCGGCCGAGCCTCCCGACGATCCCCCTGCAACCCGACTCTCATCGTGCGGGTTCACTGTAGGCCCGAAATAAGATGTTTCTGTAGTTGTACCCATTCCAAATTCATCCATATTAGTTTTTCCCACTATGGTCGCACCCGCTGCTTTTATTTTGGCCACCACTGTGGCATCATAAGGTGGGACATAATCCTTTAACATAGCAGATCCACACGTAGTGCGTATGCCCTTAGTGGAAATATTATCTTTTATTGCAATCGTACACCCTTCTAAAGCCCCTTTCTTATTACTTTTTGACTCAATTTTTGTTATAAATGAATTAATATTTTTCATCGAACTTTAGGACCTTTAAAATAATCTTTTTTTGTGTTTTCGTCCACATTCTGAAAAACTTCCCCCCGTGGCAACGATTCTCCCTCTTCATCATCACGCAATACGTTTTTGACGTCCAATCGAATTTCAATTTCCGGGACTTCATCTAGAATCTCAAAATAGTTGATAATTTGCCCGAATTGTTTAGTAAAAATTTCCACTTCTTCATCTTCAAGGTCAATTTTGGCCAATTCTGAAATATGTTGGACCGTTTCTACATCAACTACAATCCGCTCACTCATACCATAGCTACTCTAGATCAGGCGGTAAGCTTTTCGAACCCGCCTTGCTACTTACCCTTCTTCTTTATACGGCGTTTCACTACTCTATCTACTCCTGATATACCCTGTGAGATGGTGGTCCATAGAGGGGTCCGTTGCCCCCACACTTCCATTCTACCTTCTCTAATGGATTCTATTATGCCCTCCACCGTGTCCTCTTCCGTTTGAACTTTCACTCCTGCCATTCCCACCATTCTCGCGATATGGGCATCGGAACCCCCTGTCATTGCAATCCCGTACTTTTCTGCAAAATTCTTCGCCCGTCTATTACCTCTCCCTGTAATCAATCTAGAATTATACACTTCAATGGCATCTACTTTGGATAGTCTCTCGTTTGAAATTTTAATTCCAACCCCATGTCTTGTTTTTTGGAACGGGTGTGGTACTATTGCAACTCCCCCCAATTCTTGAATGCGCTCAACAGTTTCTTCAAAAGAAAGTCCCTTGTCAACACGTTCGCGAATCCCAATAGCTAGGATATGGCCAACATCACTAGTCACTTCCATACCTGGGATTGCAATAATATCATATACAGAAGATTTTTTTTCTGCCTCCAAACTAGCATCAATTTCATCATGGTCTGTTATTGCTATGGCATCCAACCCAACAAGGCTAGCTCTTTCTAATAGATCTTCTACAGAATCTTTACCATCAAATGATAATTTCGAATGGGTGTGTAAGTCGGCTTTTATGAACATATTATCCGAATTTAGTCTCAGTTTGTCAAATTAAATCCTCTGCTTAAAAGTCACTCGAATCATTTATCCTTCTCTTATCTGCACAATCTGCGTCCCGCTAAAGTCATGTATTCAGTAAACCATACATTTACCAAGGGCCCTTTCCCTTTCAACATGACACTCACCAACCGCATCATCCCATGCATCGACGTAGATTTAGACCCAACTGGGAATGCAGTTGTATATACTGGCATCAACTTCGAAAATTTACGTTACACTGGTGACCCTGTAGAAATGGCACAAAAATATAATCAAGCGGGGGCAGACGAATTTGTTTTTCTAGATATAACTGCATCTTCCGATTCACGTTCTACAATGCTCAATGCAGTTTCGAACGTTGCAGATGAACTGTCCATCCCCCTCACAGTTGGGGGAGGAATCCGAACTAAAGAAGATGTTAAGAACACTCTTCGAGCTGGCGCAGACAAAGTTTCAATAAACACTGCTGCTCTATCTCGGCCTTCTTTAATAACTGAGTCCTCTGAGGCATTCGGCAATCAATGCATTGTGATTTCAATCGACGCACGGAGGAGATTCGACGAACACGGAGACCATTATGCCAAAATCAATGGAGAGTCTTGTTGGTTCGAATGCACTATTAAAGGCGGCCGCGAGGGAACTGGAATTGATGTTGTATCTTGGGTTCAAACTGCACAAAAACTTGGGGCGGGAGAGATATTTGTCAATTCAATCGATGCCGACGGAACTAAAGACGGATACGATATCCCTCTAACAAAATCTGTCTGCGATTCCGTTTCCACTCCTGTCATCGCTTCATCAGGGTGCGGATCGCCCCAACATATGTACGAAGTATTCGCAAACGCGGGGGCAAACGCAGCTCTAGCAGCCTCCATTTTCCACTTCGACGAGTATACGATTACAGAAACAAAAGAATATCTTCAATCCCATGGAATTCCCATTCGACTATAATTCTATTTAATCCCTATTTCACTGCAGCTTGATACGCTTTCAAGAACTCACCATATGCCTTCTCTATACTTTTTGTTGCATCACCAAGGGCCTCTAGTGGGTCTCTTCCATCAGTCTTCAGAGACAAAATAGGATCTATCTGCCCTCCTGACTGTATTGGATTTAAATCATATGTGGCAGCAGTTACGCCCTCTGTTTCTAGAAGGGCCCCTTTCAAAACATTCATGAACGTATGATTCTCCCCTTTGATTTCTATCATCAGCTCACTACTTTCTTTACTTAAAACCCGCAATTCCATAATATGTTTAACAATGTAGTACATCTAAAAGTTTCGTTCACGTCACGGACTTAAGTCAAAACGTTATATCTTTCAGAATGTCACACCGGATTCGGGAATAACGTTTGAACAAAACTGGGGGAAGTTTCGTTCTCCTAATAACAAGCCACTTTTATAGTTAATTGGCTTTTCATTTCTTAAATATGAACCCAAACAAAATGCGTGCCCTTGCATTTAAACAACACGGGGGGCCCGAAGTTTTGGAGTATGTAGACGTAAATGTACCTACCCTATCGCCCACTGATATGTTGGTCGAAGTCCGCGCATGTGCACTAAATCATCTTGATATTTTTGTAAGAGAAGGGATACCAGGATCTCACCTATCCTTTCCTCACATTTCCGGAGGTGATATCTCTGGAGTTGTAGTCGATGTTGGAACTCAAGTAAAAGAAGTAGCAAAAGGAGACCGTGTGTTAGTAGACCCTCGGATAACTTGTGGAAAGTGTAGCTACTGTCTGACCGGCGAATCTAATCGTTGTAAGGGAAAAGAACACGGAAACTTAGGCGAAGAGTACTGGGGTGGTTTAGCTGAATATGTCGTAGCACCTGCTAAAAACGCTATAAAAATGCCTGACCACGCAAACTTCGAAGAAGCCGCGGCTTTACCAATTGCATATGCCACCGCATGGAGGATGCTTGTCACCCGTGCAAAACTCCAACCTGGAGAATCTGTTCTAATTCTTGGGGCTTCTGGTGGACTTGGAACTGCAGGAGTTCAAATTGCAAATCTCATGGGGGCAGAAGTATATGCCGCCACTAGTACTGAAGAAAAAATGCAACTCGCACTCGAACGGGGTGCACACCACGTGATTAATTACGCGGAAGAAGATTTCTCACGTGCCATATGGGGCCTAACAGATAAACATGGGGTGGACGTTGTATTCGAACATGTCGGAAAAGAGACTTGGACTGGCAGCATTCGGTCCTTAGCAAATGGGGGTAGGGTTGTCACCTGCGGTGCAACCACGGGATACGATGCCATGACTGACATTCGATATCTATTCAGTAGAGAAATATCTATTTTAGGCAGCCGCGGATGGCAGAGGAAAGATCTGCAACAACTCTCTTCTGTTGTTTGGCGCGGCGAATTGACCCCCATCATCGATCGAACACTCCCCCTTGAAAGTGCTATTGATGGCCTTTTAGCAATGAAAAATAGAGACTTAACAGGCAAGGTGATAATAACCCCCTAATGTCCGTTTCAACTACGAATTTGGGGGAAATTTTCCATTCTTCTGTTATACAAAACCCCGCCAAAATAGCTCTCATCGACGGTGAGAGTGGGGTTGAAATATCCTTTCAACAGCTTGAAATCAATACGGCAAAAGTAAGGTCGATTCTCGATTCTATGAATATTTCAAAAGGGGACCGGATAGCGTTATTTTTTCCAAACCAGATAGAGTTCCTATATGCACTTTTTGGCTCAATGAGGGTCGGGGCCGTACCCGTGTTAATAAACATTGAATTGCCAATTGAAACTTGTTCTTATATAGTACGAGATGCTGGTGCCTCTCTAATTATATCTAGTTCTCAAAGCCATATTTTTCAAAAGGCCATCCAGTCTGCCCAGTCTTCCAAAATATCTGACATACTTTTCTCCTGTGACGAAAAAGACCATTTTCCTGCGGATTCCCCCGATCTTTCTTTCCACAACCTTTCCCACCTAATGGATGCTGCTACCCCCTTGAGTGGGTCTGTTGAAGTCTTACCAAATGATGCCGCATTCCAATCTTATACGAGCGGGTCAACTGGCAATCCAAAAGGTGTCGTGTTAACTCATGGGGGATCTACCTGGAATGCTAGTACAATTTGCAAATTCCATAGACTACAAGAATCTGACCGCGCAATTGTTGCTGCCCCCATGTACCATAGTAATGCACTAAATGGCGCGATAAAACCCATGCTTCTTGTTGGAGGGTCCACCGTTATTCTTCGCGGATTCGATTCGAAAAAAATGATCAAATCCATAGACAAATTCAAAGTCACTTATCTTCGCGGTGTCCCTGCCATGTTCAAACTTTTAGTCGATGATACTGATTCTTTATCTAAATATGATGTTTCTAGCATCGAATGGGCCGTATCTGGAAGTTCTAGTTTACCAGAATCTCTTATAACCTCTTTTGAAAGAATTTTCAATGCGCCCATGGGGATGGCATATGGTCTCACTGAGGGTGGGCCAATTGTTACTTTATCTCCTCGTGATGGGACTAGAAAACTAGGAAGCTCCGGTGTGCCTTTGCCCGGTGTGATAACTCATATAATTGACCCAATGACGAATGAGAAACTCCCCTCTGGAGACATAGGGGAATTAATCATTTCTAGTCCCGGACTGGGCTCCTATCACAATCTCCCCACTATAGAAAAATCCACTTTTGAATTGATTGGGGACTCTCGATTTTTACATACAGGGGATCTCGCCTACATAGACGATCAAGGATTCCACTACATCGTTGGCAGAATTGATGACATGATGAATGTTGGTGGGGAAAATGTCTACCCTGCAGAAGTTGAGTCACTGTTATCTGCACACCCTTCTGTCCGAGATGTTTGTGTAATCTCACTTCCCCATTCAATCAAAGGAGCCGCACCCGTTGCCCTTGTTATTGCAGATGAAACAAGTGAAGAGGAAATTAAACAATTTGCTTTAAACAATGGCCCTGCATATGCACATCCACGTCGGGTTTTATTTGTCCCAACATTGCCCCTTTCGGGCACTGGAAAAATAGATCGACTTGCGGCAAAGGACATCGCACTTCAACATTTCCCCGATCCATTATAATCCCCTCCAATTGCACATTCTCTAATTTCTCCCCCGCCCCCTCCCTCTCTCCCTCTCTCTCTTCCTCTGGCATACCACACCGACGACGTTTTGTTCCAAACCCTATTCTTTTCTATTATGGACCTATCTGCTGCAAAACGATTGCTCCATAATTCTCCATTTCATCAATTTCTTGGAATTCAATTCGAAAAATATGAGTCAGGAGAGGTTATGTTAAAAATCCCCTTTCGCGAAGAACTTCTAGTCAATCCTAAACTAGGCATAATTCACGGTGGCATTATAGCAAGCCTATTGGATATAGCTGGTCATTATGCCATTTTCTCCGTTGTAGGGTCTAAATCTCCTACCATTAACCTCAGCGTAGATTATCTGTCCCCTGCAATTAATTCCGATTTATTAGTTCACGGCGAGGTGATTAAAATTGGATCCTCTACTGGCGTCGCAGATATGAAACTCTATCAATCTGAAGATTCCCAAAAAACTCTCGCAATGGGTCGGGCAACCTACAAACATAGTTAGAATTTCATCTCCACCTTATCCGATGAACTTCTGTTTCAATTTTTTTCCTCATTTTAGTATGGAAGATCTGACTCTTTTTCAACTCCATAGTCGCCGAATATGAATGTGAAATGACCCCCCCTCTTCCTTCAACAAAAGTCTTTATAAAATCTATGCTATCGCAGTTATGTATGGAATAAGAAATCGATGAAATTTCTGATATTTTTTCTAAAAAAATTCTATCTGCATACTTATGATTTTTTTGCGCACCAAATGGCGGATTCATTATCCCTGTCACATCATCCTTTCCTGCCATTTTAATTGGAACGCATTTCACGTCTGCCAGTATCCATTCCACCGCCACTTCCGGTGAAATTAAATCCTCATTCCTTTTGGCGATCGAAAGGGCATCTTTGTCCTTTTCTATTCCTACTACCTTTCTTGGATTTCTCAGAGCAGCCCCTATTGCTAGCATCCCTGTACCTGTTCCCAAATCCACAATACTTTTGCCTTGTATATCTCCATTCATATCTGCTACATGAATTATCGTAGAAGCCACTTCCGCAGAAGTCATATATTGTTCATATTTAATATTTGGATTCTCAAAATCGGAGACCCTCGATAAGTTTAACTCCAATTTCTTCTTCCCACTTACCATTCCTACCACGTTCCATGGAATGTATCAAAGGCCAGTGACTCCAATGGGTCTCTCCCCGTAGCGATCCAGTACTCTTGCGGAGTAAGCATGGGTTTTTTGAATCTGGGACCGTCATCCGTCGATATTCGTGGACAGCCCGTATTTACGAAAGCATCTAATTTGAAATTCAATAATCGATCCGGAGTGATCTCATCCAGGGTAATTACATATGCATTCTCATTATCTTCAATTATTTCTTCTGCCAATTCCCATCTCCCCTGTCCGATCTTTGTGCAATATATTATTCCCCACGTTTTCGCACCCATCGCTTTATGAATTGCTGCATATCGTTGCTTGATAAATTTATCCGCATCTGCAATAGAAACTAGATTATTTACCGGATCTGCAATCACCACTCGTTTATCTCTATGCATCATTGCCAATCCAAGTGGATGGAATTTTCCCCCTCCTACATACATTATCTGACTAGCGTCCACATCGGCAGAGGCATAGTTGCAACCCAAAACTTGTCCCTCATGTGTCAACCTTTCGTCTCCTCTTCTAGTATGGACCGTATACCCTTCATCTTCCAAGAATTTTTTCATCTCCTCAAATCTATTCTGATGCTGGGTGGTTGTCACGAGTCCAACATCAGGATTGGAATTTGGAATTTCTAATTCTTTAAGAGCAAGTTTCATTATTGGCACAACCTCCACATTGGAATATAAAGGAACATATATTATTTTCTCAGAAGTTTTCATCGGACTATGTCCAAAATGAACGAAAAGGTCTGATCTCTTCAATAGATGCATATCCAAGTCACAAGCTCCATAACAAGGCTGTCCCGAAATCGCGACGACCACCTTTTTTGGCAATTTCTCTTTTAGATCGTTTACTATCGCTGGACCTCTGCGTTTTAATCCCTCTGGAAATTGCAATCCAATCGTTTTTGCCCCTTTCTCTTTGATAGCTTCTAATATTTGGTCAAGCTCATAATCCCACTCTCTCTCGTATGTAAGTTCCATCATAGATTCAGGTTGGCCTTCCATATCCGATTCCCATTCCCTCTCCATTATGTCTCTTGTGCATCTCGAATCTTTTAACGTCGGCGCTTCTACTTTCTTATTTATTTTTGTACAAACACCTCTCTTTATCATCTCTCCCCTTTTTGATTATGCATGGCAAAAAACTTACAAGACTTCATAGCCGAAGTCGAAGAAGAAGTTTTAGAAATATCTAGCGCCATTCACCCTGATAAATTTGAAGCTAGTGCAATACTTGAACATCTTGAAGAACGTGGGGAGTTCCCCCTTGTCCATTTTACCAATCCTTCAGGAATTGATGGCTTAGACACTACCCCGGGAAAAGTAACACTAGCAAGCAATGTATTCGCCGATCGAAAAAGAATCTCTCGCGCGCTAGGATTACGTAGAACTCAATATCGAATGGAACCTGCACTCGAATATGCTCGCCGAGAAAGAGAACGAATTTTACCCGAAATTATTGATCCCAAAGATGCCCCTGTAAAAGAAGTAAGCCACGTTGATGCGTACGGACATGTCGATCTTAGGCGACTCCCTATCATGCATATCAATGAGATGGACCCTGCCCCTTATATTGACATGGCAAATGTAATGCAAGCCCCTCCTGAAGATGTGGATGAATTTGGCCATGAATTCTACAATATAGCCTTCCTACGTACGCAGTATAAAGGACCTGATAAGCTTGGAATTCACATGTCCCCCCGTCATAATCATCGGATAGTCAATAAAAATTGGGCTAGCGATCGCACGACTAAAGTGGCCATTGTGGCAGGCCATCATCCTTCATTTTACCTAGGTGCTCTAACTCTTGCAGCATATGGGGTTGACGAATACGAAATTGCAGGAGGAATGATGCAAGAACCTGTCAGGCTTGTTCCTTCAGAAACATGGGGGGATGATTTCATGGTACCTGCAGATGCAGAGATCGTCATTGAAGGTGAAATTCCACCCCACGAATTAGAGGCAGAGGCACCATTCGGCGAATACCCTGGATATTATGGGCCACAAAGAATGCGCCCTTTGATAAATGTCAAAAACATAACTCGTCGAAAAAACGCTGTTCTTCAAACTGTTTTTGCCGGACACCGAGACCACTGGTTAACTGGAACCTTGCCCCAAGAAGGCAGTCGCTACAATGCTCTAAAAATTCATGGTCGCATCGCAGGCCTCACTGCAATCCATCACCCCCCTAGTGGATGTGGCAGATTTAGGGCATATCTCTCAATTGACAAAAAAGCAGAAGGGGAAGGGAAAATGGCAGGTCTTGCAGCACTAGCTGCAGGAGATCTAGTCAAACACGTTATAGTCGTCGACGACGATATTGATGTGTTCAATGAGGAAGAAGTTCTTTGGGCAGTTTCTACACGGTGCCGCGTGGAAGAAGATTTGGACATCATTCCCGGGGCAAAAGGTAATACTCTCGACCCAACAGTCCGACCTGAGTATGATAATAAAAATGCCAAAATGATTATAGATGCCACTGTCCCACTCGAATACGCTTATCCTGCGAGATGTAGTGTCCCCGACCATGCAAAAGAAGAAATTCTCTCTCGGTGGGACGACTTAATTGATCAAAATTCTCTCAAACGCTACCGAGAACTAGAGTGATATTCCTATATCTTTTCACCCCCTTCACCGACTAAAGAACACCATGGAATCTCTTGAAATCCCTCTTGACTTTGAAGTTCTACAGTCACAAAATCCGACAGAACAGCCCTCTTCTGCAGTATTTTTTCTACACGGATATGGTGCAAATGAGCTGGATCTTTCTTCTTTATCACGCCATTTCCCATCTGACATTTTTATAATCAGTTTGCGTGCCCCCTTCCCTTTGTCTAGCGGTTATTGTTGGTATCCAATCAACCTCTCTCCCACTGGGGAAATTCCCGATCAACCAGAACCCGATTCTTTAAATCAAAGTATAGATTTAATCAATAAAAGCCGGGATGCGGTCATAGAACTATACAACTTAGAACCTCACAAAATAGGTCTATTGGGATTTAGCCAAGGAACTATACTTTCTCTTTCTCTTCTTTGCAAATCCCCGTCTGATTATTCTTGGTGTATTGGTTTTAGCGGATACCTTCCCACTTCTTTTTTTAATTCGTCCCATGCCGGACTCCTGAATAAACCTGTGTTTTTATCGGCAGGGATTGCAGATGAACTCATCCCTTTACATAAAATCGATAAAACCAAAAAGAAATTAGAAGAACTAGGGTGCGACGTGACATTTTCATCACACCCCGGGGGCCATTATATTGAACAAAGCACGCTCATGGAATTGCAACAATGGATTTCTAAACACGTTCCTTAGTGCTTCATTCGGCACACATAAATCCTCTCCTGCGAAATCTCTCCTATGAGCACCAAAGCAGATTCTGATTTATCGAAACCCTCCTCCGAAATAGAAACATTCGGCAAGCTTCTTGGAGAGGCAATTTCCAATTTACCGGAATATAAAGCGTATGAACAAGCCCGAGATCAAGTGAAAGGCGATTCGGAGGCCCAAGAACTTATCAATGATTTTGAAAAACAAAGGCAATTATTCATAATAAAAAGAGCTAGCGGTGAAGCAACCAAAGAGGACTTAGACAAAGTCGGAGAGCTACAAGAAGAACTCAACAACTTACCCACGATGGAGCATTTTTTAGAAACTCAACAAGAATTGCTAGCCCAATTAGAAAAAACCAATGAGTATATTTCCGAGGAGCTTTCTCTAAATTTTGGAGAGCAGATCAGTGGATGTGGCTGCTCTTAGTTACTTTCATACCTTCACAACCCACATGTTATGAACGAAACTATCCATTCAACTTGGGGAGACTATTTGCCCAATCAAATACACAATTCAACCCCCTCTGGCGTGTCAATCTGGTACCTAGGGTGTCAAGGCTTTGTACTCAAAGCTAATGATGGAACTACCCTTTTTATCGATCCATACCTTGGCAGTGGGGACCCCCCCAGAACAGTTCGAATGATCCCTGTCCCCTTTCACCCCTCTGCTATACACCACTCGGACGCCATTCTTGCTACTCACGATCACACCGACCACGTCCACGCAGAATCTCAAGCACCAATTCTTTCTAAACATAAATCCCCATACTATGCGCCCGATGCTAGCCTAAGTAAAATTGAATCTGAAAACTGGGTCGAAAATTGGGACGTTGACCCCTCTCAATTCATTGAAGTCTCCGAAGGAGATAGCTTTTCTGTAGGCTCTTTTACAATCCATGTAGAACCAGCACATGATCCCGGAGCACGCCATCCTGTTTCTTATATAATTCAACACAAAACCGGTACTTTTTTTCACGGAGGGGATACAAAACCACACCCCTGTCTCGATGATATTGGGGCTAAGTATGATATAGATCTAGGTGCATTAGCGTTTGGATCTTCTGGAATTATTCTTAACAAAAAAACACGCAAACCAAAGCTCACGAAATGGTATTGTGATGAGTCAGATATCATTCAAGCGTCTTGCCAATTACGTCTAAAACGATTGATTCCCGCCCATTGGGATATGTGGAAAGGACTAACTGCAGACCCCTCATCCTTGGTCCCTCATGCAAGAGGATTTGAATTTCCTCACCACATCGAAGTAGTTGAAATCGGAGACATGTTAACTCTATAGCGAAAAAATCTCTTTATTTACTATATTTATTGGTTCTCTCCCTGTCAAAACAGCCCTGATATTTTCTGCGACAATTTCTCTTTGTTTCAGCTCACTTTCAACGGATTTAAAAGCAACATGAGGCGTCAACACAACTTTTTCTATATCTGATAGAGGGTTATTCGATTGGAATGGTTCATCTGCATAAACATCAAGCCCTGCACCTGCGATTTTTCCATTTTCTATCGCCCAGACTAGACTCTCTTCATCAATGACCCCTCCCCTAGATGTATTGATAATAAATCCATTTTTCCCTACTAATTCTAGTTCCCTCTTCCCAATCATTCCTCTCGTCTCATCAGTCAATGGGACGTGTAATGATACTACATCCGAAATCTTGAGAAGGTCTTCAATATTCTCGACACATTTTGCCCCTGCTTCTATTATCTCCTCTGGATCGACATATGGGTCATAAGCTACTGCATCAAAACCTAGTGCAATCGCCTTTCTACATACCTCTTTAGGTATTTGCCCAAATGCAACAAATCCTATTGTCTGACCCTCGATTCTTCTCATATCTGCCCACTTTGATCGTGCCACACCCCATCCATTTTTCCTAATATCTCTGTCGAAACCAACAATACGTCGTTCCAGTGACAAAATCAACCCGATAGTGTGATTTGATACTTCTGGTATGCAGTAATCTGGAACATTACTAACATATATCCCCATTTCAGTTGCGGCTTCCAAGTCCACATTTTCAAAACCAATACCCGTTCTGCTAATAACGCGGCATTTTTCTAGTGATTCGATTATTTCTCTATCGAATTCCATCTGGCTCACAATAACACCATCTGCCTCTTTAATTAGATCTCTGGCAGATCGATCCGATAACTCTGCATCGATTAACTCTGCATTAATTTTCCCTAATATGTCCCTCTCTATATCTAAACCCCCCTTCGAATTATCTGTATACACCACCGAAAAGGGCTCCATACATGTCGACTCATTTCCACTGACTAAAAATAATCGGTCTAATTCCTAATCGATTGTTGAAACCATTTCGATGGTATTTCTTCTCCTAGTTCTTGTTCCTTCGCACGTTCATAGACTAAACCCCCAACTGCTGCGAATTGTATCCCTGC
>DASO01000007.1 GCA_002503845.1 Euryarchaeota archaeon UBA24 | reverse complement strand
TCCATCACCCATAGGTGGCATACCTTCACCCATAGGTGGCATACCTCCTTCTCCCATTGGTGGCATACCTCCTTCTCCCATTGGTGGAATACCTTCACCCATAGGTGGTATCATTGGTCCTTCACCGCCCTTCCAAAATGTTTTATCGTGTATGTGGTCCTCTGCCTGATCTGCAAAATCAAATGCTGCATCATAATCTCCAGATTCAAATGCTTGCATTGCCTGGGTCAAATATTGATTCGCTTCTACGGTCGCATCCCAGTTCCCTTGACCATCTGATTCAAATGCTTCCATCATTTCTTCGTGCGCATCTTTCATTTCTTGCATTGCTTCTTCCATCTCTTCTTGTTTGATGCCTAGTTCGTGTTTTAGATGATCTTCTATTGCATCTCCATCCTTTCCGGTCTGTTCTTCGAATACAACTTTAGTCTCTTCCACTTCCGATTCCATTTCCTCTTCGGCACGTTCCACTCTCTCTTCTAACTTCTTAACCGTCTCTGCAACCTTTATTTGATCTTCTTCAGACACTTCTCCCGCCTGTACTAGTTCTACAATTATCTCTTCTCGTAGTTCCTCTTCGAAAGCTTCAACCTTTTTTGCGTGCTTCTTAATTTTTCGCTCCAATTTTAGTTGAGTCTCAAGTTTTTCTTGAGCATTTTCTCCTGTATCTAAATTCTCTATTTTAGTTTCAACCCTATTCAAAACCGCACCATGTCGATTTTCTGCTACCGCCATCGCATCGAAATTCCCCTCTTTTGCCATGGCCCTAGCTTCTGCTACCTTCTCCTCTGCAAATTCCAACTCCAAGTCAATCTTAGCTTCTGGATCTAGTGTTATTGCCAATTGCACCGATTCTCCAATCCCATCTATGAAATAAAATGGACTGTCTGGGGTAAGCCCTGGATTTCCTAAACTAGCCTCTCCTACTTGGGCGGCCGCAGATCCTGAAAACGCCATTGATATGACCATCAAAATCGCCCAAATTTTCATTCTGTCTGACATATGTCAAAACCATATTATTCTATCTATTTAGTCTTTTTGCCAATATTCATCCCAAAGAGCTATGCAGTGCGGCATTTTTCACAATACTAAGAAATGAACTCCAATGAAGATCAAAATAACTCCGAAAATATTCCCACTTCTCTCGGATTTTTATCCCCTTCAGATCGGGAATATCTCCTGTTTGGTGAGGGGGATCTAGATGCTGCAGAGTTACAAAAAAGAAAAAATTCCATTCGGGATAATACTATTGGGGGGTTGATAGACTTCACCTATCTAGTCAATTTAGATCTTGATACTAGAACTGAAATTTTCAAAAATTTAGTACCTATCCTTGACCAAGAAACCTTTCCCAATTTCGATGATCATTCCGAGCGCATTCTGATCTCTCCCTCAATCTACCTAGGAGTTTCACATTGCATCGATTTCCTGTACACCTCTTTAGGATTTTCACGCTTTAAGAAATTACTTCAAATTAGTCTCTTCCAGGCACTATTCTGGGAGTGCAGAAAACATTTCGAACGAATCCATCCTGTGAGACCTGAAGATATTCATTTTAACATAGATATCGACACAAGCGAGTCTTCTTATCTCCACGACCTATTTCGATAAAGTATTCGCATTTTGGAAATTCTTTGGATCTTTCAAAATGGACTCAGCGGGATTTGAACCCGCGGCCTCACGCATGCCATGCGCGCATTCTTCCACTGAACTATGAGCCCCTCCGCGAACATGCTATTTCATTATTGCAGTTAAACCCTTCGAACTATTGGCTCATGACGATTAATAGTAACTCTTTTATCTATTTGCCCTCTCCATCCCTCGTAAGGGACAGCGCAACCGCTCATCCGACAAGCCGCACACTTGTGTTGCTAGGGAAGGTGGTAGTGCTGGCAATATGCCCACTATATATCAGCTGACGTGTTGTTCCACACATACTAACCATCATGGCACGAATGCACACTCGTAGGCGCGGAAAATCCGGCTCTACCCGGCCAGTACACACCACGCTCCCCAAATGGAGTAACGTCAAACCAAAAGAAATTGAAAAAGAGATAGTCAAACTCTTTAAAGATGGCTACGCCCCTAGCGAAATTGGACTTAAGTTAAGAGATGAGGGCATCTCCGGAGTCCCTGTACCTAGTGTTAAATTGGCCACTGGGAAGAAAATAACAAAAATTCTATCTGATAATCAAGAGTCTCCTTCTCTTCCTGAAGATCTCACAAATCTTATGCAAAAATCAATCCGGCTCCACGAACATATCTCGGAAAATCCTAAAGATAATCAAAATAAGCGATCTCTTCATAACACCGAAGCAAAAATAAGACGACTCGTCAATTATTACCGTGGAAACAAACTGGACGAAGATTTCACCTATAATCAAGAAAACGCGAGGAAATTATTAGATTAAATGTTATTATTTGAAACTCTTCACACGCTACTGGAGGCATTATGGTAAAAGCTACTTTTTGCATTTTTTCCAAACAACCTGGTCTGGTAGCACAGTCCATAGCCCCTGATAATACCTCTTCCATAGAAACAAAAATTTCAGAAAATTCAATCATCGCCACCGTCCAACGAGATTCACTTGGCAGTCTTAGATCTACAATAGATGATTTACTCGTTAATCTCCAAGTTGCAGTAAATACAATAGAACAAACCCAAAATTATCTCCAATCACACCCAACACAAGATAAAATACAATAGAAACTTATGAGCAAAAGATCCGTATCCAAAAAAAGACAGCATAAACAGTGGTACAATATACTTGCACCAGAACAATTTGATAGAGTCAAGCTGGGAACTACTCCTGCAGACAACCCTGAAAAACTAATTGGCAGGACTATCGAAACTACTTTGGGAGCCATCTCTGGAAACCCCAATCAAAACCACATAAAACTTAAATTCAAAGTCGTTGAAGCCAGCGCAGATTCTGCTCACACAGAATTAATCAAACATGAGATCTCATCCGATTACTTACGTAGCCTCATCCGCCGAGGAGCTTCTAAAATAGATCTCATTATGACTGTATTGACCTCTGACTCTTACCAAGTCCGCATACATCCTCTTGCATTTACCAACAAAGGAGTAGACCATAGTCAAGAAAAAGCAGTCAGAAAACAAATGCAGTCGATATTAATTTCGAAATCTTCTAGTCAGACTTATCCCGAATTTATGGAAGCGATTTCCGAAGGAAAACTATCTTTAGATCTCTATAACGAAACAAAACATATCTACCCCCTTCGTCGTGTTGAAATACAAAAAGCAACCTTGGAAAATCACCCCTCAGCGTAGTCCCAGTCTCAATCTCTAACTTCTATTATCCCAACCATTCCTCCTATCTCATGAGGAACGCAAAAATAGTGATACGTCCCAGCAACTGAAAAGGTGTACTCAAATGTTTCTCCAGTTCCCAATGCCCCTCCCAATCTTTTAACCCAAGCATCTCTAGCTTCTTTTTCGGTTTCAAACCCTCCTGATGCAAAATAATCCGCATCCTCTGGAATTCTATCCTGATAAGCAGTTACTGTATGTAATCTAGAATTAGTATTAACAAATCTGAGGGTCTCCCCCACTTTTGTTTCTACCCGATATGGTAAGAACCCACTCGCACTCATTCTTATATCTGGAATTACTTCTGGGACTGGATCAATACACCCCTGAAAAGCAATTCCTCCCAGCCCTACTACCAGCCCCTTTCCAAATTCTCTTCTGTACACTCTTAAACTTATGAGCACAGTGAAATAACATTTTTTCTTTAGTTCAAAGATAAATCGTAAGATGTATGCCCGCAGTAAATTAATTTCTGTGTTATGCGGCCTAGGTTTTTAGGATATGACCGAGACGGAAAAAAGAAGTTTGGCCTCGCAGATATAATCTCTCTTTTTAATGCCATAATTGGTCTTGCTGCTGTTTCTTTCGCCCTTGTAGATCCAATTCTATCTTGTAGATTGATCCTCTTATCTGCCCTTGGAGACGGCGTTGATGGTATAGTTGCTAGAAAATTCGGAGGATCTACCATTGGACCTCATATTGACTCAATCTCTGATATAGTTTCCTTCGGTGTCGCCCCTTCTTTAGTAATTTATAATATTGTTACTCAAAATAACCCCATCTCATTTTCCAACATTTTCTTATTATCCTATGACTACCTTTTAATCCTTTTTTGCATCTTAGCATTTTTCAGCATGTCGGCAGTCAGGCTTTCTCTCTATATGGCATATGATATAGAACATAATCACACAGTAGGGGCCCAAACCCCCGTGGCGGCTATCATAGTTTCTTCAGTAGTTCTCATACAAACTTTCAGCATCACTACTATTCTATTATTGACACTCATCTTAGCATACCTCATGGTAATCCCGATCAGATATCCCGATTTACTTTTCCGCGATGCTCTGTTACTGAGCATAATCCAATTACTCACTATTGCATTCCCCGATGCAATTGGGCATGCATTTCCGTATGCCCTTTTAATCCTTTCTCTTGCGTATCTCTTCTTGTCCCCTTCCTATTATTGGAATAATTTTTCAGAAAGAATATAGAAACCCTCTTACGCGATTCGTCCCCATTTCTATCACATGAGTAAAGAAGACTCTTCGGCAGAAACAAAAGCATCTGACGGCGAAACTTCCAAACTTTCCACTAGGGAGTTACTTCAATCAAAAGGATTTTACGACGTCCTTGAAGGGCGGCCCAAAGATTTCCCCCCTGAACTTTCTGCACTCAAAGAACACGAAAAACGCGGCAACGTTGATATGGTTTTACTAGCCCTCGAAAACTTAGGAATGGAGTATATGAAACAATATTGTTTCAGCGCTCTCAAACGTATGGGTGATGTGTCTGCGATAGACCCCATGATCGATCGCGCCTCCAGACGTGATAAATCTGCAATAGAAGTTTTAGGAAAGATCGGTTCTGAAAAAGCTGTGGATTCCATCGTATCTTATGTCGACAACGATTCTGATCCACAATTACAGCTTGTGACCCTACGTGCTCTTGGAGAAATCGGATCTCCCCTTGCAACACAACACATTGCAAATAAATTAATTTCTGAAAATGAACAAATTCGAAGTAGTGCCGCCCGATCACTTGGCATGATCGGCGACACACGTGCCATAGGTCCATTATCATCGGTAGTTTCAAACGATCCTTCTAGTTTCGCCCGCTATAGTGCTATATGGGCCCTCGTGCAAATACGCACCAACCGAGCACTTGAAGCTGCAAAGTCTTACTCCAACGACTCAGACTACTTGGTACAATCTGAAGCCATAAAAGCATCCGAACTCCTCGGTTCTTTATCCTGATTTATATTAGCATCGCAATAAATTCCAAAGAAAATGCTATTGCGATCATTAACGCCCCAACCCTTCCAGCCAATGTATATTGTTGAACTTCAGTTGGTTTGATTTCAACATCATACCGATTCAATTTTGGTTTGTATCTCACATAATTTGGCACTTGGAATAACTCTATAAAAATTAAAAGACCACCAAAAGCTCCTACTATGTATCCTATCATTGCAATCACAACGTCATACTCTACCATTGTTCTATTCTATATTTCCCATCGATAAAAAACCCACTATTATATCTCATTTTCACTTGATTTTTATCGGAGTTTCTGCCATTTTCCTTTCCAATACTTCTCTTACTAATATATCTTCTCCAGGTATGAATTTTACCGATCCAACCACCAAGTGACCCCCTCCACTCACTCCCGCCTCTGGAATCTCTTCTTTAATTTCTTCTACCATTTGGGGTATGTCTAGATCTACACCATCGCTTCGTAATATCGCAAAATCTGGCCCATACCCAATAGTGATCATAGGAGTCCCATTTTTTTCAACGAAATAATCATGAATCGAACTTGTCGTTTTCCCCGGAGCCGGATATGTATGTCTATATGCACCCCTTTCAATTTCTATTCTATTAAATTGAATTCCAGTTTCTAATTGCTCAGAGTGAGTGTGTCTAAGCGAAGTTTCCACTTGCCGTTTCATATTCCTCTTCGCCAACTTGGATAGCAATTCTGTCACTTTTTTAAATCGATTTTCTTTTCCAACTCCTAGTATGTCTTCAATTAGTCCCTCCCCATTGTTACGCTTTAAGACATACGTTGCATAATCTAGAGCTTCACATATTCTGTACAAATCGGTCTCTTCAAATCCTAATTCTTGAGCCAATAAATAATAATCCGTCATGGCATTTGCAGACGACCTATCTGCCATCCCTGAAATAGCAGGAAAATGGCCGAATTTAACCATGGTATCAGGGTCAATCATTCTAGCAATCTCTGCACAAATCATCCCTGTTGTTATGCGATAATCCTCACCAACTAGATATGGGTTAACATGTTCTACTAGATATGGATCAACTTCATCTTCATTTGGATAATGGTGATCTACAACTAAGATGGGAATGTCGTAACTATTGAGGTAGTCATATGCCGGAGTATCTTCTTCTGTACTACCATTGTCAATTAATAATAATAATGGCAACATTTGCCCGTGCCGATCCCGAGAAGACAAGGCAGAATTCAAATCGTGAACTGCATCTTCCATATCATAATATGGTGCCCTACTCGACAATCGTTTGATTAAATTATGCTGAGACTTTTCATCACCATATACCTTTGTCACGAGACTTTTCAAAGATTTTTCAATGGGAAAACCGGCACAAATACCATCCACATCCGCATGATGTCGAATTATTATCGGGCGCCCTGAAAAAACTGCTCGGATAAGTATCTCTGCACTTGATTCTATATCCTTTCTCAGTTTTAACAGAGCAGGCCAATTTACTAAAAATTTCAATTCATTCAAATTTATCTTCTTAGCAATATTCTCTTCATACCTTTCTGTAATCCTTCCTAGCACTTCCGTCCCCACCTTTTCTATATGGTCAATTTCTAATTGCTTTCCATATTTCCCATCTCTCATTGTTCCTATTATCTGAATCCCATTTCCTACGTTCACGTCATTTGAAGATTTTTCATTTAATTGACTCAATTCCACACACCGAATAACTCCAGTCCCATCTGTAATATTATATGTAATTGGGCCCATAGTCTGTTTCACCTGGGAAACAAACCCTCTAATCCGGACAGTTTTCCCAATGTGTCTTTCTAGTTGATCTATGTTTATCTCTCCACCCTCTCCAAGAATTTGAGTTCTATATTCATTCAGTTTGCCCGGCGAAAAACTCAAATCTCCATTTTCTTTAATCTCGCTTAGTTGAACAACCAATTCTTCACCCTCTCTATACTCTCTATCAAAAATAGATTCATGAACTAATCCTGAAGTGCGCTTCGATAAGCGAACAAACATTCCATACTTAACCAAACGATCAACTCTAGCATGGTAATATTTCCCGACTTCTAGTTCCTCAAAATCACTATTTTGCCTAAGTTTATAAACAACTTCTGAACTATCTCCTTTCTCCATATTGGCCATTATGCCCACTTTGCCACCATCCCTCATAATTGTTGGTTTCTATACTTGCAGACTATTGCTTCTTTCATTTCACATTATTGTGCACTTCAAATCAACTCATTAGCACAAAGTCTTTCAATCGCCTCTTCAATGTTTTCCATCGAATTGGCATAGGAAATTCGTGCATATCCTGGGGCTCCAAATGCTTCTCCTGGAACCATCGCAACGTGGGCTTCTTCAATCGATTTTTCGCACCATTTTACTCCATTTCCACCAACTGGAATCATGACATAAAAAGCCCCATCTGGGCTTAAAATATCCATCCCACTATTTGACAAAAGTCGCAAAATAAAATCTCGTCTCTGCCTGAAAGAACTCACCATTTCTCTCACTGAATCTTCTGTATTTTCTAGGGCTTCTACGCCTGCATGCTGAACCATATTTGTCGCACATGTGACTGTGTGTGAATGAATTTTTGCAGCTTGTTTTATGAGACTTTGAGGTGCGCCCATATACCCCAAACGCCACCCTGTCATAGCATATGCCTTAGAAAAACCATTCACCGTCACCGTCCGGTCTCCCATACCTTCTATCGATCCTATGCTTGTATACTCCGGAGCATATGTGATTTCTTTGTAAATCTCATCTGAAATGACCATCACATCATTGTCTACCGCAAGATCTCTCACCCCTTCAAGCGCCTTTTGAGAGTACACAGCCCCTGTCGGATTCGACGGTGAGTTTATAACTATCAGTTTTGTCCTCGAAGAAATTGTTTCTTTTAGTTTACTCATTGCAGGAGCCAATTGAAATCCATAAGGCTCTAAATCAACCCTAGTTATCTCTCCTCCAGCCATCGAAATGATCGGCTCGTATGATACCCACGCAGGTGTGAGTACTATTGCTTCATCCCCTTCTTGTATAATCGTCATTATAGCTTCGAATAATGCCTGTTTCGCCCCAGGAGTGACAATTATTTCTTCCGATCCATACTCCAGCCCACACTTACTACTAAAATACTTAGAAATTGAATCTCTTAATTCCAAAATACCTTTTGAAGAAGTGTACCCATGATCTCCCGAATCCAGTGATCTTTTTGCCACTTTGACTATATTTTCTGGTGTTTTAAAATCTGGTTCTCCCACACTTAGATCAATTATGTCTATTCCTTTTTGTTTAAGCATCGACGCTTTATTCCCAACTGCAACAGTCGCGCTGGGCTGTATTTGTTCAACTCTCTGAGCAAATTTCATGATATTCTTTCAACCATTTTTATCGCACTCTCCATGGCAAAACCCCCATTTTCAATTCTATCTACGGCTTGTTTTGGATCCATTCCCGGTCCAGTTATCCCTAGTGCCACGGGTTTATCTCTGTTTAAACTAATTTTTATCAACCCTTGGGCCGCCGCATGGGCAATTACATGTTCGTGATCCGTTTCTCCTGATATTATTGCCCCAATGACCACTACTGCGTCAACATCATCTCTTCGTGCCAATCTGTCAGCGGCAATCGGGGCGTCATATACCCCCGGGACGTAAATGGTGTCTATCACTGTCGCCCCCCGATCTTTTGCAATTTGTTTTGCAGCATCCTCCATACGTTCTGTAATCGGTCTATTAAACTCTGCTACTACCATTCCTATTACTACCATAATTTGTCCAATGCTTGATTGGCTAATAGCTCTGACGATAGATGGAAAGGTTGTAGTTTGTAGACCTACTTTACCCACCAATGAAATCCCAATTTAGTACTTTTCTGTCTAAAACAGACCACACTCTACTTGCTATAATTTGCATCTCATTTGTGTCTCTTTTATTCCGAATAATAAACCTTGGATCTAGAGTTGCCCATTGGGATGAAGGAAGAGTGGGTTATGATATCCTTCGCTACGTAGACACTGGGATATGGCAATATAGGCCAATTGTTCACGGTCCATTTTTGCCTCAGATAAATCATTATATTTTTGAGTTTGCTGGTGCAAATGACTTTACTGCTCGTATCTCTGTGGCAATCATAGGGAGTTTATTACCACTTGCAGTTTGGCTATACCGCGACCACCTAAATAACCGTGAACTAATAGCGTTATCTCTTTTCCTAGCTTTGGATCCTCTACTTCTTTACTACTCCCGATTCATGAGAAATGATGTAATTGTAGCGGCGTTTGTTTTCATTTTCGTGGGCTACTGTCTGCGGTTCCTTTCTACCCATAAACCCCAGTACCTCTATTATGCAAGTGCATTTCTAGCTCTCGCATTCACAGCCAAAGAAAATGCCCTTGTGTATGTCGCAATATTATTCGCCTGTACATTCTTACTCTTCGATCACAAACTATTCTTACTTCGTGACAAAAAACCAGGCTGGACTGTTATTATAACTGAGACCCTTTCTCGCCTATCTGCGTCAATTTGGCATTGGAGGCGGCATCTATTGCTGGTCACTATAGAATTCATTTTCATTCTATTCTTATTTTATTCTCCCCGCACGGGATCGCTTGGAGGTATTGGTATCGATCATATTTTCTCACATCCTTTAATTTTACCAAGTGTCCTTTCTGCAGCAATTATAGATTCCGCCTCAAAACTAGTTGCAGAGTGGATTCTTGGACCTTCCACAGACCATGCATATCTGCCTTTTTTGAAACATTATCTCCTCTCCCTTTTGAATGCATCAGGCGCTTTGGTTCTATTATCCTTCATCGGATTCTTTTCTGATCGTTATGGAGGCAAGCATCCCCGAAACATAGTTGCATTAGGATTCTATTGGGGGATATTTAGTCTATTCATCTACCCACTTTCCATAGACATCAGCTCATCTTGGGCAGTCGTCCATACGGTTGTGCCACTTGCCATCCCCGCAGCGGTTGGGGCTGCAATAATTTATGATTGGGCCTCTGAATCTTTAACTTCAAACGATAAAATAGGGGCAAGCCTAGCTATAATTTTACTACTCTTAATATCTCTTGGAACAATTGGAATTTCTATCTCAACGAGTCACGTCAACTCGTACGATGAATCCAACTTCATTGTCCAATATGCGCAACCAGATGCTAATATGCACGCAACTCTCCAATCTATCCAAGTGGCTTCAGTCAGCCATTCTAAATTAGATGTACTCTTTTATGGTGATTACTTTTTAGTTGAAAACGAAGAAGATGCTTACATTCTCCCGCTTCGAGATGGAGAATGGTATAATCGACTTCCTATCCCCTGGTATCTCGAGTCATATGGATCAACCGTAGATAGTACTGCAGACATATTGTCTTTCGAAACAATTCTTGAAGATCAAACCCCCCCCGTCATCATAGCACGCTCAAACGAAATAGATGAGATACAACCCTTCTTGTCAGAATACCATCAAATTGAACATGAAATTCGCCAGTTCAACGTTGACATAATTTTCTTCATTCACGAAGATTATTTTATAGCTAAAAACTAACACCTTTTTTCAAGCTATAGGCATCTCAATTCACAATTCAACAAATTAACACTTATACGGACTCAAATCCACATAAACATCAAGTAACCTACTCATGAATCCTTGGTTTGCTATTGGTATGCTGGCATTTGTGGCATTGATCATTCCGCTTGGGATGATCCTCATCTCTTCTCTCCTTCGTCCAACCGTCCCCGTCGCTGGAAAAAGAACAGCGTATGAGTCCGGTGAAATTCCCACTAGTTCTACCCAATTTAGATTTGACATTCAGTACTATATGGTCGCTCTATTGTTTGTAGTGTTTGACATAGAAACTATCTTCATTTTCCCCTGGGCACTCATATACCGAGACGTAGCAGCATACGACTTGTTCTGGGCTCTTGTACCTATGTTGATTTTCATAGCAGTCCTTTTCGTAGGACTCATTTGGGCATGGAGTACCGGAGCAATCCAATGGATCGTTTCTGAAGCTATCTCTGAAACTGAGGTGCCACCATGACAGTAGACCCACGTCTTAATTCACGGTTGCGAGAAGCATTCGGATCTTCCCCTTTCATCCTGACAAAATTCGATTCATTTATGGATTGGGTGCGTGGATCTTCACTTTTCCTTCTTCAATTTGGAATAGCATGCTGCAGTATTGAAATGATGCACACTTTCGCAGTGAAACACGATCTGGACCGTTTCGGTGCAGGTGTCCCTAGAGCCTCACCCAGACAAGCAGATTTAATGATTGTCCCCGGAACAATCGTTTCTAAATTCGCACCTAGAATGAGGCGCGTTTATGATCAGATGCCCGAACCAAAATTTGTAGTTGGTATGGGCTCTTGCACAATTTCAGGAGGCCCTTTCCATAAAGGATACAACGTGGTAAAAGGCGTTGAAGAAATTTTACCCGTTGACATCCATGTTCCTGGATGCCCTCCCCGACCAGAAGCATTAGTCTATGGAATAGTAAAGCTACAAGAACGTATTATCAGCGGACAACGTTCTCCTGTGACCGTCGACCCTTATGAACTCGAAAAATTTGGCGATCTTGATACCCACGAACTTATAGAACAACTCGCGGATCAAATCTCTGAAAACGATCTAGTCATGCGCTATAATTGGAGCGATTCCCCATGAGCTCTGCAACTACTCCTATTAAAAATGTGATTGGAGTATCTAAAAATGGTACTTTAGATTATACCAAATTGGAAAAAATGCTCGGCGATCTCGTCCTACAAAAAGAAGATCACGTCAACGCCCCTGCATTTGTAATTCGACCAGATGCGGTTGAAGAAACATTGACTTTACTTAGGGAAGAAGCCGGATTTGATCATCTCTCATGCGTCACCGCACAAGAATACGAGGACCGTTTTGAATCTATATACCATCTCAGAAAATATGACGCTCCTCAACACGAGTTAGGTATTGTCGTTCCATCCCCCAAAAATAATCCCTGGAACCAATCTGCGTCTTCTGTTTTTCGAACCGCAGATTGGCATGAAAGAGAAGCATATGATCTAGTTGGAATTAATTATGTGGGGCATCCAGATCTCCGGCGTATTCTTCTACCCGACACTTGGCAAGGGCATCCACTCAGTTTAGACTATGATCAAAATAAACCTCAAATCATAACATTACAAGAGCACGAAAATCCCCTCCAACATACTCTGGACGACAACACTATGTTCATCAACATAGGTCCTCATCATCCTGCAACTCACGGTGTATTGCATCTAAAAACAGTGCTTGACGGAGAACATGTTGTAGCAGTCGACCCAGATATCGGCTATCTCCATCGCTGCGAAGAACAGATGGCCCAAGGATTGAATTATCGCTACCAGATAATGCCATATCCCGACCGCTGGGACTACGCATCTGCAGGATTGCTCAATGAATGGGCATATGCTCGAGCAGCGGAGGATCTGGTTAATATAGAGGTCCCTGAATATGCCGAAATTCTCCGAACCATGGGTGCCGAGCTTTGCCGTATATGTGCACACTTCTTAGCAGTCGGAACATTTGCATTAGATATTTACGGCGATTTCACTGCCATCTTTATGTACGCTATGCGAGATCGAGAAATCGTTCAATCAATACTAGAAGACTTGACAGGTCAACGAATGATGTTTAATTATTTCCGTCTTGGTGGTGTTGTATGGGATTTACCAGAACCCCGAAATGAATTCTTATCTAAAATTCAAACTTTCCTGGACGCAGTCCCTGCAGGAATCCAAGAATATTCTGATTTAATGACCTCTAATGAAATTTTCCAATTAAGATGCGTCGATATTGGAATTTTGTCTCCCGACGTAGCTCGGCAGTATGGTGTAACTGGACCTGTAGCCCGAGGCTCCGGAATTGACTATGATCTCCGTAGGGATGATCCCTATGGATATTATCCAAATCTCGACTGGGATGTTGTAACCAAAGATGGTTGCGACATCTATTCTAGATTTTTGGTCAGGCTAGGCGAGGTTGAACAATCTGCAAAAATTATCCAACAGTGCGTATCTTTGCTAGAATCTTGGCCAGAAGACGACAGGATAATTCAATCAAATGTCCCTCGTACAATCAAACCACCTGCAGACGCAGAAATCTACAGGGCAGTTGAAGCTGCAAAAGGAGAACTTGGAATCTACATACGTTCCGATGGGACCCAACAACCAGCCCGATTTAAGATTCGCAGTCCTTGTTTTAGCAATCTTTCCACACTATCTGAAATGGCCGAAGGTGGATTAGTACCCGATCTAATTGCAGCTCTAGGCAGTCTGGATATAGTTCTTGGGGAGGTCGATCGGTGATCAACTTTATCCTTAGTACCCAGACACCTCTCGTAGACGCAATATACCATCTCTTAGGATTTGATGGATTTATTGGAACTATTATCTCTGCATTCATTGCAGCATTTTTAATTGGAAATATAATGTTAATTTCTGCAGGAATTGCTGGCCCCTGGGCAAAAAGAAAAATCACCGCTGTTTTCACAGACCGAATAGCAGTCAATCGACTTGGGCCCCTTGGCCTGCTAATTATTGTAGCCGACGCTATCCGTTTACTAGCAAAAGAACTCATAGTCCCCGAAGGTGTGGATCGCCCGTCTTGGGACATTGCACCTCTGATTCTTCCTTTTTCCGCACTATTGGGATTTGCAGTTATTCCCATGGGGGGTCCTCTTCAATTAGCGGATCCCGAAACCGGTTTAGTTTTTGTTTTCGCTGTGGCCTCTATAGCATCCGTCGGGGTTGTGATAGGAGGGTATTCTTCCAACAATAAATTTTCTATGCTGGGTGGACTCCGAGCAGTGGCAATGAATATAGCCTATGAAATCCCCCTCATAGTAACTGCAGCTTCTGTTGTTTTATTCGCTGGATCTTTACGCCTAAGTGAAATTGTATCGGCACAAGCGGACCCTCTAATAATAATTGCCGGGGTCGCTATTCCCTCTTGGTTTGCTTTTGTAAATCCATTCGCTTTTATTTTATTTTTAGTTGCAAACTTAGCTGAAATAGGCAGAAACCCTTTTGATATACCTGAAGCACCCACTGAACTTGTTGCAGGATATGTAACTGAATATTCTTCAGTATACTTTGTTTTGTTTTTCCTTGGGGAATTTTTACATGTTTTCCTAGGCGGTGCTATCATCGCAACCCTCTTTTTAGGTGGCCCCGCAGCACCCATTTCTTCCCTATCTTTTATACCTGGGTTTATCTGGTTTTTATTAAAAATTTGGAGTGTGTTTCTATTCACTCAATGGATGCGGGCCGCCATCCCTCGTGTTCGAATTGATCAGATGATTGAAATTGGATGGAAAGGTTTGTTGGCGTTGTCATTCATTAACTTAATTTTCACCGCAGTATTGGTAGGTGTTATAGCATGATCGGAATTCTTCAATCTATGGCAACAACAATGAAACATGCTCTAGATGGTCAGACATTTACAATCGAATACCCCGAGTCAGTTCCCCATGTCTCTCCCCGGTTCCGAGGAGTTCATAAATTTAGCCAAGAACGTTGTATTTGGTGTCGCCAATGCGAGATAGTTTGTCCCAACGATACTATTGAAATCAAATTAGATGACAAACGTCAAGGAGAAGAATATAATCTCCACATAGGCCAGTGCATTTATTGCAGATTATGCGAGGAAGTCTGCCCTGTAGATGCCATTGTATTGACCCAACAATTTGAGTTCACAGGAGATACTAAAGCTGATTTAGTCTACAACAAAGAACAGCTTAAAAATGTCCCTTGGTACAAAGGTCTTGATCCCCTTGCCTCCCGCGAACCAACTCGGTCAGCTTGGGTTGGTGAAATAGATGGAGAAATTGATTACCAATGATTGAAACTAGCATGTATGATTTGTTGGTATTCTCATTTTTTGCTGGGGTAACTATACTCAGTAGCGCTGGGGTAGTTTTGGTAAAAGACGTGTGGCATTCTGCCCTACTTCTAGGGGTAGCACTTTTGAGTATCGCAGTTCACTATGTAATTTTATCAGCGGAATTCATCGCAGCAATGCAAGTCCTCGTCTACGTAGGTGGTGTTCTCATCCTAATTAGTTTCGCCATAATGTTAATTCGCCGAAAATTAGACCCAACAGCTATGACATCCCCTGGACTAAATCTCGGGCCGCACCTAGCCCGTGGAGTGGGTGCAATTATATTTTTTATTTTATTTTCAAGCATACTACTAAATACTCCCTTTGCACTCCCAATCGGTTTCCAAGATGGCGCTTTGATAACTAAAAGCATTGGCTATGCCATGCTCGACCTACCCGGGGCATCCATCCCAAGTGAAGGTTTCCTAGCAGCATTTGAGATAATTGATATAGCCCTCGTTGCCGCCCTTGTAGCGGCCGTTATGCTAGCCAGAAGAGACATGGCAGGTGAAAATTAATATGGTTCCTATAAGTTACTATATCTTGTTGTCTGCAGCAATTTTCTCCATTGGTCTCTTCGGCGTACTAACACGTCGAAATGCCCTCATGTTTCTCATTTCCATTGAACTCATGCTAAACGCTGCAAATTTAAATTTTGTAGCATTTTCAGCATTACATGGAAACTTGACCGGGCAGGTTTTCTCATTATTCATTTTGGCACTTGCAGCAGCAGAAGTTGCTGTTGGGATTGGGATCATTTTAGTATTGTATAAGAATTTCTCTGGTATTGATGTCACCAAAGCTGTGACATTGAGGTGGTAACCATGGATTCATTTGATCTAATTGCAGCAATACCACTTTTGCCTTTAATGGCCTTTTTGATAACCTTATTCGCAGGTCAATTTGCACCCTCCACTTTACCAAAACGTGGGGCAATTCCTGGTATAATTGCATTATCTGGATCTCTTTTGATATCTCTCTCTCTACTCCCCCTCGTTTACTCTGGAAATTTCTTCAACCAATCTGCTTACGTATGGGCAAATTGGACCGTTTCCGATCTCCATTTTGGATTTTTAATCGATCCCCTCTCTGCACTTATGCTTATCATAGTTTCTCTCATAGCACTTCTAGTTTTCATACATAGTCTTGGCTATATGAATGATCAAAATGAGCAAGGATTATTCCGATATTATGCAGGACTATCCTTATTTTCATTTAGCATGTTGTCATTTGTCATCTCAGATAATTTATTGATGTCCTTCATCTTTTTTGAGTTAGTTGGATTTTGTTCTTGGATATTAATTGGATTCTGGTTCCGCGAAGATGCACCTCCCAAAGCTGCCACAAAAGCATTTTTAGTAACTAGGTTTGGAGATTACTTTTTCCTCATAGGAGTAGTTGCAGTTTTAGTCATATTCGGAACTGCCAATTTCGCGGGCCCGAATTCTTTCCCAGTTCTAGCAAAATCTGCTATCCTTGCAGGTCACAATTTACATGGACTCGATCCACAACTTTGGGTCACTATAATTGGACTTCTAATATTAGGCGGTGTTATTGGAAAATCTGCACAGTTCCCTCTTCACACTTGGCTCCCAGATGCCATGGAAGGCCCCACACCTGTATCTGCACTTATCCACGCAGCAACCATGGTTGCAGCCGGTGTTTATATAGTAGCAAGAATATACGGGTTCTACGCATTGTCTCCTACTGCCTTGGCCACCATCGCACTCGTTGGTGGATTCACCGCATTACTCGCCGCAACGATGGCAACGGTCAAACACGAACTCAAACAAGTCTTGGCTTATTCTACAATAAGTCAATATGGTTACATAATGCTCGCTTTAGGAGCAGGTGGTTACGTGGCTGGAGTCTTCCACCTCACCACTCACGCAATCTTCAAAGCATTGCTTTTCTTGGGAGCAGGAGCTGTAATAATCGCAATGCATCATGATGGTGATATGTGGAATATGGGTGGACTTCGAGAAAAACTCCCTGTTACTTATTGGTCTTTTATATTTGGATCCCTCGCATTGGCTGGGATCTTTCCGTTCGCTGGATTTTGGTCTAAAGATGAGGTTCTCTTAGAAACCTTGAATTATGGCTTGGGAGGTTCTCCCATTTTACTGATTGGGTATGCCTTTGGTCTAATAGCAGTCTTTGTAACTGGTTTTTACACTTTTAGAATGATCTCATTAACCTTCCACGGTACCCCTCGATCAAAAGCCGCAAAGGATCCTCATACCCTGCGTTGGAATATCAAATTACCCTTAGTTACGCTAGGTATACTTTCTCTTATAGCCGGGACAATCAATATGGTTCCTGTAGGCGACCTCTTAGGACTCGACCTTTCCTATTTACATCATTGGCTCGACACTGCACCTGCCAATCTAACAGCTCACCATTATCATGAACTTATAGAGTCCTTTTCTGGCTATCATTCTGCTCACTTCTCCTCATTAATATCTGCAGTTCTGTCTCTCTCAATTGCTCTATCTGGCATGGCACTTGCATGGAAAATTTATGAGTCTCCCAACCCCACGGAATCTGGGACTGTTTACTCCACCCGGTTCAATACCATTTACCACATTCTAATGAACAATTATTACCAAGATGATTACCAGCTAATGATTGCTAATATGACCCAAAATAAACTTGCTAATTTAGCAAATATTTTCGATGAAAAATACGTTGATGGATTAGTAAATAAACTCAGTTCAACAAGCCTTTCTATCAGCAATGTCATTCGAAAACTCCAAACTGGAGTGGTGACCAATTACGCTTTACTTCTCTCCTTGGGATTGCTATTAATTCTACTTATATTCGCAATATGGGGCGGGTGGTTCTAACATGCTAATTGAATTAACCATTTTTTCTGCGTTTCTCGGTGGATTGTTCATATTATTTTCACCAAACGAAAAGTCACCCAAACTTTCATTTTATTTGAGTTTGGTCCCTCTCATCGGAACTCTGATAATGTGGCTTAATTTCAATGGGAGTGGAAATGCTCTACTCAGTGGAAGTGTAATCGCATTCGAAACATACGTACCTTGGGTATCTCTCGGATCTTATTCCTTGAGTTGGCATGTCGGCGTCGATGGCATCAGCATGCCTCTCATTCTCCTGACCTCTATCTTAACACCGCTTGCTATTCTTTCTGCATGGACTCCCATAACCGAAAGAAAATCACAATTTTATGGACTCATATTACTTATCGAGGCAGCCCTTTTCGGAGTTTTCGTGGCCTTTGATTTCTTTGTATGGTTTATCTTCTGGGAAGCGGTTCTGATTCCAATGTATTTCTTAATAGCAATATGGGGTGGTGAACGAAGAAAATATGCTGCCATCAAATTTTTCATTTACACAAACATCGCTAGTTTGATCATGTTTATTGGATTCATAGCCCTGATTTTTGGATTAGGCGACTCCATCCAATCATTCGATTTAATTGAGATCTCTGCTGCATTACAAGGGGGAAAATTAGGAGGGCTGGGCCTTTTAGATCCTCACAATCTAAAGTCTATAGTCTTCTTAGCCATGTTCGTGGGATTCGGAGTCAAGGTTCCCATTGTTCCCTTCCATACTTGGCTCCCCGATGCACATGTAGAGGCCCCCACCCCCGCATCTGTGATATTGGCAGGAGTTCTGCTTAAAATGGGAACTTATGCACTTCTCAGATTCAATTTCACACTCCTCGTTGACATCGCCCAAAAATGGGCTAGCATAATTGCTTTAGTTGCAGTTATTAGCGTTATCTATGGGGCATTTTTGGCCCTAGCACAAACGGATTTGAAACGCATTGTTGCATATTCTTCAATCTCTTCCATGGGATATGTCCTTCTAGGCCTGACTGCATACACCGTCTATGGCCTAGGAGGTGCAACTTTCCAAATGATAAGCCACGGATTGCTATCCGGACTCTTATTCATGTCCGTCGGTTTGATTTACAACGCAACTCATACTCGATCTATCAACGATCTCTCTGGTTTGGCTGATAAGATGCCTATCACATCTCTAATTTTCATAGCAGGTGCTTTTGGTTATATGGGATTGCCTCTCATGTCCGGTTTCGCAGCAGAACTTTTCATTTTCTTAGGCGCGTTTGAAGCAAGTTTCCCATTTGCAAAACTTTTCACCGCAGTATCTATGTTTGGGATAGTAATCGTAGCAGGATACCTCCTACTAACTATACAGCGTGTATTTTTTGGCTCTTTTGAAATCAGAGGAAATCCCGACCTTACTCTCCCCCAAATATCTGATATAGCTCCTTTGGTAATCATTTTGCTAATCATTATTGCCCTTGGCATTGCACCCAATATCATATTCGAAATGATTCAAGATGCAGTCGAGCCGTTAGTCTCTTTATTTGGAGGTCAATCTAATGTCTGAGTTAACCTTACTCCTACCTCAATTATGCCTGCTTTTATCGGCTCTTTTGATACTTGGGTATAATACTATTTTCCGTAAATCCACAAAATTAGTCATTCTAACTGCCCTTGCAGTGATTGGATCTCTTGGTTCAATTTCAACTGCTGTATTCCTGTCCTCTTCCAATCTGCAACTAGGTTCTCTGTTCGGAGGCCAGTTAGTCGTCGACGGATCGAGCCTATTCTTTGTTGTTATCATTTCTTCCGTGACCTTGCTAGTTTCTATCGCTAGCTACGACTACATAGGCAAACTAGGCAATCAAGCAGAATATTATTCCCTTCTCTTACTAGCGGCAACAGGGATGAGCCTCATGGCTTCTGCAAATTCTTTAGTCATTGCCTTCATAGCTATGGAATTGGCGTCTTTACCTTCCTATGCTCTAGTCACTTACTTAAAAACCAATGAAAGTAGCACCGAATCCGGACTCAAATATTTTTTAATTGGGGCTCTATCTTCTGCTATATTTGTTTATGGATCTAGTCTCATTTATGGGGCAACTGGCAGTCTGGGTTTAAGTGCAATTTCTCAGTCAATACTCCATTCTTCTTCAATTTCTGGACTTCTTGGAATTGGTATCCTGATGGTAATCGGAGGTCTTGCATTTAAGACCACAAGCGTCCCATTTCACTTCTGGGCCCCCGATGCTTACGAAGGAGCAGTTTCTCCTATCAGTGCATTCATTTCCTCTGCGTCGAAAGCTGCCGGATTCATCCTAGCGTTCAGAATTTTAATTGAAGCATTTCCTATCGATGTGATCTCTGCCATTGGACTCGACTGGACACTTGCAATCCAAATTCTTGCTGTACTTACAATGACACTTGGAAACTTCGCAGCTGTTCTACAAGAGAATGTCAAGAGAATGCTGGCTTATTCTTCAATAGGGCACGCAGGCTATGTCTTGATTGGTCTTGCGGCACTGACTGGGTCTCAAGATGCACTAGTTATCGGAGCTAGTATGATGCATTTGATGGTATATGGATTCATGAATACTGGGGCATTTTTATTCATCGCCCTCGCTGAACATTGGAAGATAGGCCCAACTTTCAAAGACTATCACGGCCTAGGACTCAAAGCACCAGTAGTATCAGTCGCCATGACAATATTCTTATTTTCTCTAGCAGGATTGCCAACTGGTGGTGGGTTCTTAACAAAATATGTTCTATTCATGGCAGCTGTGGGAGCCGGATTCTGGTGGCTTGCAGCAATTGGCGCAATCAATTCCGCAGTATCTCTTTATTTCTATTCTCGGATGGTGAAAGCCTTGTGGATAGATCAACCCACCTCTGAGCTGAACATCTCTTCTCGTGGCATTCCCCTTGGAATATATGCAGCAATATTCATTGCCACACTAATAACTATTCTAAGTCTGCCCTTCTTTTCAGTCATCTCAAATTTCGCAATGGAAGCCGCTACCATTCTACTTTCATAACTACTTGGGCATTTCCCATCTCCTTTTCTAACTAATCTTTATGATGGAGCTTTTATCATACAAGCTTCTTTATCCGAACATATGAGTTATACTACCCCTTCCAATGAACCGCGGCCCATTGTCTCTCAGTATATGACTCTAAAAGTAGAGGTAGTTTCTCCCGATGATTCAGTTGCAGAGGTGGCTAAAAAAATAGATTCAACTGGTCATGATGGTTTCCCCGTTTGTGTTGGGAGACAAGTTGTTGGATTCGTCACCGCTAGGGATCTACTCCTTTCCAGCGACAATGTTTCTATTTTCCAAGTCATGAGTAAGAATTTATTGGTTGCACATCCTGGAATGTCCGTCCAAGATGCAGCCAGGGTCATCCTGCGATCTGGAATCCAGAAGCTCCCTGTTGTAGATGATGCAGGCAATTTAGCCGGAATAATTTCCAATTCAGATGTTATCCGAAGCCAAATAGAACGGGCCACTCCTGAAAAAGTAGGAAAACTCCTGCGAACTTTGGAGTCCATCCACGAAATCAAAATAACTCAGAAACGAAAAAAAATATTCATCAGATTACTCATACCCACTCAAAAAACGGTCTACGCAGATGAACTGGAAGGAAGGAGTTATGAACTTTCAAATGGTTTGGCAGAACCACTCGTTGTCATCGATTGCAATGATTCTTTGTACCTGGCTGATGGGCACCATAGAGCTCTAGCAGCGCACTCCTTAGGAATTGAAAAGATGGATGCTTATGTATTAATCTTAGATGATTCTGTAGAATTAGGAATGGCAAAGACTGCAGCAAAAGAGGGACTGACCACGATCCACGATATAACTATTGTAGATTATGCCCGTCACCCTCTAGTCGAAACTACTCGTAGAAACAACTAGTCTCTATTTCCCATTCTCATGAATTTGAGCTCTTATTTTCTCTGCTACAGTTGGATCGCTAAGCGTTGTTGTATCTCCTAGTTCTTCATTGTTTGAAATATCTTCTAGCAAACGTCTCATTATCTTTCCAGATCTAGTCTTGGGCAGGTCCTCTACAAATATTACATTTGCAGGACGGGCAAACTTACCGATTCCATTTTCAACTGATTTGTTTATTTCATCCCGAATCAAATCTGATGCTTCGATACCTTCTCTTAATATGACATATGCATCTGGAACTTCTCCTTTTTCTGGATGTTTCCTAGCAGCAACAGCCGCTTCTGCCACCGACTTAACCTCTACTATCACTGATTCAAGCTCCATGGTGCCCAATCGATGCCCTGCAACATTCATAACATCATCAAGTCGACCCAAAATTCTAAAATACTTATCTATGGTTTGAACTGCACCGTCTCCTGCTTTATATGACCATTTTTCCCATTCCGTTGAGCTAGTATCTGAAAATTCTTTCCAGTAAGTTTCGATGAATCTGTCATCATCTCCATATACTGTTTGTAACATTCCTGGCCATGGTCTAGTTATTATAAGATTCCCCGCCTGGCCACCTTTTGTTTCTATTTCTTTACCCTCTCCATCAACGATCATTGGTTTAATCCCCGGAGCAGGAAGCCCTGCACTCCCCGGTTTCATATCTGACAAGGCAGGTAAGTTAGTAATCATGTGGCCTCCTGTTTCTGTTTGCCACCATGTGTCCACGATTACCGCTGATCCTTTGCCTATATGCTCGTAATACCACATCCACGCTTCTGGTTGAATTGGTTCCCCGACGCTAGTCATCAATCTAAAGTTAAAGTTATACCCTTGTAAATGGATTTCTCCCCATTTCATAAACATTCTCACTGCTGTAGGAGATGTATGGAAAATGTCCACATCATATCTCTCAGCAATTTCCCAAATCCTACCTTTATGGGGATAATCTGGGGTCCCCTCGTACATGACACTAGTTGTACCCAAAGCAAGAGGGCCATACACAATATACGAATGACCTGTTATCCACCCAATATCTGCGGCACACCAGTACGTATCCTCTGGCTTAATATCCAAGACATATTTCGATGTACCCGTTGCATACGAAAGATACCCTCCAGTTCTATGTTGGCATCCCTTTGGCTTCCCCGTTGTCCCTGAAGTGTACATTAAAAATAGTATGTCTTCTGCATCTCTTTCTACTGGATCAACATATTCTCTTTTATACTCTCCCTGGAGCTCCTTCAACAGAATATATTCATCTTTTATTTCCACCATCGGTTTTTCATGACGCGTCCATACCAATACTGTCGGATCCCCTCCCATTTCTTCCACTGCCGCATCTGTTTTTTCTATATGGTTTAAAAATTCACCCCTCCTATAATACCCATCAATCGTAACTATATATTCTGAGTTTGCATCTTGAACCCGATCTGCAAGTGCGCTTGCAGAAAAACCAGCAAAAACTTCTGAATGGGGTGCCCCTATCCGCGCACATGCTAGCATAGTCATTGGAAGTTCTAGTACCATTGGAAGATGAAGTGTAACTATGTCATTCTCCTTTACTCCTATTGATTTCAGAGCTGCAGAAATTTCATTTACCTCTCGATATAAATCCTGATAACTGATATTTTTTTGTTCTCCATTTTCTCCTTCCCATAGCAATGCAGTTTGATTTTTCCTATTGGTGAGATGACGATCTATACAATTATAGGACGCATTTATTTTTCCCCCTTTAAACCATTTATAGAATGGAGGATTCGATCCATCAAATGTCTCATCCCATTTCTCATACCAGTCGAGTAAGTTGGCATACTCTTCGAACCCATCTGGAAATTTATCGAACCGTTCATAAATATCTGAACTCTTTACGTTTGCTTGTTCAATAAATTCCTTTGGGGGCTTGTAATATTCTTGCTCCGCCAAGTGCGCTTCAATAGTACCCATTCCGTCATTCGAGCTCATATATATTCTATACTTTTACCATTTAAAATACTATCCCATATTTTCTACCCCGACTGTGACAACTAAGAAATAACTTTTATCACCCTGAAAAAGAGATTTCTGGATATTTCTTATGTCCGGACCTAGCTATTTACTAAGTTCTATCCTCATGGGTGCATTTTTCCTCACCATAGTTGCCGTTTTCCTACGTTTAAAAGATTGGAATCATACTCCTCCTACTAATTCTTCTAAATTCAATCTAAATTTCACAGAAACTCTTCCCTACTTGCGATTGGTCTTGTTCTCAACTTTAGTTCTAGGTATCTCTGCATTTACAGTGGTGTTTCTTAGCTCTCAGTCGTTTGATTTCGACGCTCAAACTTCGGTTATTGTTTTCCTTGCACTCTTCTCACTTCTATTGTTCTCTTATCTTCTATCTGGTCTTTACGCATCTATAAGATCTCGTGGTGGGTCCCACGCATGGGCCCTTGCCATGATCACCATCACTTTTGCAACTCTAATCCTGTTGGTGATCGTAACACAATTAATTCTCTCATGAGGAGGCGCCTTTTATTTAAACAAACGTCACAATTACTTTTTTTAATCAGCTTATCGGTTTATTTTTTATCCACACCCGTCGCAGCACACGCTGGGGGGTTGCCTCTGACCAATGAACCTGCCATCATCCCAACTTGGCTTTTTGTTCTTACTGGTGGCGTTATCATTGGTGTTTCATTTTTATTTGTCAGCCTCGTGACTCAAAGACAACTCATTAACCGAATAAATGGTTACCAACTAAGCCTACCACTTCTTCAATTCCCTCAATTAAACCTCCCAATTATTCAGTTCTTGTCTGTGTTTCTGTTAATTTACACTTTAATTTTAGGATTTATCGGTCCTCAAAACCCCACTTCTAACTTTGCAATCCTTTTCGTATGGGTTGTCTGGTGGGCTGGCTATACGATGACTGTATATCTATTTGGAAATACTTGGGAAAAACTCAACCCTTGGAAATCAATTTCAACTATAATTCCATCCCTCAACCGCCCATATCCCTCTAAATTGGGTTCTTGGCCTGCTTCACTTGGACTTCTGGTTTTTGTTCTAATCGAAGTAGGTTCTGATATCACTTATTCTCCTTATACACTCTCCATTTTCCTTATCTTTTATACTCTCCTAACACTACTAGGATCTTTCATCTATGGATCCGAACCATGGTTTACAAATGCAGATCCCATCTCCAAATTTTTTACATGCTATGGGGAGATGTCATTACTGACTCTTTCCACAAACTCTCTCAATCTCCATTTACCTGGGCAAAAACTAGTAAAAGGAACTGACAACATTGGCCTTTCTGCACGTCATGAAGTTTTATTCATAATTACCATTCTTTTCATCACAACTTATGATGGTCTAATCTCCACACAATTTTGGAATGAATGGGTCTTGTTACCTTTACTTTCTTTGGGAATTCCAATTTTAATGATACACTTCATTTCTCTTGTAGCTGGACATGGAATTTTTTATGCAATCTATCATTATGCAATCACGACGATGCACAGAATCTCTGGCACTTATATTTCCATTCACTCTCTTAATATTAAATTTGCAGTTTCCCTCTTGCCCATTGCAGCTGGCTACCATATCGCGCATTTTATAGGATATATTCTAACATTTTCTACAGCCTTCATCTCCACGATTTTCCATCCCTTACAACCTCCTTCATTCTACCCCTCTCCCCTCCCATTTTGGATCCCGATAGTGGCTTTAATTTTCATTTTACTTGGCCATATATGCTCAGTTTGGATTTCACATTGCATCTCATTTAAACTTTTCAGCGGCCGTTTACAACCACTCCGCAGTCAATACCCTGTTATTTTTATTATGATCTTATATACTATGTTCAGCCTTTGGATAGTCACTTCTCCCTTGGCAACATAAGAATAATTTTATTTCACTGCATTTTCTACCATTCTCATTATGGAACAAACTTCACTAATTGGAATAGAGTTTTCAGTTCCCACTTCTAACGATACCGTCGAACAATGCCACCTTTGCGAATTCATATGCTCCACAAAGGAACACCTAGTCTTCCATCTGGTCGAATCCCACCCCGACCAGTGCTCTACTGAAATAAGTGAGGAATATGCAAATCTCTCTCTGAAAGAATCTGATCAATTATTTATTTACCATTTAAAAATATGTTCTCTAATAATGCTAACTTTGATGGGACTTGCGTATATTTATGCATTTGTCTTGGCCGGATAATTTAAATTTGATCCACCTTTGAACCACTCAATGAGAATAAACCTGTATGAGGGTTTTACGAGCATAGGTCGTAATAGATAAGTACCCTAACCGTCCAAAATTATACGTGTTAGATTTTAGTTTCAGTTTCCTCTTAGCTGGATCAAACATCCTTCAGATTTTCCCAACAGGAAGTAGGAATTTTATTTTCGACCAAATTTTCTTTATCTTTGTACTTCTTGGAACTATCGTCGGTGTGATTGTTATCGCTTATATGCTCATCCAAGCATACCGATATAGAGAGGGTTCTGCTCCTAAAAAAGACGATGTAGATCGCCCCAAACTAGGGGAATTGCCCCCTCCCGTCGACGATGGGAACAAATTACTCAAGTCTCTCCTTCTGAGCGCAGTGGTAGTAATAGCCCTTGTCGTCTGGACATATGGTTCACTCTTATACGTCGAAGCCCAACCGTCTCAAGTAGACGGTGCACTAACCGTTGAAGTTGAAGCATACCAGTTCGGATTCCTCTTCACTTACCCTGATGGCTATCAATCAACAGGCGTACTCCGAGCACCAGTGGATCGAGTCACAGTTTTGAAGATAACTTCAAGAGATGTGTTGCATAATTTTGGTTCTCCAGATCTCCGTATAAAAGCCGATGCAGCCCCTGGGCATATATCCGAAACCTGGTTCTTAGCCGAGTCTACCGGAACATATGATTCCGCCTGTTACGAACTCTGTGGAGCTGGCCATTCTTACATGAAAGCAGATATAATAATACTAGAAAATTCCGAGTTCGAACAATGGAATAAAACTAAAAATAAAGGTAGTTAACTATGAATAAACTTTTACAAACCGATGGTGGCCACTCCGATGAACATGGCCTCCCACCAATGAGCTCTATCAAACGATGGTTAGTAACAACAAATCACAAAGACATTGGAATTCTTTATATTGTAACCTCTTTATTTTTCTTAGTAATGGGCGGTGTTCTCGCCCTATTAATCCGATTACAACTTTGGTTGCCCCGTGCCCCCGGAGAAGGATTACTATCTGCCTTTGCATATAACCAATCCGTCACCGCACACGGTCTGATAATGGTATTTTGGTTCCTTTCCCCATTTGCATTTGGATTTGCCAATTACATAGTTCCTTTACAAATAGGTGCAAGAGATCTGGCATTCCCCCGCCTAAATGCTTTGAGTTATTGGCTTTATTTAATTTCTGGAATTTTACTCGGGATTTCATTTTTCCAAGGGGGAACATTCAATGGAGGGTGGACTGTATATGCGCCTTTGAACCTCCCTGCATTTACCCCCCAAGTCGGTGCCACTTCTGCAATCTTGGCATTATTTATCTTTTCAGTTGCTATTACTGCGGGATCTGTTAATTTCCTCACCACTATCCACCGCATGCGTGCCAAAGGCATGACATTAATTAACATGCCTTTGTTCACTTGGACTATACTGTTAACAGTATGGATGATGCTATTTGCATTTGCTGCACTGCTTGCTGCATTGATGATTCTATCCTCTGATAGGATCTTAGGAACAACCTACTTTTCAACTACTGGAACGCAAGGATCTCTCTTATGGACTCACTTGTTCTGGTTTTTCGGCCATCCTGAGGTCTACATCGTATTTTTCCCGGCCCTCGGTGCAATGGCAGAGATTTTCCAGACGTTCACAGGCAAACGAATTGTTGGACGAAAATGGTTTATCGCAGCCCTTGTTCTCGTTACTGTCCAAAGTTTCGTGGTTTGGATGCACCACATGTTCCTCACAGGGATCAACCTCGAAATAAAAACAATCATCATGATAACTACCATTGGAATATCGCTTCCATTCGATTTGATGGTATTTGCCCTCATCTATACTCTCCTAAAAGGAAGAATTCAGTTTACCACCCCCTTCCTCTTTGCATTTGGCGGGTTGATTTTATTTATCATTGGTGGAATCACCGGAGTCTTTTTGGGCGCTGTAGTGCTCGACTACGAATTCCGTGGGACCTATTGGGTAGTTGCACACTTCCATTACGTCATGGTTGGTGGTGTAACCGGACTAGTCGCAGCAATTTACTATTGGTTCCCAAAAATAACTGGTAGAATGTATGATGAGTTCTTGGGTAAGGTGAATTTCGTATTATATTTCATAGGTTTCAATCTACTTTATTTCCCATTGTTCATCGCTTGGGAAACTCCACGTAGAGTTTTCACTTACTCTCCGTCCTTGATACCCTGGCATCAAATGGCCACCATCGGTGGATTAATCTTAGCAGTTTCGTTTGCTGTAATGCTATACAATTTCTTTGTAAGTCTCTCCCGTGGAGAAGAAGCTGGACCATCTCCCTGGAAATATGCATCTACACTAGAATGGGCTCTACCTTCTCCACCACCTTTGGAAAATTGGGAAGGGACTCCTACCTATGAAAACGGAAAACTAGAATTCTTACCAGATAACATCAAAACAGATGGGGGTGAATCTACCCATGAGTGATGAGATCACCACCCCTCATGTAGAAACACATGCGAGCATTTGGCCATTTTGTATATCTGTAGGGGTTTTGTTCTTCCTCATTGGACTCTCTGGATACACCCAAGGAAATTCTCCCTCTCTAATCTATCCAGTCACTCTCCTACTCGGACTAATAGTTTTCTCAGGATCCATGATTGGACTTGGTGTTCAAAGATTTGAAGGTCCTGAAGGTGGATTTGGTGAAGCATGGCCATTCCAGAATATAGAGAACATGAAAACTGGTGTATGGATCTTCTTAGCATCCGATGTGGTCTTATTCGGAGCCTTTATTGGAACTGCTATTTTTATTCGAGTCGCTTATGGTTGGACCGACTGGACTCCTGTTCCGGACGATGTCATACCTGGTTTAATGAACACTTATTTACTTCTCACTAGTAGTTTCACTGTAATCTTGGCCCTCGTCGCGGCAGAACGAAAGAATAGGTATGGGGTAGTTGTAAGTCTAACCACAACACTTCTTCTTGGAATTGGTTTCTTAGTAAACAAAGGTATAGAATGGAATCACCTGTTCCAACATGGATACTGGCTTTCAACCAATGTGAAAACTTCTACCTTTTTCTTAACAACCGGTCTCCATGGGGCACACGTAATTGGTGGTCTTATAATTTGCATCTGGCTTATAGGACGTGCCTGGAATGGTGCCTATCTGAATGACAATAGGGTCCTCGAGTACTTTGGTCTATACTGGCACTTTGTTGACATTGTATGGCTATTCCTATTTCCCCTATTCTATATATTGTGAGGTAATCAAAAAATGGTATCACTTAAAACTTATACAATAATATACGTGGCATTGTTCATCTCTGCAACAGTACAGGTCCTTGTCGAATTCGCAGGCTGGCTAAGTACAATGTACTGGGTCGCATTTTGGATCATCATGATTTTATCTCTTCTGAAGGCAGTATTGGTTGCAGGGTGGTTCCAACACTTACGATATGATCCCCCATCGTTGAGTTATTTGATTCTCATTGGTTTGGGAGCTGCCCTTGCACTTACTCTAGCAGCATCGTATTCCATTCAGTAAGTTTTTACGACCAAATACTTGTTTTAAACCAAACTCGTCGTGCATAAATAGATGAACAGTTTACTTTCATTCGTGACAAAAGAGGATCCCCCCCTTTCAATCTATGTTCTATCACTCGTTTGCATGGGCATCTACATTTTTGGAATGGTGGGAATATCCAGTTTAAATCTCTCTCTTTTACCAACCTTATCTTTTATTTTCATAGGACTTGCAATCATTTATTCCTTATTTCTCAATCGAAATAATTCCATAAAAGTTAACATATTATTGTGGGTCGGGCTTGGTCTATATTTTGGTTTAAACATCATTCAATTAACTGGACTCTCTCCCACTTTACCACTTCTGCCTTTCGACCTATTGATTATCTTATTACCTTTTACAGCCTTCTTCTTGGCACTAACCTTCTCACTCGAATTCTATACCTCTTCTTTCTCTATGCCCGAGGAACAATCTCCTGAAAAGTCTTCTCGATCCCCGTCTAGTATTCTGTCTAGAATTCCCTATCTCTCCAAACCTCCTTTATCTGATTACATCTATTTGACAAAACCCAGGTTGATGTGGCTTCTCTCTCTAGTCGCCCTATCTGGAATGGCTATTAGTGCAGGACCCTCTCTGCAACTTACCACTGCACTTCTTACAATACTTGGTGGGATCCTTGCAATTGGAGCAAGTGGCACTTTCAACCAAATTTTTGAGGCAGATGTAGATCAAAATATGGATCGGACTGCAAATAGGCCCTTGGCCACACAGAGAATACCTATTTTGAATGCTTGGATCTTTGGAATTTCCCTTGCTATAGCTTCCCTTTTTGTCTTTTTTCAATTAAACATATTCTCATCTATACTAGCCCTCTCGGCCATTCTATTTTACAGTGTAGTCTATACTGTTTTACTTAAACCAAATACTGCCCAGAATACAGTCATAGGTGGAATAGCGGGATCTTTCCCTGTCATCATTGGTTCTGTAGCAGCAACTTCAACCATTCCTCTAAGTGCAATTTTACTTGCCACCTTGATTTTTTTCTGGACTCCTGCCCATTTTTATAATTTGGCCCTGATATACAAGAAAGATTTCCAACAAAGTGGATTACCTATGTTTTCTGTTGTACACGGGGACGTAAAAACTAGAAAACACATTCTATTCTATTTCGGATCTACTTTGATATGCGCCATTCTGTTATTCTATTTCGCACGCCTTTCGATCTTATTTCTTTCTGTGAATTCCCTCTTTTCAATTGTATTTCTCTGGGCCATCATACTGTCTCATTATAACCCATCCCGCTCAACTTTCCTAAGGTCCTTTATTGCTTCAAATATCTACCTCACTGTACTTCTCATCTCAATAATTTTGGAGCTCCTATGGTGAATCCGACTTTATTGAATTCTCCACGAAATTTCTTATTATTGTTCATTTTTATTCTACTTCTAGAATTCCTCCTTTCTCTTGTCTATGTTCTCTATTCCGGCGCTATTATCACCGACCCATTGATCCTCTTATATCCTTTCATTTGGATCAATTCTAGCATTTTCGTTTTACTCCGAATAACACCAATAAATATGGAGATTCCCAAAAGACTACTTGCATTTTCTTTTGGGATTCTATATTTCTTATTGTTAGCGTATCTTGGCTCTATATTGGACCTTGGTCATATCTTCCATGGACATACGGTCGCTAATCATGAATTTGGATTGAGAGTAGTATTCTCTTCTATGCCTCCTGGATGGGCACCTTCCATATCTTACAGTGGCAATTTCATTTCCGTTTACGCACTTTTTTTTGAGTTCATTGGATATTCTTCCCTCTCTTATCTATTCTACCGATCAGTCCTCAACCTCGACAGATTCGTCTTTTCGGGGGCAATAGGGTTTTTTTCTTGTGTAAGCTGCACTTGGCCTCTCATAGGGGCTCATTTGTCTAGTATTTCAGGATCGACTCTACCTCTATTCCTATCGGAACACCAATCATATGGTTTCTCGACATTGATATTTATCACCGCACTTTCGCTCCTTTTCTGGAATTTACCAAAACGCGATTTCTAGATCTCAATAGGCGTTCCAAATTTATTATAACTAACCACTTCATCTATCGCTTTTCTTTTCTTTTTCCCTATAATTTTCTTTATAGGATATCCAAATCCCACTACAGCAGTAATATGATATTCCTCTGGGATATTCAACGACAATTTGGCCTTTTTTTGGTCTGGTTCCTTTATCGTATATAAGCGAGAACCTACGCCATTTTCCCACCCTACCAATTGCATTTGTGTCATCGATCTTCCTGCATCTATTTCATTAAAATTATATTTTGGATCTGTAGTAGTAACTATTGCAAAATCTGCATTTATTACCCAACCCCCTGTGGGGCTAACACTAGCAAGCCTTTCTAATTCTTCTTCCCCTTCAACAAGTATGTAATGCCAATGCTGTAAATTTCTCCCGCTCGGGGCAAGCCTACCTGCTTCAAGAATTTTCTTTTTAGCTTCTAGTTCAACCGATTTTTTTTCAAATTCCTGTATCTCAATTCGAGTTTTAATAGTATCTAGTACTCCCATTCACCCTCTAAGACCTTTATTTTAATATCTCTTTATATTGCAAATCCCAACGCATAATTCCTCTCCCCTCTGATCACAACCAATGAATGTAATCAAGGCGATCGATGTTCAGAAATCTTTCTCTGACATTCTGGCAGTAGATGGGGTGTCCCTTTCTATCAAAAAAGGAGAAATATTTGCCTTAATTGGTCCAAATGGTGCGGGAAAAACAACTCTCATAAATTGCCTTACGGGCGCAGCATCTTTTGATTCCGGATCTATTCAAATTTTAGGCAATACACCCTCTAATGTGGCCAAATCTAAAATATCTTTATTACCTCAGTCGTTCGAACCACCCACTCATCTAACCGTTTTTGAATTGATTATTTATTTCTCTGGCCTATATGGGATTAAAACCGACCCCACTCGCATCTTAGAAAAGGTGGGCTTGTCTTCCCAATCAAACAAGAAATTTTATGAACTATCTGGTGGGCAAAAAAGAAGAATTTGCGTTGGAATTTCAATCCTCAATGACCCCGAAATTCTTTTTCTAGATGAACCCACCACTGGAATCGATCCTGCAGGGAGATTTGAAATATGGGATCTCATCGAAACTATGGCTTCAAGTGGTTCTACCATCTTCCTTACCACTCATTATATGCACGAAGTAGAACGTCTCGCAAATAATATAGGGGTAATTTCAAATGGAAAAATAATAGCAACGGGAACCCCTTCTGATTTAATTACCAAATTCGGTGGTGATTGTGCACTTACTATTAAAACAACTTCAAATATTTCTTCCACGTTTAAAGAATTTTCACCATCTTTTAAGGATGGAAATTTACATTTCAATAATATTCAACCAAGCCAAATTGGATCTCTATTAACGCAGATTGAAAACCTAAACGTAGAATATAGTAATCTGACGTGGAATCGCCCTAGTTTAGAAACCGTCTACATGGAATTGATGAATAATCATCCCGGAGAATTTCCATGAACTTAACTAGAATCTTAGCCGAATCTTCGGCATCTTGGAAATCATTCCTGCGTAAAAGAACAGCAGTCTTCTTTACATTTCTTTTCCCCATAATTCTAGTCTCTATATTTAGTTTTCTTGTTGGGACTCAGACTAGTGGTTTATTTTCAGAAGATCCTGCATATTATGTTGCAAGCTATATCTCCATAATTATTCTCTTCACACCCATTTCTAGAATGTCCATGACTGTCGCTCGCGGAAGAGATGGCTCCCTATTCAAAAAACTCTCCACAACCCCTCTTACAAAAACAGAGTGGCTCTTGGCACATACCATTACCATTTTTAAAATCTGTCTATTTTCAACCCTCCTAGTATTGATTATTGCATCAATACTCACTGATTTCACATTTACCATTCCCCTCACTTTAATTTTATTTATATTTTTAGGCTCATTTTTATTTTGCAACATCGGAGTCATATTGGGGAGTATAACTAAATCTCAAGATGGTGCTATTACGGCTAGTAATTCACTGGCTTTGCCATTACTTTTCCTTTCAGATACGTTCATACCTCTGAATTATTTCCCAACTTGGTTCGTGCCACTGATTTCGTTTTCTCCTTTGACCCCCTTTTCCCGGGCAACAAGGGACATATTCATCTCATCAACTTTCCCAACTGATGGATTTATTTTACTCATATTGCTCAATATACTCATATTTACAATTAGCTCTTATTTACTACCTTTCCACAGCGATTAATTTTACATCGTATCAGTTAACCTCCGATAAATCTCCACTCATAAATGTGATTCAACATTAGGTATGTAATTACTCCCAAGCCTAATGAAATAATCCAGGTGGTTGCTCCAATTCGGCCTATTTTTCTATGATATTTTAATCTGAGCAACTCGCCCGGACTATGGGTCATCCCCGTGATTATTTGATATATCACCAGTGGAACTGCTGCTATCGACAATCCAATATGAATCGCCAACATAATCAAATAAACATACCGAACCAATACTGGCCCTATGAATTCTTTTGTCCCTCCGCCTCCAACTTTCGTCAAATATAGCACTAAAAATAGGAGTATTAGTCCAAATGAAACTAGCATAAACTGATTGTGCCTTTTTATATCCCCCTTTATGATAAAGTACCAACCTATGATTATACAACACAGAGCAGTCAAATTTACAATTGCAATCACATCTGCCAATCGATTTATTGCCCACACTGTAAGATCGGGAAAGAGAATTTCTGGCCATATCTCCAAAAAAGTCCCTATCACGATGATATACCCTGCCAAACTAGCTACCCCTGTCGATACTATCACATTTTGTTTTAGGATCCGTTTTAAACTATTCATGGAGCACAATTCCTATGTCTATTCACAAGCTGCGAACAAATTTTAGCTTATTGAATTCAAACTTCAGGCATAAACTTTTATCGTGGAGCAAGGGATTTATTGATTCATAAATGCTACCAATCGACAGTTCACCCATATCCCGAAATGGAAAAATTCTAATCTTGGCATACGACCACGGACTCGAACATGGCCCTATAGATTTCACCGATCTACCCCAGACTATTGATCCTCAATCCATTTTTGACCTGGCATGCCACGAAGCTGTTACAGCCCTAGCAGTTCAAAAAGGCATTGCAGAAGCATATTTCCCATCTTACAAAGATGATGTTACCCTTTTGGCAAAAATAAATGGGACTTCTAACCTTTGGGTCGGGGAACCAAACTCTTCAGTAAATTGGTCTGTTGATTATGCAGTTGAAATTGGGGCATCCGCGATTGGATTTACCTTGTACGGGGGATCAAACCATGAGGTTGAAATGGCAGAAGAATTCAGATTGGCCCAGGAACAAGCTAGATCTCATGGAATCCCTGTAGTCATGTGGTCTTATCCCCGCGGACAAGGAATAAACGAAAAATTCAACGGAAACGATACTGATGACGAAGTCATAGCCTATGCGTCTAGACTTGCATTAGAATTAGGTGCAGATGTTGCCAAAATAAAATACCCTGGAAGTGAAGCTGCAATGAGGTGGGCAGTCAAAGCCGCAGGCCCTGTAAAAGTGGTTCTTAGTGGAGGTTCAAAAGTAGACGATTTGACATTCCTTAGCAGTGTCCAAACTGTAATGGATGCCGGTGGATCTGGTCTCGCAGTTGGCCGAAACGTATGGCAGCGAGAGAATGCAAATGAGATGCTAGAAGCACTTGGACGGATAGTCCACGGTGGCGAGCCCGCCGAGGACGCCATATCCTCTCTAACATGATCGAAGATATATTCGATATTATAGCAAAATCCGCCCCCTTAATTCGAAATGAATTGCGCACTAGACGTGACTCTTCTACGACTCAGAATCCAACTGGAGATGCCCAATTAGCAGCTGACATTTGGGCAGATAACCTCTTCGCAAAAAAAATCCTGGAACTCGATGGAGTTGGATCTTACGCATCTGAAGAACGTGAAGATGTATTAATTTCTGGAGAAGGACTTTCGGTTGCAATAGATCCTCTAGATGGATCCTCTAATTTATTATCTAATAATATGATAGGAACCATCGTCGGTGTGTATGATTCCCCTCTGCCCACTTCCGGAACTAATCTAATAGCAGCAGCTTACGTTCTATATGGTCCAATTACCACAATGGTAACTGCACATTCTGGATCTGTCAACGAATATATAATTGATCAAGGACAGCTCCAACTCCTTCGAGAGAATATAACCTTGCCAGAAACTCCTCAATTATATGGCTTTGGAGGGATTGAAAAAGAATGGAAACCTCACTTTAAAAAATATGCAGATAGCATTCGAAATACACTCAAACTACGTTATGGCGGTTCACTCATAAGCGATATTAATCAAATATTAGCCTACGGTGGGGTTTTTGCATATCCCGATCTCCTATCCTCTCCCGATGGAAAACTTAGAATTTTGTTTGAAGCACACCCTGTGTCCTATATAATTGAATCCGCAGGGGGCCTATCCTCCAATGGACGTATCTCAATTCTAGATTTATCACCCGACGATCTGCACGATAGAACTCCCCTCTATGTTGGGAATAAAAATCTAATTGAAGAACTTTCCACTTTCTATCAATGACTAAGTACGAACGCGACACCAATTTGGCATCTGTTGTCATCTATGATTCTAAATGTCCATACTGCTCAGCCGTAACAGACTGGCTGAAACGAACTCGAGATCTTGGGGCAGTGTCATGGCACGAAAATATAGCCCAAAACTTCTTGAAAGCCCAATTTAATTATTCACCATTCGCCGTTTTCTTAGTCGTTCTTTCTGAAAAAAAAATCTATGCTGGACCTGATGCAGCACGGGAATTATGTGAACGAGCAAGACTACCTGGGCTCTTCGGACGATTGGTAGAACAAGAATATCATAAAATATCTAAAACCGCGAGTTTATTCTCCAATCGAAAACAATCACTAGATAAAATCGAAGGTGAATTTCCACTAAACTCTAATTCCTTATTATTGTTGGATGATTTGTTCCACGAAGCGTGGACGCTTCCCTTCGAGGAATGACATATTTATAATATTACCATTTCAGCCAGTATATTCTGAATTATTTCAATTTGGATCATTTCTGCTCACAATGTATCGAATAGCTGACCATACCCTTCAACTTTGGGAGAAATCCCTCCTAGTTGATACGCCTTCCAAACCTGTGCCTGAGCATCTCCTATCACTGGAACTCCTGTATCTTGCTCTAGTACTTCTATGAAACTAGCACTTTCCCATTGAGGACATGATATGTATATTGCATCATAACCCTCGCTTTCTTTTGCCAATTCCACCGCAGCACGGTATGCGGTAGATGAAGAAACCCCATCTATATCCCCTGGGCCGCTGCGATTTATCCCTGCTAATGCAACAACTTCGAGCCCACGATCTTTTAGATATTTAACACGTTCCTCATTTCTTTCTTTGGGATATGGGGTAACTGCTATAATGGATTTCGCCCCCACAGCTTTCATGGCATCTACATGAGATTTCAAGTTAGTTGTTATTGGGGCTCTTATTTCTGCATTTATACGATCTAGCAGATCATCCTCTCCTTTTGCACCTTTCAATGCAAAGATAGGGCTCCCTCCTGCAATAATGCAGTCTACACCTCTTTCATCCAATCTTTTAGCTGCTGGATATACCTGTTCAAATGCTTCTGAGAGGTTTTCAGGCGTAAACCTCTCTACTCCCATATTTACGACATACATTTCCACCCCTTCAACTATCATTTTTCGAAATTCATTTCCATGATTCCACACCGAAGGTTCAATTTTTCCAAATTTAAGACGCCAATGATCCATAGTACTTGTCCCTATAGACTTCGCAATTATATTAAAAGTTCCCTGTAATTCCTCCCCATTCAACGCGATTGCATCTATTTTATTACATTAGCAAACCAATCGTGACTAATGGTAATAGATTTGACATTGGCCTGCGGGGAATATGACCTGACATATGCTCTTCACACAGGCCTCGTACAACCAAGTGGCATTGATCTAAATGTTCTCACTTATGAATCCCCTGAACGCCATTGGCGGATGATGCGCCATGGAGAATTCGATATATGTGAAATGTCTTTAGGATCTTACCTTGCCTCACGAAAACACCCCGACCTTTACCCATTCACAGCAATCACTGTCTTCCCCCATCGAAGATTCCGCCATTCATATATGTTCAAGCATAGCGGAATCTCTTCCACAAATCCGGGAGATCTCGAAGGAAAAAAAATTGGTTTGAGGACCTGGCAAACTACGGCTGGTATCTGGATGCGGGGAATAGCACAAGAGCAATACGGACTGGACTTAACTTCTGTTGAATGGTATACTGATGACACCGAAGACGTTCAACTGACCATCCCTGATAAATTCAATGTTCAAAGAATTTCTGAGGACCGCAATATTGAAGAAATGCTAGTATCTGGAGATCTCGATGGGGCTTTCTACCCCGCCCGTTTGAGCTCTGTAAAACATAAAAAAGGAGCAGAACATATATTCGAAGATCCTTTCCTAGAAGAGCAGCGCTATTATGAAGAAACTAACCATTTTCCACTAATGCATACTGTGGTCATTCGAGACACATTGATAGAGAAATACCCTTGGATAGCAACAAACATTTATAAAGCATTCTCCGAAGCACGTGACATATGCTTACAAAAACTAGAAGACCCTCGGTGGACCGCATTAGCTTGGGCACAAGAACATCTCGACCACCAGCAGAAGGTATTGGGGACAAATCCTTGGCCGTATGGATTGGTTCCTTCCAACCAGCGCACTCTTGACAAACTACTTGATTATGCATATGATCAAGGCCTTACCCCTAAAAAATATTCTCCAGAAGATTTATTTGCTAAAAGCACACTGGATCCTGAAATAGAAGGAAAAGAATACGTATCCGGAAAGTAGTTGTCCTACTACTCTTATTGGTTTTAGTTAATCTGATTCTCTAACGCTTCAATCACCCTTTCTGGTGTTATCGGTATTGTATCAAATTCAATAGAAAGGGCATTTACGATGGCATTTCCGATTGCGGGCGCGGATGCCATCATTCCCATTTCCCCAACACCCCTAGCCCCATATGGGCCCACTTCATCCTCTGTTTCAATTATTATAGTTTCCGATTCATAAGGCAATTCCATCGTCCCTGGAATCCGATAATCTTTAAAATTAGGATTAACAACTAGTCCTTTTTCATAGATAATCTCTTCATACAGGGCACTAGATATACCCTGGCCCGTTGCACCTTCTATTTGCTGCTCAACACTTTTTGGATTCAAAGCAAATCCTACATCCGTCGCAGTAATTATTCGAAGAACTTCAATTCTACCTGTTATCTGATTAACGGCAACCAATGCAGCTTGGCCCACTGGAGTCCAGAAAGCATGGTGCTTTCCACCTTTTCTAGAATCATATGTAGCAGTTCCAATCAATTCACCCCCCTCTTTTAACATGGTATTTGATACTCCTACCATTTGACCATAATTTGAGAATAGACGATTAACAGATATTCTACTGTCCTCTTTTCCTTTTAGAATGATTTCTCCATCTGATGTCTTCAAATCCGAAGAATCTATTTTTTCATCAAATTCCCCTACCGCCAGATCAAACATTTTTTGTTTTACATCCGCTATCGCCTTCCGAACTGCATTTCCTGTGTGGTATGTAAATCTGCTCCCCGTTGGTCCTCTATCATATGGGCTGTTTGCAGTATCTCCTGCAATAATCTTAACTTTTCCCAACTCAATGTCAAAACCTTCCGCAATAATCTGAGTTAATACAGTTTCTGCCCCCTGTCCAATTTCAGGTGCTCCTATATATGCAATCACATTCATATCACGTTGAACTTTAATGGTAGCTGCAGCAGACGCTCTGGATACTGGTTTGTTCCCATACGCAATGCCTACGCCAATCTTCCATTCCTCCGTATCATATTCTGGATATTTGCTCTCTATGTCGATAGATCTCAATCCCTCTGCAGATTTTATCAAACAAGCTTCAGTATCAACTTTACCAAGCGTCTCCCCCTTCGCATTCATATCTCCCGCTCTTAGGAGATTTTTCAACCTATATTCTATTGGATCCAGTCCCACTACTCGGGCGATTTTATCCATGTGGCGTTCCATTGCCCAGTTAACCTCTGGTTTTCCAAAACCCCGAAACGCTGCGTATTTTGGCAAGTTGGTATATACTGCACAGCTTGTATACTTGACATTTGGAATTTTATACGAGCCAACTGTAACACTAGGGCCACTAACTGTGCATCTAAAAACTTGCTCATTATATGCTCCTACATTGAACAAAATTTCTGAATCTCTAGCTATGATTTTACCTTCTTTTGTAACTCCATCTTTCACTCTGACTATAACTTGAGGTCTGCTCACCCCTACCATATACTCTTCCGCTCGTGTTAATTGGAGCCTTACTGGGCGATCTGTTTTCTGCAGAATTCCAACCAAAATAGATTCTACAAACGGAGTGATTTTCCCACCAAAACCCCCTCCTACATATGGCGATTTTATCTCTATATCTCCTGGATTCAACTCTGGATATGCCATACATAGTTCAGTTTCAATATTATGTGGAACTTGTTGAGAGGTCCAAATTTTAATCGTACTTCCCATTCGCCTGCCCACTGAAACATGAGGCTCCATCGAACAGTGTTGGAGCGATTTAACCTCATATCTCCCTTCGACAACATGATCTGCATCTTCAAAAGCTGATTCTACTTCTCCCACTTCTAACGAATCTGTGTACATCAAGTTCGGACGATCTGTATACTCCTCATCCACATGATCCCTCTTTTCAAATCTAGGATCTCCTTGTTTCGCAAATTGATAACTCCGCACGTCTTCATGAACTGTAGCACAGGGATTTTCAGAAAAAGCCTCTTCTAAGTCAAATACTGCTGGAAGTTCCTCATATTGAAGTTTGATAAGGTTCACCGCCTCTTCTGCTATTTCTGGTGTTTCCGCAGCAACTGCAGCTATCGGTTCTCCTATATATCTAAGCTTCTCCGTTGCTAGTATCGGCTGATCTAAAATAAATTGGCCTCTGCGAGTATCAGGCACGTCCTTATAAGTTATTATCACTTCCACACCCTCTACTTTCTCTGCCTCTTCTACATCCACCCCAATCAACCGAGCGTGGGCGACGGGGCTAGTCAATAATTTCGCATGTAACAATCGATTTGGATTGATGTCCATTGCATATATTGCCTTGCCTGTAACCTTATCGGGTGCATCTACCCTTGCAATAGATTTTCCGACATGGCGATTTTCATTATGACCCTCTAGTCTAATTTTAACTTGACCACTTTGACTCATGCTTTCACGCTTCCTTAATTGCTGCCTGCTTAACCGCATCGATTATTTTGACATACCCTGTACACCTGCACAAATTCCCACTTAGTCCCTCTCTTATCTCTTGAACCGTTGGATCTGAGTTTTCTACCAGTAATGACGTTGCCGCCATTATAAATCCTGGGATGCAATAGCCACATTGAGACGCAAAACAATCTATAAAAGATTGCTGTAGCACAGAAAATTCACCCTCTTCTGACAGGCCCTCTATAGTTGTAATGCTCTCTCCGACCATTTTTCCCACTGGAATGAGGCATGATTTAACCGCTTTATCTCCTAGTAATACTGTACAAACACCACACACACCCGAGTCACAACTCTCTTTTGTACCCGTCAATCCCACATCATATCTGAGAACGTCTCGAAGAGGTTTATATGGGGAAACATCAACTACGTGTTTTTTTCCATTTATTTCTAGTCTTATCCCTTCCATTATACTTCTCCTATTATTTCGGATTTTACATCTTTAATTGTTTGTCTTGCGATCCTTTTAAAAACTATTTCTTTATACGATTTAGGCGTTTGAACATCTCCCATTAAATCTAAATTTTCTCCCAAAGCTTCTACAGCATTCTCCACAGTTTTATCCCCCATTTTAGTACCTTCTAATACTCTTTCCGCTTCTTTCGCACGCATAGGTGTGTCTCCGCCATTTGTTAATCCTATCCGTGCAACTGCACAAACTCCCTTTTCATTTAGCGTCAATCTCACACAAACACCCGCTATTGCATAATCTCCTTGCCTCGGAGTCATAGATCTATATTTCCCCCCCGAATATTTGGGCAATTTTGGAATCAAAATTTTGGTCAAAATTTCCCCATCTTCTATTGCAGTATCATAATAATCCACAAAAAAATCGTCCAAGGGAACTCTTCTACTCCCCGCTGCGTTTTGTATCTCTAATTCTGAGTCTAAAGTCAGTAGGACTGGGGGTGTATCTAACGCTGGGTCTCCATAGACTAGCCCCCCCCCAATTGTACCCTGGTTTCTCACTTGAGGTCCTGAGATTTCAGAAGTCGCTATTGCATAAAATCCAAATTCCTTTTCAATTAATGGACTTTTTTTTATTTCAGCATATGTCGTAGCGGCCCCAACCTCGATGTACTCTCCCACCTCTTCTATTCCCCTCATTTCTGCTATCTTGCTAATGTCAACCAGCAAATCTGGATCAATTAGCCCCTGACGCATCAATAACATCATTGTCTGTCCCCCCGCCACGATTTCCGCTCGACCCTCACAACACGATAATTTTTCTAGGGCATCCTCAACTGAAGAAGCAACGTGGTATTCCCCCATGATATGATCTATGAAAGAGTTGGAGTCTGATCAGTAAATATATTTGGACATGCCACCTTGATGTTTTTTTATAGATATAGTCCATTTATTGCAGTCTCTTAACGCCTACCATGAGTCCGACACCTGCCAACAAACCTGTTAACCCCACAACCGTGAAAGCTATTGAAATATCAGATACAATTAGCATAAGTGCAATCATTCCTGGGCCTACCACTTTACCCAAATTTTGGAATGTAGTCGCAACCGAAACTGCCCCTCCTCTCATACCTTCTGGGGCTATCTGATTCACCAAACTTTTCTGCCCAGGTGCTACCACTCCGTCCCCAAATCCATATAGTATTGCTCCCACCGCAATTACTAATGGAATTGGTAATACTCCCATAATTATTATGCCTAAACTCCCTATGATGAATCCTCCCATTATTATGTCTGTAGTTGAAAACACATTTGACAACCTCCCCACTTGCGTGGAGCTTATAAACGAGACGATCCCCTTCACTGCTACCAATAGCCCTGCTGTCTTGACATCAAGTCCTGCCTCTCCTATTGCCAAAACAGAGACATATGTGAGAAATCCAAACAAAAGTAAAAATCTAATAACAAATGTCGTAACCAAACATGCCATTCTCCGTTCACTGATCAGCAATATCAAATCATTTATATAATCTCTCATCGACGAATTCGTCGATTCTATCGATTGAGGGAGGACCCGCCACGCCCATATGGCCATTGGAATCGCAATTAAATAAAGCAAAAATGGATATTGCCATGAATATACAAATAATATTGCACTTAATATTGGTATTCCTATAATTCCTATATTTATCCCAGCCGTACGAATCCCTTGGGCGGTAGTCTCCTGAACGCCAGTATATAGGTCCCCTATCATTGCAATTACAATTGGACCTGCAGCAGAGTGGCCTACCGACTGCAACACCCTTAATACCAATATGGCTTCAAATGTATTTACCATGGCAATTGCTGCACCCGCCAATCCAAATAAAGCCAAACCGGGTACTAAAAAGTACTTCTTTCCATACCGATCCGAAAGAATCCCCATCATTGGGACTAAAATGACTGTGGGTATTGTGTACGCTAGCATCAGCAAACCTGCTCTAGCATCACTAATTGAAAATACAATAGCAAGATCTGCAATAATGGGACTTAAAACTGCAGATTCTGTTATTAACACGGCACTTGCCATGACCAAAGATTGAATTTTTGGATCCTTGATCACATCCCCTCCCTTTCCAAATAATATTGTACCGACGTTCTTTGCCATCACACTTCGCCTACATATATTCGATCCACGCTGTTCTTAAACCATATCATGTTATTTTCCACATTTTCCATTCATAATCGTTATTCCAATTCAGAAACAATATACTGTAGTACGGGTCGGTGGTCTAGTCTGGTTATGACATCGCATTTACACTGCGGGGATCGCAGGTTCAACTCCTGCCCGACCCATTTTAAATGCCCAAATTATCCTCGATCTGGTTAATTATAGGGGACATACGTAGGAAAATCTCCCTGCCATCTCTCATTCTACTCACCATCCTTGTTATCCTCCTTGCCGTTGCAATTTTGTTTACATTCCATGGATCTGCCCAGTCTCCCACCGCAACTGTGGTCTTTTTTGACACTTCTGAAACTGTACTCGCCCAAGCAGAACTTCAAATTTCAGACACTATGATCACCCGTTATATAGGTCTGAGTCAAACCACTTTTCTCGGTAAAAACCAGGGGATGCTTTTTGTTCATCCCTCTGAAACAAACCATGTTTATGTAATGCGCAATATGAGCTTCCCCATCGATATTATTTTCATAGATTCTCAGGGTACTATTGTTTCTATTCATCATGCGTCCCCTGAGCTACCTCCTTACACCCCTTATGAAGGACTTAGCAAATGGGTTATTGAATTGCCCTATAATTGGACACTTGACCACAATATATCTCCTGGTGACACCGTCCATATTTACTTAGACTAAACCGAGAAAATTTTACTCCTCTCCGCCATCCATATTACGTATACCTCATGGATGACATCGATTCTACCATTCCTTCTTTAAATTCTTCCAACCCGATGCTCCGTCTATTATTTTTCTATGGGGCCTCCAATATTCGGAATTTTCTTGTAGGCTTCATAGCAAATCTATTCGCTCGTATATCCGATCTCGTTCCTCCTTTCCTCCTCGGTGTTGCAATAGATTCAATTATTTTACGAGATAAACCATTTCTAATTCCATTTTTCTCTGAATCCTCCCTTCCTCAACACTCAATATCTCAATTTTGGTTTGTGGTTTTTCTCATTATATTCTCTTTTATCCTCAGTGCAATTCTCCATTGGTTTAGAAATTGGGGCTGGAATTCATTTTCTCAAAATATCCAACATCAAATCCGCATCGATACCTACGCCAGTTTGCAAAATTTAAATATGAGTTTCTTTGACAGAAAACACAAAGGCGAATTAATGTCTATCCTATCCAATGATGTCAACCGATTGGAAATTTTCTTAAATGATGGTTTCAACTCTGTCTTTCGGCTCGCAGTAATGGCAATTGGAATTGCAACTTTACTATTTTATATGAACCCTCCCCTGGCCGCAATTTCTCTTTTCACCATCCCTATAATCGCTTTTTTTACATATAACTTCACAAAATCTATACAACCAAAATATGCCGAAGTACGAGACAGTGTGGGGAAACTCCATTCTCGACTTAAACAGAATTTAAATGCAATCCAGTTAATTAAACTCTATAATACCGAATTCTATGAATCTAGTCGCGTAGAGGAAACTTCTCTGAATTATTATAATACCAATTGGGATTCTATCACAACCCGAATAAAATTTTTCCCCTCACTTCAAATTATATCTGGAATTGGATTTTCTATGACCTTTCTAGTCGGGGGATTCTGGGTTATATCTGGAGATATACTCTGGCTTTCCTCCCGTCCTCTCTATGCTGGGGAATTTGTAACATTCATGTTGCTCCATCAACAGTTGGTCTGGCCAATGACCCAATTTGGACAGGTCATAAATATGTATCAACGGGCCCGGGCATCCACCGTCAGAATATTTGGTTTAATCGATGAAACTAATACTCTCCCTGAAAAATCCAACCCTCCTGAACTAATCGTCGATTCTGGAACAATCATCTACGAAGATGTTTCTTTTGGATATTCTCAAGACAAAATATTGTCTAATATCTCTTTTAAGGCTGGGAAAGGTGAATCTTTGGCTATAGTTGGCCATAGTGGATCTGGAAAATCAACCTTATTGAGACTATTATTAAGATTGTACGATATAGATCATGGATCCATCACAATAGATGGGCATGATATTCGAGATCTATCTCTGAAGAGTTTACGTGACCAAATTGGATATGTTGGCCAGGATATTTTCCTTTTCCACGGCACGGTTAGGGAGAACATCCAATATGGATCATTCACAGCCAATGAGGAGGAACTTATTCAATCTTCTAAAGCAGCAAAGGCTCATGATTTCATAATGAATTTACCACATGGATATGACACCATCGTCGGAGAACGTGGAATCAAACTCTCGGGAGGACAACGACAACGAATTGCCATTGCACGAGCACTTCTAAAAGACCCTCCAATTTTCATTTTCGACGAAGCTACTAGCGACGTAGACACCCCCACTGAATCTTTGATATTAGATTTTATAAAGACCCACCATTCTGAAAAGACCATTCTGGCTATTGCTCATAGACTCTCCACAATACAGGATTCAACTAATATCTTAGTTTTACAAGATGGGGTGATTATAGAATATGGAACTCATAATGAACTATTGAATAAAAAAGGATCCTATTCCGAACTTTGGAGTGCTAGAAATGTCTAATTCATCTGGCCATTTCTCCCCAAACTACCACCGTTGATTACAAGACCAATGACAACCTTAGTACATTATGGATCTATCTCAGGTCACTTCCGAAGATGCAAAAGATGCGGCATCAAAAATAGTAGTTTTTCCTGTGGGAAGCACAGAACAGCATGGGCCCCATGCACCTCTTTCTACCGATCTATTACTAGCCAAATCTGTCGCAGAAGAAGGCATCAAACAATTTCCAGGCGAAGCCATTCTCGCGCCCTCCCTACCCTTCGGCGTATCTGAGGAGCATAGAAATTTCCCTGGAACACTTTGGCTTTCTCCACAAACTTTTCGCGATTGTATATCGGACGTGCTCAATTCTTTTATTCATCACGGATGGAATAAAATCATCATAGTAAATGGCCACGGAGGCAACATCGACGCATTAAATGAAATTTGCGCCGATATAACCCGAAACACCACAAAACCTGCATTTGCAACTACCTATACCTGGTTTCGGTATTCAGACGATCTCCCCATGGGCCATGCAGGTGAAGTTGAAACATCTATGTTATTGCATCTTTTCCCCAATCTCATCAATTCTGGTATGATCTCGCAAGCAAGTTCCGATTCTGGAGATCGTTGGGGGTCTTTTGAACAAGGTGCACAAATGAAATACGACGTTGAAAAATTTACAAAAAATGGTGTTATAGGAGATCCATCTCTTGCGTCTAGTAATCTCGGGGAAAAATTATTAAAAGAATCTGGAACTTCCCTCGCTAAACTTCTAGAAGTGGTATCAAAGCTCAAACTTTCTTGATGATGTCTTCTTTTTTCTCAATTCATTCCTTTGTCTCTACAGACTCAACAAACATCAGTGGATAGCCACTTTCAACTCTCATTTTAGATACAACCTTTGTATCCTTATATTGAATCTCGATTCTAACTGCCATCATCTCCCCTTTTAATTCTGCATACCCAAAATCATCATTCATTGATTTTTTTACTTCCTCTTCTGATATCTCTACTGACACATTTGTACAATGTGGCTGGTTTTGAATTGATTTTTCAATTGCAGAAGATAAACTTTCGATATTATTCAGACTGATAGGGGCACTTGAAAACTGATGGTATAGCGATCCAAGCTTGACGCCCGACTCGAAACAAGCAATTTCCGTTTCCGTTGGTTTCATACAACTTGAACTTTCTGCCCTCTAAAGAAAAAGTTACTTCTCCTTTCCCCTCTCATTAACTTTCAATGAAAGAGGTAGTATTGCTTACAGGCGCACTAGGAAATGTGGGACGCACGATCCTTTCACACCTCTATGATCAATACACATGGCGTCTACTTGATAACCAGTCTCCCGATAGTGATTTTCCCTATGACTTAATTGTTGCTGATATTTTAAACACCACTGCTGTAAAAGAAGCTGTAGAGGGGGCTAGTGCAATAATTCACCTTGCCGGGAATCCTCAAACCTCTGCATCTTGGAACTCAGTTCTTCGAAATAATATTGAAGGTACTCAAATCTTACTTGAAGCCGCAGTGAATTCCAACGTTGAAAAATTTATCTTCGCATCTTCGAACCACGCAGTTGGTCACTATGAAACCGATCCAAATTCTGATTCTTCCAATCTCGATAGTCCATTTCCTCTCGATGGAACTGAACTTCCTCGACCTGGAAATCTTTATGGCGCCAGCAAAGCCATCGGCGAAATTCTAGGGCGATATTACCACGATGAGCACGGCATATCTGTCCTTTGCGTTAGGATTGGAAATTTAAACGGAGATGCACCTCCTGTTGACTACGCACGTGGACAATCTATGTGGCTTTCTAATCGAGATTGCGGCCATCTCTTCGATAGATGCCTACAAGCTGATTATGGGTATGAAATAGTCTATGGTGTTTCCGACAACGATGGTAGTTATTATTCCTTAGATCGTACTAGAGATATCTTGGGTTATTTTCCGAAAGACAACTCTGCAGAGCATATTTCTTAATTCTAAGAAATTATCCAAATAGCTTTTTAATATCCTTCCCACTTTCTCTCATTCTTTCTACTCTGCTTCTTATCTGCCCATATGCCATCCCTCGCAAATCTGGGTTTTTTACAAAAGCTACTATCAATTGCTCAATTTTTTTATACTTTCCCTCTTCAAATCCCCCTCTCGCATAACTAATCGCCTCTTTAATAATCTCATATTCGTATGCTTCGACCTCCTCTGATATCACTTCCGCAGCTAGAAATACAGATTCGATTTCTAAACCTGCCAATTCCATCTTGTCACCTCTATACGCTATAATGGGGATTTTTTCTTGGGAGAATGATTCCACATCCTGACTTATTTCAATAAGATATTCTCTAATAAGTCCAATATCCACGCCTCTGTACACTTCTGGTATTTTCTCTAAATACCCAAGCGAACTTTCTACGAGTCCTCTCATTCCCCTCCAATTTTCATTAGTCCCATGATATATTATGGCTGTAAATTGAATTAAACCTTGTAAAAATAACCTGTCCTCGCTCCCCTTCTCAAGTTTTAACCAGTATCGCTCCCACGCCCCATGGGCAGCATGGTACTCTCCGCTATTGTAAATGGCAATTCCAGCTTCCAAGTGCACCTTTAACTTCTCATCCTCACTCATTTGTAGATTTTGTCCTTTTATTTTCTTGATTACAGGTAATATTCAAGTCTATTGACATCTTACAACCCTCCACTTCATAAATAACATGAAATTTAGTGTTGGTCATTCACTCGTAGGATCTCTCGGTCTATTTCAAATCTTCACACTTTTTAAACTCCAATGACCTTCTTTAACACATGCCCAAAAATGGCCATGTGGTTGTTGACGTTGATGCACATTTTTTTGAACCATTACATGACTTTTCAAATTATCTAGTTGAACCATGGAAATCACGGTTTAGTGGAGCAACGAGGGGTAGATTTATCCCTGGTAGTACCGGTGACCGGTGGGTGGGTGGCAGAATTATGAGGAATGTAACTTCATACCCTCAAAAAGATATGACACCTGAGGAAATACCTATTGTGATGAAACATGTCGGTCTTGATAAGATTGTTTTACTACCCAACAAAATGCTTTCATTTGGAAAATTATCTAGTGATGAAATAGCAGTCCCTCTTGCAAATGGATTCATTGACTATATGCTCGATAAAGTTGTTGATCCCTCTGAAGGAATTTATACGATGCTAGTTGCACCCTTCCACGATCCAGAAGAGTCTGTCGCGTTAATCGATCGAGTAGCCGATGAAAAGGGAGTCGTAGCACTCTGCCTAGTCACCGCTGGGCCCGAACCCCCTCTTGGAGACCGAAGATACGATCCAATTTACGAAGCTTGCAACGATCGTAATTTCCCTGTAGTTTTTCATGCAGGAGGCTCTAGTGTGGATAGCTTCTTCATAAGAGGGTATCGAAAATTCCTTGAGACACATACTTTAGGTTTCTTATGGAATAACATGGCACAAATTGTGAGTTTAGTCATTCAGGGGGTTCCCGAAAAATATCCAAACCTCGATATCGTATTCCAAGAATCTGGAATTTTCTGGGTTCCTTTAATGATGCACAGGCTCGATGCTGAATATATGAAACGCCAATCAGAAGCCCCTCTTCTAACGAAAAAACCATCTAAATATATGCAAGAATTTTATTATGGAACTCAACCACTCGAAGAACCAGACAATCCTGAATACCTCAAACAAATTATCGACATGATTGGTGGGCCAGAACGCCTCATGTATGCTTCAGATTACCCACATTGGGATTACGATCGTCCAAGTGTCATTACAGATATGACCTTCCTAAGTGATTCTGAACAAAGCATGATTCTTGGAAAAACAGCAGAGAGGATATTTGGAATATGACTTTGATACCTATTTGTTCCACAAACGATCTCCCCGAGGGATCTCGAAAAACGGTCAATGTAGAAGGTACCCCCGTCCTCGTCTTACACGTGGACGGATCTTATTATGCAATCGAAGCAACTTGTCCACATCAATCAGGTCCCCTTGGACAAGGAATAGTTCTTCCAAAACTCGAGGCGACATTCGTTAGTGCAGGAAAACGACTTGAAGAATCTTTCTCTGAAACTATCCTTACTATCTCTTGCCCTTGGCACGGCTGGGAATTCGACCTTTCCACCGGGGCTCATTGTGGAGATTCAGAAGTAACTCTAAGCACGTTTGAAATAGTCGAAAAAGAAAGGGAATTATTTCTAAAATCCCCTTGATTTGGTTTTTCTTAAATCTTTTATCTATCTAAAAAATTGTCCAGTCCTAACTGATCACGCAGCGCCTTGCACTATAAGTGCATCTTGCTTAGCAATCACTACTTTCACATTCTGACCAACTTTAAGTTTACTTTGCGATGATCTAACTTGAACCGTTGTATTTTCTCCAATAACAACATCATAGTATACAGAAGCACCTCTAAATATTTTGTGTGAAATTTTACCAGAATATTCGTTGGTTTGGCTTGTCTTGTTATACTTGGATCCCTTACCAGCTTTGCTGGCAACCTCTATGAATATATTTTCTGGTCTAATCACAATTACAGGGTTCTTTAATGCAGTCCCACCTTCGTGTCGGCAAACCATATCTAGTTTCTGGTCCCCTTTTGTAATCGTAGCATTCGCAGATGTTTTGGTCTTAGAACTAACTTCTGCATTGAATACATTGGCTTCACCTATGAAATTTGCCACAAACGGTGAATTAGGTGAATCATATAGTGCCTCTGGACCTCCTTGTTGCATCATAACACCATCTTTCATTACACAGATATCATCTGAAATTTCAAACGCTTCTTCTTGATCGTGTGTAACGTATACTGTGGTAACCTTAATTTCTTCCAAAATATCTAGTATACTTTGTCTCATTCTCTTTCGAAGTTGGAAGTCCAAGTTTGACAAAGGCTCATCCATCAAAAGCAACTTTGGCTCATAAGATATGGCCCGGGCAAACGCAACACGCTGCTGCTGACCACCAGATAATTCCGATGGATACCTGTCCTCTACATTACCCCCTGCCAATCCCACAAGAGACAAAGCTTCTTGAACCCGATCCTCTCTCCTATCTTTTGGATAATCTTGATTTTTCAACGCATATAGGAT
>DASO01000002.1 GCA_002503845.1 Euryarchaeota archaeon UBA24 | reverse complement strand
GGGCGGAATGGGCGGAATGGGCGGCATGATGCCCGGCATGATGTGATCCCTTCTTAAAAAATAATATATTTTACTAACAGCAATTCAAACCGCAGTTTCCGAGAGACTAAACTGACGATTTTCTTCCACCGCATTCAACACAACACTAGTGTTTGAAGCCTTTATTATCGGGTCGATAAGAATAGCTTTTATTTGTTTATTCATTCCAGCCGTGTCTTTGAACTTTGCAATAACAATTAAGTCATAATCCCCTGTGACTTCATAGATCGATATCATTTGTTCGTACTTAGACAATTTAGTAGTAATATCTGGAATTTGAGCCCCCTCGACTTTCAGCTGAATTATCGCTGTGAGTCCATATCCAAGCTTTTCATATTTGATTGTTGGAGCATATCCTGTGATCACTCCTCTTTCTTCCAATCCAAATAGATGCCTCGAAATGGTTGCCACTGAAACACCCACTCTTTCTGACAAAGTTCTAAAACTAGCTCTCCCATCCTCAAGTAGTTCATTTATTAACTTTGAATCAAGATTTTCATACGTCATCACCTAAATATACGGGTCATTCTTATTAAAATGCACCGAATGGTCATTTTTATCTTAAAATATCATCCGTGCGCAAACCATAAAATTTTATTATGTTACATACACTATAATAACCACAGATTAAAATGACAAATGGACATTCTGATTCCGAACTGGCTAAAATCGGCCCGTCGGAACAAAAAATTCTAGATAGTATTCAAAAAAATAACATCGATTTCTTGCGACTACAATTCGTCGATATACTCGGTGTAGTAAAAAATATAGCAATTCCTGCTAATCAAGCAGAAAAAGCATTCACAGAAGGTATCTATTTTGATGGTTCCTCTATAGAAGGCTTCACCCGGATACAAGAGTCTGATATGCGCCTCGTCCCTGACTCTTCAACCTACGAAGAACTTCCCTGGAGAAAAGATGAGAATGGTAGAGGTGCCGCTAGAGTCATTTCTGATGTACGTCGAATAGACAACACACCATTCGAAGGAGATTCCCGAACTACTCTTCAAAACTCTCTTGAAAAAGCAAAGAAACTGGGATTTGATCTAAACGTTGGAATTGAGCCTGAATTTTTCCTTCTAAAAACAAACGAAGGAAACCCTTCTCTAGACACACACGATGTAGGAGGTTATTTTGATATAACTCCTGCCGACCTAGGTCCTTCAATTCGCAGGGATATGGTCTATACTCTGCAAAAACTTGGGTTTGAAATAGAAGCAAGTCATCACGAAGTCGCAGAAGGCCAGCATGAAATAGATTGGAAATATGCTCCAGCTCTCAAGACGGCAGACAATGTTGTGACATTCAAAGCCGCAGTAAGAGCTGTTGCACACCAACACGGTTTATATGCTACTTTCATGCCAAAACCCATCTCTGGTATAAACGGATCAGGAATGCATACTCATATGTCTCTATTTGAAGGCGGAACGAATGCTTTCTTTGATAAAGATGGAGAATTTGGCCTTTCTGATATAGCTAAACATTACCTAGCGGGTTTGCTAGAACACGCACCAGCTCTAACCGCAATTTGCAACCCTATAGTTAATTCCTACAAACGCCTCGTCCCGGGATATGAAGCCCCAGTCTACATAGCTTGGAGTGATGTCAACCGATCTGCACTGATCAGAAAACCAGCTTCGAGAACTGCCGCAGGGACCCGCGTGGAACTTAGATCTCCCGACCCATCTGCCAATCCATATTTAGCTATAGCCGCAATGCTAGAGGCAGGATTAGATGGTATCAATCGAGAACTAGAAGCCCCCGAACCAGTCCGTGAAAATATCTACGATTTCGATGCCAAAAAACAAGAAGAATACGGTATAAAAACACTTCCAAGCAATCTAGGAGATGCTATAGATGCCCTCGAAGCAGACGAAGTTATTTGCAATGCACTTGGGCCTCACATAATCGAAGCATATACCACTACCAAACGTGCAGAATATGCAGATTATTTGGTTTCTGTTTCCGAGTGGGAACATAACCGATATCTACGCACTTTCTAAATCAATTAGTTTCCTGTAGCCTCGTATATCTCAGAAACTGTAGCATTTGTTTTCAATGTAGTTCCCCCATAGTGGGTTCTTGAAACCTCAAAACCCACATCTGATAAACATTGCACAAATATTTCCATGGAGGGCGCAGGGCGCTTCCACAGTCGACATAATTTATGCTGGTCATAGTGTGTAGGAATTTCTAGTTCCTCTAATAACCTTGAAAATATTTTTTGCGCCCTATGGGCCATACCCATTTCTTCTGTTAGGTTTCCCTCAACCCTGCCTACAAAATCTTTGCTGGCTGTATTTCCCAACCAAATTGGACCAGAAGTTGTCATTTTTGTACTGCCACACGAAGGACAAATAGAAGGTGGAAACGAAATCAAACCATCTTGAGTATCCCGATGCAAACAAGAGGTACAGTGATGCAAGTATCCTATTTCCTCCAACGATTCATTTGCTCTTGACACTCTCCTTTCTATTTCTACATACACCCTATAATAATGGCGAGTAGCATGGCATAATATGGGATTAATTCCAATATCATATCGCGCAGCCATTCGTGCCATCAAAGAAAGAAGAACTCTAATTCCTACTTCTGCATGGTATTCCGTTTTCCGAGGAATGGAACTATATCTCCGAACACCCGCCTGGAAATGTGCACCACAAAGAGGTGCTGTGTCGGTCGCAGTCACACAAATCAAACGCTTAGCCCCTCTGAATGCACTATCCAAAAAAGAAATCGGGCTTCCAAATGGGTCTATGTCCACCACGTCATATCTATTAAGACGAAGGACAATATTGACATCATTTTGATACACTTCTCCCGACAATCCATTCCTAGATAAATTAGATTTACACAATTCGACAGCATCTTCCTCAATATCCACTAATGTTACTTTCCAACCATCTGCAGCAGCCCTCACTCCTCTTATCCCGGTCGCAGCATTTGCATCTAGATATGTATCAACCCCCTCAACCCTGTATGCTCGCAACGCCGCTACTGTTATATCTCTATTTAGCTCCATATTCGGATTAAAAAACACATCTTTAGTTCTACCAGACACCGATGCAGACGGAACTATGGCTTCAATCCCTCCCTCTGAGACTGTATACATATATCCACGTCTGTGGCAAAACCTGAAAATCCATCGTTTATGGTTACTTGCCATCCTCTGTCCAACAAAGTTGCCAATTTATTTATTTTTATTACCCTGGAGCACTAACTACACCTTGTGCCAAAGCCCAGTGGAAAAAACAATTCCTCGCTACCTGAAAAACCCGCAAATTTTTACACAGAGTCATTACTACAGAAAAACGGGATTCGTGGACAAAAAGCCCTCGAAGCTATTCAAGAAGACAGGGTCAAACAATATCGAGATTTCACCGTAGTTGTCGGATATGATGACGAATATATCGTGGAAGACGGGATGTGTACCTGCAAAGGTTCAGAATACAATATCAAAAGCGACACGAATAAGAAATGTTGGCATTTATTGGCAGTAGATATAGCAGAAAGAACTGGAAGCATAGATTACCATGACATGTGGTATTCCGAAGTCCGAGATTTATTATGAATTTTTTTCAAAAACCAAAACCGTCTGAAATTTTTTGGTCCCTATTTCTATCAATCCCCGTTGGTATTGGTGTATCTTTGGCCATAATGAGAAGTACCGGGGGAAATTTAACAGAGCCACTAGTATTCGTACCGGGATTGCTTTCTTTTTTATTTATATTTTTAATCATTATCCTCAGTATTCTTACCCCTGAAGATTCCTCTTAAAATCTTTTTAGACTCATACACTTTGACAAACTTCAATAAAATTATGGAGAATTTTTAAACCAGTTTCTCCAGATTTCTCCGGGTGAAATTGTGTCCCAAAAATATTTTCTCTAGCAATCATACTAGCAAATTCCCCCCCATACTCTGTAGTTGAAACTACCGCAGAACTATCTTTTGGAACTGCATGATATGAGTGCACGAAATAAGCGTGCAATCCATCCACTCCTTTGACAATAGGATGATCTTGTACAATCTTCAACTCATTCCACCCCATATGCGGCACTTTTTCATTTCTAATTCTGATATTCTTACCTGGAATTAGATCCAGTCCCTGCACATCCCCTTGTCCTACACATTCTGCCTCTTCTGATTCTGTTAGTAACATTTGCATTCCTAAACAAATACCAAACATAGGAATCCCACTTTTTCCAATTTCAATAATACTTTTTTTGAGTGGTTCTGCATTTTCCATACCCTCTGAAAATGCTCCCACTCCTGGTAATACCACACCATCTGCGTGAGATATAATATCTATATCTGATGTTACAATCACATCCCCGCCCGAACGCTCAAAACCCCTTTTAACACTCCTCAGATTTCCTAACCCATAATCTATTATTGCTATTTTTACATCAGTCATGGATTATCTCCCACTTATTCTACTAGACTAACAATCCACAAAAGGATTATGCACAGAAATCATACCCACAATACTTCTACTTCGCCCCTTTCATTTTTAATCCAACCAACTCCACAGCTTTTGAAATTGCAGATTCAAAAATCACTTTTTGGTTTGGATTATAGAGAGTCGCAGCGGGGTGAATACAAATCAGAATAGACCGATCCACTCCCTCAATGTTCGCTAATTCTACTTCGCCCGCTTCTTTTGTAACTAGTACTTCCCTTTGAAGTAAATGTTCAGATGGAACTCGTCCCAGCGCAACAATCAATTTAGGATCTACAAGTGCAATTTCGGTGTACAGATGGTTCTTGCAATTAGAAAGTTCTTTTTTGGATGGATTTCTGTTTTCTGGGGGCCTACAACGAACACAATTAGTGATTCTAACATCTCCTCTTGAAATACCATTTTCTTGTAAGCTTCTATCAAGAACAAGGCCACTTCTCCCCACGAATGGCTTTCCGCTTATGTCTTCTTCTCTACCTGGACCTTCTCCTACAAATAATATCTCCGCGTTCATTTTTCCATCCCCATTAACAATCATAGTCCGTGAAGAAACCAATGCGGGGCAACGCTCACATGAGATCACTTTCGATCCCCTCATATCCTCCATATACTTTACTAGTTGTACTGACAGTTTATGAACTCTATCCCTATTAAACAACCATCAATCGAATTTGACCCAAACAATCCAAAAAAATACTTATATATGGCAATTGGTTTCGCCGCCCTCTTCATGGCATATGTTGGAGTCATAACTCCTGGAATACCGTTCACTGGATTTCTGATTATTGCAGCTTGGGCCTTTGGGAAAAGTTCCAAAAAATGGCACAACTATCTCTACACCCACTCAATCTTTGGACCCTTTCTTCACAATTGGGAAACTGAGCGGGTATTCCCTCGAAAAGCACGGTATATAATGATGCTATCTATGTGGTTCAGCTCCACCATTGTTTGGATTACCACAAAATCCATAGCCTTTACCGGTGCCGTAGTTCTCATCATGATACTAGCCATACTTTGGACTAATAGATACCCCGAATCCCCTTCAATCAATACGATGTGACTCCAATGGACGTTTGTAACCTCACGCATGAATCCACCATTTTTACTTCCAACGCGTATTTGATTTTCGGAGAAAAAACCACTCTTGTAGATGTAGGTTCTGACCCCAACACTCTTGAAAAAATTTATCTCCATACCTCCAAAATAGATTCTATAGTTCTGACCCATCAACATCCCGATCATGTTGGATCTTTACATGATATCATGGATGCTTTTCGACCCGATCTACATTGCTATGCAGATCATCCTTTGCAAACATCAAAACTTACCAATGGCCAAAAAATATTCATGGGCGACGATTGGTATACGACTCTCCACACTCCTGGACATTCCAAAGACCATTTGGTTTTTTTGAATCATAATTCCATTTTTACAGGAGATATAGTCGTCTACAGTGACCAAGCGTTCCATCGTGGTAGTTTCGGACGCACCGATCTACCTGGCAGTTCCCGAGAGGATTTAATATCTAGTATAGAGCTAATATTATCCAATTCCCCTCAAGATTTAAGGAATATGTACCCAGGCCATGGCCCGATGTTCCACGGAGATGTTTTGGAAGTAATCTCTAAAGCCCTGGCTAGAGCCAAGAAACGAGAGCCAAAATACAAACCAGAGGGATAACTCCATTCTGCAATTAAACTAACCAGCAGCTTGGCGTTCTCTTCTTCTAACACGCAACCCGGTATATCCACATTTACGGCAAGCCTTCGCTTTCTGTGGATTTCGGGCATTACAACGCATACAAATTTTCTTTTGCAACATGCGTTTCTCTGCTTGTTCAAAGCGCGCCATAGCCACACGTATAGTCTACCACAATTAAAAACTTTCGAGTCCCATCGGGGCTTCTAAACAACATTTTATTCAAGACAAGTACAATTCTTGGACATTTACCACATCTTCTGAAGTTAAACAAGACGCATATGATTCTAAAGGCTCTTCATTAAGTGTTAAAAAATTCAGTCCCCATCGGAACTTAGATAGTACCTTTCTAGATTGTTCTTTCTCACCTAAAATAAACAAAGAGGCCGCTATAGCCTCCACTGTTGTAAGTTTAAACGGCTTTCCATAGTTCACGGGATTGGCTGCGACTAGAAATGGTAGCGCCCGGTGGATACCTTTCATAGAAAAACTACCAACCCCTGCAGTTTCCCAGGAACAATCCAACGCCACCAATTTGTACGGATATTTATAATCGGCAGGAGACAACGCCTTTTCCGAATACGGATTAAGGATTATGCCATATGGTGTTGACTTATTATCTCTATGTAATTCAGCCAACCCGAAACGTGAAAGCTTTCTAGCCGTGCATTTGCTTGGATCGTCGTCACCTTCATATCGAATATGGATTTCCACAGCTTGACTATATATCCAGAAGTACCAAAAGAGAATCGAAGGAAACCCCATTTCGAACCCTCAATTTTTTGTCTGTACACAGCTTTCTTTTTTCATGGATTGGGCACTCATAAGCGCAACGGCTTTATTTATGGTTTCAATGACTTTCTCCCCTGGACCCAACAATTTACTTTGTGCAGCACATGGGTCTCAACACGGAATCCGAAACACTTTGTCATTGATGATAGGAATGTTTTTTGGATTCACGGTTTTAGCACTCATAATTGGAATCGGAGCCGTTTTCATTGAACAGAATGCCAATATACTCCAAATACTAGTCTACGCTGGCGCATTGTATATTGCATACCTCTCCTATAAAATAGCGTTCTCATCCTCCGTATCCACCGACGAATCTACTCAACTACTTGGTTTCTCTACAGGTCTTTTCTTACAACTCGTAAATGGGAAAGCATGGATCTATTTCATTGTTTTAATGACCACCTTTGCAACTCAATTCGCCCCTGGCTATGGAGTAAAAATCTTGTTCGTTTTAATCAATTCCACATTGGGTTTCACAGCCCTATGTACATGGGCATTTGCCGGAACGTTACTTCGTAAACTATTCAATACACCTGGACAAGTTCACACCTTGAATTTGCTGCTGGGACTATCACTTTTCTCCGTGGCAATCTGGATCGCATTTTTTCAGTAGATCCAATTAAAAATCCAAACACTTGATATCTCCGTATCTCAAAGACTAACTAATGCAAAGGAGAGACATTCTATTAGGAATTGGAATTGCAATCTCTGGGTGTCTCGGTACAAGTGAAAATAACAAATATGAACCAGATTTAGACCCCTTCGATGGATACCCTCCTCTGCCCGCTCAAATTCCCCCTCGACAATTCTTTGACCCCACTACTTTTGATGTGGCTAAAGTCAACTCTCAAACTATCCCTCTAGCACCCCTCAAAACAGTCTATAATTGGCACCAAAGAGGAGAAGCCCGTTTTGTCGACTCAAGATCTCAAACACAATACGAACGATCACACATTCTAGGATCTATACTAAGCCCCGCACCATCTGGAATTGGATCCTCAGACCCCACTTCATATTGGCCAAAAAACGATAGAATTGTGACTTATTGTGGATGTCCACTTCATCTCTCCACATTAAGAGCAGCTAGCTTATTGAATTCTGGATTTACAAACGTTTACGTACTCCAAGATGGATTTTGGGAGTGGCACGATAGACGATATCCTCTGGCTGGAAATGATCTAAACCTTGCGCCCAAAATTTGGATTCTTCACGGAAAAACAGACCCCTCTTTTTCTGGAAAAACAGTTTGGATACGCGAGTTACAATCGGGACAAGTAGAGGCAACTATGATTCAAACCAATGGCGAATTTAAGTCTGACATACGATTTTCAAATATCTCTCTCACAACACCCATTTCAATTGAGGCCCCTCATCGAACCATAGTTAGCCCTCTCTCTGCATTAATTGACACAACAATTGAAATCTAGTTTCTCAAACCTGCACCAACTGCACTCTCTCCTATCGGATCACTACCTTCAATTCTTTCCAATCCACCCATATATGGACGCAATACTTGTGGTATTTCCACAGTCCCATCTGCATTCTGATAATATTCTAGAATCGCAACCATGACCCTAGGAAGTGCCAAACCTGAAGCATTTAACGTATGGATATAATCTGCCGATTCATGACGCTTCGGACGATACCTCAATCCTGCCCTACGCGCCTGGAAATCTTCAAAATTAGATGCAGAAGAAACCTCCAACCACCGACCATCATTTTTTTCTTCATTATTCCCTATCGGTGTCCAAATTTCAATATCATAAGTTTTAGCCGAGGAAAATGTCAAATCTCCTGTACAAAGGGAAATTACCCTATATGGCAATTGTAGTTTCTTGAGCACTTCTTCTGCATCATTCACTAACAACTCAAGCTGTTCATAACTTGAATCTGGCCGGGTAAAATTAACCAATTCAACTTTATTGAATTGATGCACTCTAACAATTCCTCTAGTTTCTGTACCATGTTCTCCCGCTTCCCTCCGAAAATTAGGAGTGTAAGCCTGATGCTTTATTGGTAGATCCTCATCAAGTAAAATCTCTTCAGAGTACATATTTGTAACCGGGACTTCTGCAGTTGGACATAGCCACAGATCTTCTCCTTCAATTTTATAAGCATCATTGACAAATTTTGGAAACTGCCCTGTCCCCGTCATAGATGCAGATGATACCGGGATTGGAGGGATTAATTCAATATATCCCTGTTCTCTATGGATATCTAGCATCAGTGAAATTAAAGCATGTTCCAACCGCGCACCTTCTCCTTTCAAAAAATAAAAACCCGACCCTGTAGTTTTTGCACCTCTCATCTCATCAATTATGTCCAACCTAACTCCTAGATCATAATGGGGAACAATATCCTCTGGAAATTCTCTTAAATTTTCAAATCCCACCCGGCGAATCTCAACGTTATCTGATTCATCCATTCCCGTCGGGACACTTTCATGTGGCACATTCGGTAATTCCAATAACCCTTTCTTTAATTCTTCTTCTAGAGCTTTCGCATTTTCTTCTAGCTTTTCTAATTCTACTTTCAACCCCGACGATTGAGCTATGGCTTTCTCAGCAGCCTCATTTTCCCCTTTACTTTTAAGATTTCCAATCAACGTTGAAACCTTATTCCTTTCATGCCGAAGATCGTCACATTGGGCCTTCATAACTCTCCATTTCTCATCTATTTGAAGCAATTTTACCACTACTTCTCCTTCTCCCATATTCCTATTTTTGATGGCCTCTTTTACTATCTCCGAATTTTCTCTAAGATATTGTCTAGCCAACATATTCCTACATTTAACAACGAGTGCTTAAGGAAAACAATATCGGGTTGTCACTACTAAAAACCCGATAATATATACTTAAACAGAAAATAAAGTAAACATAAAACCCAGTTTTACCATGGAAAACCGTCCCACTCACAAAAAACAAACTGCCAACGCTTTTGGAAATAGGGCAAACTCTTATCTCTCTAGTAAAATCCACCGTGAGGGAGATGATTTAGATATCTTAGCCAATTGGTCAAGAGGCTCTCGACTCGCACTCGACATAGCCACTGGAGCAGGACATGCTGCCAATGCGATTTTCCAAAAAAATTCCTCTCACTCTCGTGTTATAGCTATCGACATATCTCCTAAAATGGCACACACAGCTCTATCTGCATATCCTATCTTGGAAGTGGCGGTCTCCGACGCAGAATCTCTACCTTTCCACGATGATTCATTTGATACCATCGTTTGCAGAATTGCAGCACACCATTTTCCCAACCCCCGTCTGTTCCTTGAGGAAGTCTCTCGAGTATCAAATTCTTCCGGTGTTTTTCTATTTGAAGACAACGTAGCTCCCAATACCCCTTTTCTCAACACATTCCTCAATACCGTTGAAAAATTGAGAGATCCCACCCACATTCAAAGCCACACAGTAGATCAATGGACAAGTTGGATTGAAGAGCAAGAATTTAACATAGAATCTGCCACCGTCCTGAAGAAGGATATTCCCTATATTCCTTGGACTACCCAATCTAATACATCTAAAGATAACCTGACAAAACTCAATGAACTTTTCATTAATGCTCCACCTGAAGCAAAAACACTTTTTGACATAAAAATTACTAATGGATCTGTGGAATCTTTTTCAAATCTGAAACTTTTGCTAAAAGCCACTCGATTGAATCAATAACTATACCTTCTCCGCCAGAACCAACTACTCTATGGTGCGCGTGACAATCTGGAATGAATACCACTGTGAGCGAGATAATTCATCAGCAGGGGAACTTTACCCCTCTGGGATTCATAATTTTATAGCTAACTTTCTCACCGAATCTGGGTATGTCACCACCACTGCAACCCTGGACTCTCCCGAACACGGACTCCCTTCTGAATTATTAGACCAAACAGATGTACTGCTTTGGTGGTCCCATAACAAAAATGAATTATTAGACGACTCCATCGCAAAACGTGTGACAAAAAGAGTGTTGGATGGAATGGGATTTATAGTACTTCACTCGGCATTGCGCTCCAAACCATTCCAATTGCTCATGGGAACTTCGTGCCGATTAAAACGAAGAAATGCAGATGAAATCGAGCGCGTTTGGATAGTTGACCCCGGGCACCAAATAGTCCAAAACCTCACCTCCGAGTATATAGAATTCCCACAATCTCAGGTCTTCGCCGAACCATTCGATATACCTAGACCCGACGACCTAGTATTGGTTAGTTGGAACGAAGGAGGCGAAGTTTTTCGAAGTGGGTGTTGCTGGAAAAGAGGAAATGGAAACATATTCTTCTTGGGACCTGGGCACGAAACGCATCCTGTATATCACAATCAAGACATTCAATTGATTATCAAAAATGCTATTGATTGGGCCACACCGAAAAACTCACCTCCTGTTCAATACGGAAAAATGAGTGGGGCAACAAATTCCGAATCTAATCAAAATTAACGAGGATTTTTTTACCTTCCATCCCCATTAAGCATCATGGATCACGAGGCAGAAATCCGAGGAATTGGAATCAGTTGGTGCGAATCTGGAATGGCAACTCCCGTAGTACTTTTAACAGCCAAAGATAGATACGTTCCCATCTTTATTAGCCCCGACCAAGCACAATCCATTCAGTTCGAATTGCAAGGAGAAAGGAGCACCAGACCACTTACTCACGATCTGTTACTAGAAATCATAACCGAACTAGGAGGTGCACTTGACAAAATCATTGTAGATGACCTTTCTGGAGGAACTTTCTACGCTAAAATTCATCTTCAACGTTACACCGATGGAAAATCCCATCCGTTTGCATTCGATGCTCGGCCTTCTGATGCGATCGCTCTAGCGGTCCGAGCAGATTGTCCAATCCTTCTTTCAGAATCAGTGTTAGATGCAGCAGGACAGTCCATTGGCGATTTCATATTACAAGAGTTTGGGAGTACTGGGTGGGAGTAATTCCTACAATACTCACTTGTATACTTTAATAAACTGTATGCACTAATTACTATATAGATGAAATTCAGCTATCCCTGGCAATTCATTGGACGCAGATCTGCAATGATGGCAAAAAATGGAATGGTTGCAACAAGCCAACCATTGGCAGCCCTTTCTGCCCTCCGCGTGTTAGAGAATGGTGGGAATGCAGCAGACGCAGCTGTAACCGCAGCTGCAGTACTCAACGTCGTCGAACCCCACATGTCTGGTATTGGAGGGGATATGTTCGCTCTAGTACATTTCAATAACCAATACCAAGCGTATAATGGAAGTGGCGGTGCCCCTGAAGAAGCCAATTTATCACTATGCCAAAATCTAGCCTCTGAACAGAAAACCGAAAGTGAGTTTCAAAATCTCGACACCCAACCAACCGAAGACGAGCTTAAAATGCCCACAAAAGGTGGACTTTCTGTAACAACCCCTGGTGCTTTAGCAGGGTGGAACGATCTACTAGAAAAATATGGTACAATTTCCCTTTCGGAAGCATTTGAACCCGCAATCAAATATGCAAGAGATGGTTTCCCAGTGAGTGAATATATTTCTTGGCAATGGTCTTTTGCTTCAAATAGAATTACTCCCTACCCTAAAACTGCACTCACTTATCTCCCCGGTGGTTCCCCACCCACCCCTGGAGACATCTTTTCCAATACTCAGTTAGCCGATACATTTGAGCTAATCGCTAAACACGGTATTTCAGAATTTTACAACGGAAACTTAGGAAAAAATATGGTTGAAGCCGTACAAAAAGATGGTGGACTCTTATCTCGATCAGACCTCGAAGAACATGAAGGGGCTTGGTGCGATCCAATTTGTACTAATTACCGTGGAATCGATATACTTGAGGCTCCCCCAAATGGCCAAGGACTGATAGCACTTGAGGCGATAAACATTGCCGAAAATTTTGACCTTCCACCTTCTATCACAGACCCCGACCGGATCCACACACTCGTTGAGACCTTCAAGATAGCAGTTTCAGATGGGCACAAATACATCTCCGATCCTGCCATGGTGGATATCCCCATGAAAAAAATGCTATCAAAAAAATACGCACAAAAACGAGCTCAAGAAATAGGAGAATCTGCTAGTTCTTATATTCCTAAAGCCGGTCCAAATGGCAACGATACAATTTACATTTCTGTAGTCGACGGTGATGGAAATGCAGTTTCATTTATCAACAGCATTTTCATGGCTTTCGGAAGTGGACTCTCTTCAAATGGTTTCTTAATTCACAATCGAGGATGTTCATTTAGCTTAAATCCAACACACGCAAATTGCATCTCTCCTCATAAAAGACCATTTCATACCATAATACCTGCCATGCTTCAAAAAAATGGAGAGTTCAAGGCGTCTTGGGGTGTCATGGGTGGCTCTATGCAACCACAGGGACATCTGCAAGTCTTGCTATCTTTAGTAGACCTGGGTCTCAATCCTCAAGCTGCAATGGATGCCCCTCGATTTAGATGGGTAAATGGAAATACAATTGCCCTAGAAACTAGCCGTATCCCCAATAGTACCGTTGCTGCACTACGCAAAAAAGGGCATGATGTTCTGGAAGAACATCTCTTCTTCAACCCCAGAGAACATTTTGGAGGTGGGCAATTTATTTATTCAGATAAAAATGGCACTCTCATCGGAGGATCTGATCCTCGCAGAGATGGGATTGCAATTGGATACTAATTCGATTTTATCCATCATTGCTCCAGTTTAAACACTTGCCATTCCTAAAATAATCGATAAAGTTTCCTGAAATGTCCCTTCTCCCAACTTCTTTTAAAGATAGACCAGAACTCGAGCGAACCGCTTCTTTTCTTTACGGTGTAAGTGCCCTTTCCATGATGGGTGTGACGTTTATCTCACCCGTCTTTCCCCTGATGTTTCTAGAAATAGGAATGACCGAAATGGATATGGCAAACATGATCGCATGGTTCACATTTCCCGCTCTTATTTTCATACCTCTCTGGGGTTTCATCGCTGACCGTTTCCAAAGGAAAATAGTCCTTGCAGTTTCTCTATTACTTTTTGGTGTCTGTGGGACTGCTATCTTTTTCACAGATAATATGCAAACAATACTCTTGTTACGATTTGCACAAGGAATTGGAGTCAGTGGAATCATGCCCATGTCCGGCACTATAATTGGAGACATGTTTTCCAAACAAACTGATCTTGAAGTTGGAGCTCAAGGTTTGCGAGTGGTTTCTATAAACATAGCCAAATTTTTCTACCCAGTCGTAGGAGGTCTCTTGGGGGGGATAGCTTGGAATTTACCTTTCTTGTTTTTCTTCATAGCCATACCTGCTGGATTATATACTCTCAAATATATGCCCGAAATGGGAACTGAAGAAAAAGAACCGCGTACAACTTCTTTTGTCTATTTCTATTCATTGTGGAAGGCCCTGTTTAATTGGTCTGTCGTAATCTCCTATGCCGTAGTTTTCATGAGATTTTTCATCAAATACGGTGTCTACACATTCTTACCATTGATGGTATTAAAATACGGTATGTCTTCCGGAGAGGCTGGACTCGTTTTCAGCATGATGAGTTTAGGACTCGCGGCAGTAGCCACCCAAGTCAAGCGTCTAGCAAATAGCAGATTCGAGATCAAATATATAGTTTTGGCCGGTATGATTTTTATAGGAATAGTTTCAATTGGTTTCAGTCTCGCAACTTCTCTCATTTCTTTCTTACTTGTTGGCCTTCTTTATGGTATAATGGAAGGATTCGCAGCAGGTCTGGAAACTAGCCTACTGACCCAAAATACTTCTCGAGACATCAGGGCTGGGATAGTTTCAATTGGATCTTGGATCCGAAATCTAGGAAAAACAATATCCCCTTTATTCTTCCTTTATGTTGCTACCCACCCTGAATTATTCATTCCCCTATCTCGTATCCCCATTTTAAACTTGGATCCTGCAACCATAGTGGGGCCCGACCAAGGATTTATCATCACAGGACTGTTGGGCACTCTTGCCGGTGTTATACTAGCAGTATTAATCACCCTTTCTTGGGCAATCAAAAAAATAAATTCTCCCTCTTAATTAGCTCAAACCCCCTCACTATTCCCTCCTGTCAAATATCGAGAGTGTTAAGTTCATCACACGCACGCCTCATTCCATGAAGGCGACCGCAAGAGCCCATCCCATCCAAGGACTCATAAAATATCATGGAATGCAAGACCCTATACTCCGGCTTCCTTTCCACGATAGCATTAGCGTTTGCACAGCCCCGAGTAGTACTACTACTACCGTGGAATTTGATTCCACTCTAAAATCAGATCAATATTCCATCGACGGAAAAAATCTCCAAGGGCGATCAGCTGAACGTGTAAAAGCAGTTGTAGACCGGGTACGCGAATTGGGCGACATTTCTCACCATGTAAAACTTGAAAGTACAAATTCATTTCCTTCTAATATAGGACTTGGATCTTCTTCATCTGGTTTTGCAGCAGCAGCTTTGGCTTTGTCATCAGCAGCCAATCTAGATCTTTCTTTGGAAGAAATTTCTACTATCGCCAGACGTGGGTCCAGTTCTGCAGCACGTTCTGTGACCGGAGGATTTTCCATCTTACGTTCAAGTGAAAACGATCTTGAATGTAAATCATACCAAATTGAAGATGGTTTCTCTGATGATTATCGAATCATTGTCGCAATTGTTCCTGCCCATAAAGAAACAGAATCTGCCCACGCAGAAGCCACTGAAAGTCACATGTTTCAAGCAAGAGTAAAACATGCAGAATCTCAAATATTCAACGCACTAGATGCAATAGAAATCGGAGATTTTGATGGTATCTTCTCACTTGCAGAATTAGATTCTATTTCCTTGGCAGCAACTACCATGACAGGCCCAAAAGGATGGATTTACTGGAAGCCAGAAACCCTATCGATTTTTGAAAATATCCGCGCCTTGAGAGAAGAAGGTTCAGATGCATATTTTTCAACTGATACTGGTGCAACAGTTTATATCAATACGAGGGAAAAATATGTTTCTCAAATCTCAGATTCTATATCCGATCTGGGAATCGAGACAAAAACATGGCACATGGGGGGTCCTGCAACCCTCTTAGATAGCAAAGAAGATCTGTTTTAATTTTCAAAAATATAGTCTGTTTCTTCATACCCCTCTCCATCTCCCTTCCCCCTGTACCTTCCACCATTTCTTCCTTCTCCACTTGCGAGTTTAACCATCGGTTTTATAATCACATCCGGGTCGTGATTCATATTCTTCAAAGGATCTTCCACAAAAGCAGCTTCGCTGGTTCTAACCCCTCCAGGGGGAGGTGTAAATACCAATGAATCCACGGGAGTGTTCTTCAGTTCCAAGGACAATGTCCAATGAAAACCCTCTGCCCCAAACTTAGACGAAACATACGGACTTCTTTTGACTCTTCCTTTTTTACCATGTCCTGATGTGACGTGAATTATTCTTCCACTTTTTCTATTTAACATACTTGGAAGCACAGCTCTAGTACATAAGAAACATCCGCGCAAATTGGTGTTTATCACTTCATCCCATAATTCAAGAGGAACTTCCGCAACTGAGTATTCTTCACCCACTAGTGTCAATTGCTTCACGCCTGCATTGTTAACTAGAACATCCGCCCCCCCAAATTCCTCCGATATTTTAATTAAACGTTCCACATCATTTTCATTCCCCACATCGGCAACAACGGGAATTGCTTCTCCCCCTCCCTCAATTTTTTCTACTGATTTTTCCAGTTCTTTCCTATCTATATCTCCACAAATTACGGTTGCTCCTTCTTTAACAAAACCCACGGACATAGCTTCTCCCAATCCTGCAGCAGCACCTGTCACAATAATTACCTTATTCACAAGCTTCATACAATTCTCTCTGCAAGGAACTCACGTAACAATTGCGACAGAGGATGCTTTTATGTTTTGAGACAGGTTATACACTATGACACAATCAATTGGATTCGTTGGTTTAGGGATAATGGGTCTCCCTATGGCAAAAAATCTATTAAATTCAGGATATTCTGTAATCGGCTATAATCGATCCAAACCTAGATTACAAGAATTCGCTAAAGCCGGAGGAACGCCCGCAAAAACAATAAAAGAAGTCGCAGAAAATGCACAAATAGTTATCACTTGTTTACCCAATTCACAATCAGTCTCTGATGTAATTTTCCAAAAGGGAGGCCTATTAGAAGGATTTCAAAATGGAAGTACACTCATAGATTGTTCTACCATATCTCCCAAGACCACTGTAGAAATCGCAGAAAAACTCACCAATTCTGGTGTCTCTCTACTTGATGCTCCTATTTCTGGAGGCGAAGAAGGTGCAATTAATGGTTCTCTCTCTATCATGGTAGGTGGGGATTCCGACCTCTTAAGTCAACATATGGATGTTTTCAAATCAATGGGAACTACAATAACCTATTGTGGAAAGAGTGGTGCGGGACAAATAGCTAAAGCATGTAATCAAATAATCGTTGCATCCCAGATGGTCGGTGTCAGCGAAGCGGTACTTCTCGCAAAAAAAGCTGGGGCAGATTTAGATTCTGTCGTTTCTGCAATTTCACAGGGTGCAGCTAGCTGTTGGACACTTACAAACCGTGCCCCTGACATGATCAAGGGAGATTTCACTCCGGGATTTTTCGCCGAATACCAATATAAAGATCTCTGCATTGCAGTCGACTCTGGAAGGGAATTTGGCTCCCCCATGCCTCAGACTATGGTAGCACATGAATTATACAAATCCATGGTTGAAAATGGCATGGGAAAAGATGGAAATTCTGGAGTTTTACAAATATTAGAACTACTTGCTGGAACCACCAATAGAGCTATTTAATTCCCTTTTCCTATCCTACCCAACTCTTATGCAAGAAGTCTCCTAAGAACATAATTTAAAATTCCACCATGTTCGATGTATTTCACCGCAGCGGGTGTATTCACTTGGGCTACAACTGAAAATTCTACTTTATTTCCATCCTCTTTCTCAGCAATGACTTTTAATCTTTGACCAACAGCTACCCCCGATTCTAGTCCTACTATATCATACTTTTCTGATCCATCAAGGCCCAGTTCCATTCGCGATTCTCCTTTTTCAAATTGAAGTGGGAGCACTCCCATTCCTACTAAATTATCTCTAAATATCCTTTCATAACTTTCTGCAATTGTCGCGCGTATTCCCAAGAGATCTGATCCCTTCGCCGCCCAATCTCGACTAGAGCCTGCTCCAAATTCTTTCCCTGCAAGAACAATAAGTGGAATTCCTTCTTCGTGATAGTGTCTACTAGCATCATAGACACTTGAAACCTCTTGAGAAATAAAATCTAATGTGTAACCACCCTCTGTCCCTGGGACCAATTCATTCTTAATTCTGACATTAGCAAATGTGCCTCTCATCATTACCTCATGATTCCCCCGTCGCGATCCATATGTGTTAAATTCATATGGAGACAAACCCTGATCTGAAAGCCAAATACCCGCAGGGACACTACCCCCAAATGGACCTGCTGGACTAATGTGATCTGTCGTAACAGTATCTCCTAATACCAACAAACAACGCGCGTTCTTTATATCTTCTGTACCTGGGGGATCTGAAGAAAAGTCTTGGAAAAATGGAGGTTCTCGAATATATGTAGATTCAGAATCCCACTCATAATTCATTCCTTTTGGTGCAGAGAGCTGTTCCCATTTTTCATCTCCCAGGAATACCTCTGAATATTTCTGTTGGAACATAGAAGGATCTAAATTTTCACTCACAGTCTTGTTTATTTCTTCGTTACTAGGCCAGATATCCGCTAAATAAACTGGATTCCCCTCTCGATCTTCTCCCAGTGGTTCTGTTTCTAAGTTGATGTCCATTCTACCTGCAAGACCATACGCCACAACAAGAGGGGGACTAGCAAGATAATTTGCCCTAATTTTCGGATGAATTCGCGCTTCAAAATTTCTATTACCACTCAAAACACTCGTTGTCCACAAACCATTCGCGTCAATGGCCCCTTCTAAACTTTCGGGCAGGGGACCCGCGTTCCCAATACATGTTGTACACCCATATCCCACAATATGATAACCTAATTCTTCGAGCGGAACGAGCAAACCCGATTCTTTCAGATATTCTGTGACAACTTTGCTACCTGGAGCTAGACTAGTTTTGACATGAGGTGGTATTTCGAGACCCAATTCCACAGCCCTTTGAGCCAGAAGTCCCGCCGCTACCATGACCGTTGGATTCGACGTATTTGTACAACTAGTAATTGCACTTACCACGACGCTACCATGTCCAATTGAAGAACTCCGTTCTCCTTCTAACTCAACCAAAATTTCTTTTGATGTCTCTTTTTCCCCAACTTCAGATTCAAGTAAATCTTCGAAGTGATTCCTCATCTCATTCAACAACACCCTATCTTGCGGACGTTTTGGTCCGGCTAGGCTAGGTTCTATTGTTGATAAATCTAGCTCCACAATTTCTGTATATTCCGGCTCTTGCTCTCCAAATAATCCCTGCTCTTTTAGATATGCCTCGACTAATCGAATATGCTTTTCATCCCTCCCCGTTAACCGAAGGTATTCTAGCGTCACGTCGTCCACTGGAAATACGCTAATAGTGGACCCTTGTTCTGGAGCCATATTCGAAATAGTGGCCCTATCTGGAACTGACAACGTCTTGACAGCTGGACCAAAGAATTCTACAAATCTATCCACCACGCCCACACCTCTTAAAATTTCTACTATATACAGAACCAAATCTGTCGCTGTAGCTCCTTGTGGCAATTCGCCCGTTAATTTAACTCCAACAACCTCTGGAAGTGTCATGGTTATGGGCTGTCCTAACATTGCAGCTTCTGCTTCAATTCCTCCCACTCCCCATCCTACTACTCCAATTCCCCCAATCATAGGCGTGTGACTATCAGTTCCCACAAGTGTATCTGGAAGTAGCCACTGATCCTCTCCCACCAAACGTGAGTGAACAACTTGCCCAAGATATTCTAAATTCACTTGATGTACAATCCCCGTTCCAGGAGGTACTACTCTAAAACTAGAAAATGCTTGCTGCGCCCATTTAAGAGCACGATACCGTTCACCATTTCTTTTATACTCCATCTCAACATTACGTTCGTACGCATCTTCCGATCCAAAGAAATCCACCTGGACACTATGGTCAATTACCAAATCACATGGAACTGCAGGTTCCACAATTGAAGGATCTTTCCCCGCTCTATGAGCAGCCGATCTAAGCGCTGCTAAATCCACAACTGCAGGCACTCCTGTTAGATCCTGCAACACAACTCTAGATGGACTAAATGGAACTTCCACGTCTGGAGTTTCAGGCGCCCACGACGCCGCATGTTTAACATCTTCGAAAGTTATTATCTCCTCATCCACATTCCGCAAAACAGCCTCAAGTAGAATTCGAATGCTAACTGGAAGGCTATTTAATTTACAAAGACCATCTTGTTCCAATGCTTTCAAGGATGCTATCTTATACACATCCCCCTCGAATTCAAAATCTCGTATTGCGGGTGGAGGATTTAGTTTTTCCATGGAGACCCTACGCATAGGTACTTTAAATAAATAGAGAAGTCCGTCTACTTCTCGCAAAACGAATAATAACCGCAAGAATCAGACCGATCCCTCCTAGAACAAGTCCAATTCTCACAAAAGTAATTGAAACCGTACCTCGATAAAGTAAAAACCCCATCAAAAATGGACCTGCTGCCTGGCCGAAACTTTGAGCAGCCATTGCGGCAGAAATAGTTCCCCCTCTAAGTTCTGGAGGTGAAAATTGCACCATGAGACTTTTCTGAATAGGCGCACTTACACTCGCACCTGCTGAAAAAATAACCAACGCAAGCATCAACACAATAAATGAACTAGATGCACCTATCATCGCCAATCCCACCCCTGTCGCGAGTAAACTAATCCCCAGCAAAACTAATGGATCAAATCTAGCCATTAAGCGACCCGATTGAGCCGCCCCGATAAGTGTTAAGACACCGTAACTTGTAACAATCACCCCTGCCTCGAACGCTCCATATTGGAACTTTTCTAAAACCAACAATGAAACGTATGCAAAAAATGCAAAGGACATCATAAACCGAATGACAAATGAAACACTTACTGCGGCTATGTCCAACCTGACGAGAGATTTGTACAATTTAGATATGTAGCCACTCCTCAACTCCTGCATAACTTCGATATCTGGTGGTAATATTCTCCAAGTCCATAGGGCCGCAAAAATAGCAACAAAATATAGAACAAACGGAGCTCTCCATGAAGCTATCAATAGGCCACTTGCAACCAATGGAGCTACAAGTGCCACAGATTGCATCCCCACTATCCGCACACCTTGTGCTGTTGCTTCCTGAATATCTGCGTAATAATCCCCTATCATTGCCACACTTACTGGCATTAATGCAGCAAAACCCATCCCCTGTATCACTCGCAAAATAAGAACTGTAGAAAACTCATTTACAAATCCTATAGTACCCCCTGCAACACCAAAAACAATAAATCCAAATACTATGACTCGACGCCGTCCAATTCTATCCGACAACATCCCCATCAATGGAACAAGAATAATGGAGGGTGCCGTATATGCAGTTATGAGCTCCCCCGCTCTCACTAGTGGCATCTCAAACACCAAGGTAACATCTGCAGCAATTGGACTTACGATATATACACCTGCCATCCCCACGGCAGCAGCAAGCATGACAACCTGCATTTCTTTATCCAAAAACACCGTGCCGCCCTTTCCAAATATTAATTCCAACCAACTCTCCAGTGTTTTTTCCATACTATCTTATCAGCAGCATAAGCATTTACCGTAGCGGCTTTCTCCACCGCAGTATATTTCTGAACATGGAAGGTCATCTATCCGACGGCGTCGTAGTTGTAGGAGAAGACGCAAAACAACGTTTTCACGATTCAAGAGGATATGGTATTCCAAAAAAAGGCAACGAAATTGAACTCGACCCAGTCGAAGCTGCTCATCTTCTACTTCGTGGGGATCTCGATAATATTGATGGAATGGATTTTATACAATTTATATCTGCACAAAAACCAGATTTTTCTGCTCAATTTTCCACATATCTCGATCTTCGATTTAGGGGGTTTCATTTAACTCCTGATGGCGCTTCAAATAATCTTTCTAGTTCAAACATAGACTTCACAGTCTACGAACGAGGAACTAAACCCCCTGATGGAGTCGTCAAATATGAATTACGTGTCATCGGAGAGCGTTCCACTATCCCCGCAGACCAACTTGGTGAGCACACCCTTGCAATCGTAGATGAAGAAGGTGAATTGACCTATTTCAACACGACTGAAATCGAACCAAATGGAAAAAAACAATTTTTCCCCCCTCCTTCCCAAGGAATATTACTAACTGATACAGTCTTACTCAAAAATCCAAATTCTACTTTCCACAAAGAAGGATTTTTTGGTCAGCACATACCCAACACTCCCCATATACAACTATCTCTAGTCGAAGCTGCTTATTTGTGCAATTGTGGATTGTTATCTATAAACGGGAATGTATTGCACCAAGGGCGTAAAACCGAAGGCGATCTATTTGACCACCGGTTATCTGTCTACACAGTTTTACGCAAACGTGGATTGATCCCAAAAACCGGATTTAAATTTGGGTTTGATTTCCGCGTTTACCAAGATTTTAACACAACTGAAAACGTGCTCCATTCCGAGTATCTAGTCAAAGTTATCAAAAGTGAACATGTTTTTTCAACCAAAGAACTATCTCTAAACGTCCGCCTTGCAGTAGGTGTGAGAAAACGAACACTTTTTGCAATTGTAGATGGGAGTAGTAATATCCGATGGGTCTTGGTGGAAAGGGTGACACCATGAATAACAAATCTAGTAAGGACGATAAGCACATTTCTATTGACCCCTGGGGGTCATCCACCATCGAAGATTACAACGATCTCTTCTCCCAGTTTGGAATCTCAAAATTCGAGCACTTCCTTCCTGATATTTCGCATCCCCACCATCTCATGCGCCGCGGTATAATATTCGGACACCGTGGATATCAATCCATTCTCGAAGCCATGAAGTCCAAAAGTCCATTTTCAGTCCTTTCAGGCTTTATGCCCACTGGAGATCCTCATATTGGCCACAAAATGGTTTTTGATGAGATCGTTTGGCATCAAAAACAAGGAGCAAAGGCCTATGGTTTAATAGCCGATCTCGAGGCACACGCAGCTAGAAAATTGAGTTGGAGCGAAATAGATGACCACGCTAGGAATTATATTTTAGCTCTTCTAGCATCTGGATTCGATTTAAAAACGGGAGAGATATATCGACAATCTGAAAATAAACGAGTTAAAGACTTGGCGTTTGAACTTGGCATCGAAACTAATTTTTCCGAAATGCAATCCATCTATGGTTTCTCTGGCAACACTGAAATATCCCATATCCAAAGTGTGTTAACCCAAGCTGCTGACATACTCTACCCTCAACTTGATCACCCACAACCAACTGTCATTCCTGTAGGCCCTGATCAAGACCCCCACCTAAGATTAACTAGGGATTTGGCATCCCGTTTGCGTTTATTCTCCGTAACAGAAGCATACGCAAGTTTCGAAGCAGATGCTGCAGAACTTGAATACCTTAAAGTAGCATTTGAAAATCTCTCATCCCTCCAAACTCCACTTCATTGCAATGACGTAGCCGAGTGGATTGAGAACGAAAACCAAGCAAGTGAAGCCCTTTCTACCATCACCAATAAACTTAAAGAAGCTTCAAAAGAAGAATTCTATCCCCGTATCCGAATAATCAATCACCGAGCAACTCCCGATCTACTCAAAGAGCTAGAATCTAAAATCTCTAAAAATAAACAAGTATACAAAGAACACATAGATGTTTTCGATGCATCTCACAATGATATCGATAATATGGTGAGAGAATTTGAAATAGAAAATGGTGGATACGGATTCTACCCACCTCTCTCCCTGTATCACCGATTCATGAGTGGTCTTACCGGCGGTAAAATGTCTTCTTCTCTCCCTGATAGTCATATCAGTCTGTTTGAAGCCCCTGAAAGTGGATATCAAAAAGTAAAACAATCTACAACTGGCGGAAGAGAATCTGCAGAACTCCAACGTGAGTTGGGCGGCGAAGCAGACAAATGTCCTGTATATGAACTATATGCCTATCTCTTAACACAAGACGATGATTCTTACGCACAACGAGTCTATGAAGAATGCACAAATGGAACTCGACTTTGCGGAGATTGTAAAGAAGAAGCAGCAAATTTAATGCGAGAATTCTTAAAGGATTATCAACAAAAAATAAAAGAAGTCGAACCACTCCTAGAACAATTAAATCCCAATACCCCCAACACCGAGGGACGCTCTTAAATGACCATCAAACTCCCGAAAAATCAGAAAATAGTTTTCGAAGCAGCAAGTCCTACTGAGGAGAAAACGTTCGAGCAACTATCCGAAGAAACTGAACTCAAACTTGAACACATATCAGGTGCCTCATTCGCACTCGAATCCCAAGGATTGATTTCTATAACTACTCTTTCTGATTCTAAACCCTCACTCACAGACGAAGGATCTCTCTATCTACAACACTCTTTACCCGAACTACGACTTTACCAGGCCGTACGACTACTGGGCGAACTTGAAACCGAATTTGATCTATCCCAGGCAATTAGCCAATCCTCTCTCAATAAAAATGAAGTTAGTGTGGCACTCTCTAATTACGCTCGAAAAGATTATGGAACAATTAACCAAGGAAAAATAATCTCATCTCGCGATTTCGATCCAAAATCTGACCCCGAACAAGTCGCTCTTTCTTCCATTGACCAAGGTGTAGAACCTGATCAATCAATAGTAACTAGACTTGAATCCAGGGGGTTGATAAACATCAACCAACTCACGACCAGATCTGTCATTTTAACTAAAAAAGGAATCTCAGAGCGCAAGAAAGGCGTGAAAATATCTCAGAGTGTAACTAATCTCACCCCTCAGATGTTATCCCAAGGAAACTGGGAGAACCTAGAATACACAGCCTATAACGTCGAAGCCGAGGCTGCACCCTACATAGGAGGTAGGGTACATATCCTTCGAGAAACTGCCGAAAGGGTCAAAGACACACTAGTTAGTATGGGATTTCAAGAGATGGAAGGTCCTCATGCCGACTCAGAATTTTGGATCAATGATTGTTTGTTTATGCCCCAGGACCACCCCGCAAGAACTCATTGGGATCAATTTGCACTTTCTGTACCTCCTGCACAAAATTTACCTACTGATATAGTTGAAAAAGTTCAAAACTCCCACCTCGACGGCGTCGGAACAGACGGAGATGGTTACCATTCTCCATGGTCAGAAGATGTGGCACTTGGAATCGACCTTCGAGGCCACACCACTTCTTTATCCATGCGATATCTTTCAGGGCAGGCGATAGGCCATCTTGAACCTCCTCAGAGATTTTTCTCTGTGGAAAAAGTCTATCGAAACGATACGTTGGATCCTACTCATCTGCTTGAATTTTTCCAGATAGAAGGATGGGTCATGGCAGAAAATTTATCCGTCAGAGATCTCATGGGAACTTTCACCGAATTTTACCGTCGGTTTGGAATAACCAATCTCAAATTCAAACCCCATTACAATCCTTACACCGAACCAAGCTTCGAACTTTTCGGAGAACACCCCCGAACAGGGGAACTAATCGAGATAGGAAACTCGGGCCTTTTCCGAGACGAAGTCCTACACCCTCTCGGAGTTAGTTGCGACGTCATGGCATGGGGCTTAGCACTCGAACGACTCTTAATGCTAATGTATGGGTTTGAAGATATACGAGATGTCCATGGGACTCTTTGTGATTTACAACTTTTGCGATCTACTGGGGTACCTTACTAATGCCAGTTGTAAGTCTCCACCCAAATCTTTTAAGACAAATGACCGGAATAGAAATTTCCGATGAAAAACTAAAAGAAGATCTATTCAATTTGGGCCTTGAATTTGATGGAGAAGATGAAGATGGAAATTTCCAATTAGAGTTCGCACCCGACAGATTAGACAGATTATCCACTGAAGGAATCGCACGATCTTTGAGATATTACTATGGTCAGGATAGGGGAATTTTCATCCCTTCCCTCAATCCTCCAAATTGGACTATATCCTTACACTCTCCCATCCACCACAGCCGTCCCTGTGTCACTGGTGCCATCGCCCGTGGAATCAAATTAGACGATTCCATTTTGAAATCCTTAATCCAATTACAGGAGAAACTTCACGATACCATTGGTAGGGGCAGGGCAAAAGGCTCCATCGGTATCCACGATCTTTCCATGATTAAAGCCATTGAAAATTCAGACGGAATGTCTTCTATCTTGTATTGTGGAACTCTTCCCTCTGAACCATCCTTTGTCCCGCTAGGGCTCAAGGAGGAATTAACACCCGAGCAGATACTTGAATTCCATCCAACCGGAAAAAAGTACAAAAAACTCGTTGAAGGCGATCAACAATACCCTGCATTTTTCGACGACCTTGGATTGTTTTCATTCCCTCCAATAATTAACAGCGCCCGTACCGAAGTAACCGTTGATTCTAGAGATCTCCTCATCGAGATGACCGGAACCGATCAGTGGACTATCGACCGAATGCTCAACATAATTTGCTATGCTTTAGAAGCCCATGGGGCCACTCTTGAAGAACTCAATATTCAAACTCCAGATGGTGCAGTTAACAAACCAGATTTCTCTCTTGACACAAAACACATAGACCACACTAGAATAGAACAAATTCTCGGAACTAACTTCTCCTCAAACGACGTAGTTGATTTACTCGAACGTTCCGGGTTGGATGGCAAAGTCATCACACCACCCCACAGAGGCGAAGTTCCTCCTCAAGAATCCCAATACCGGGTCACAATACCTCCTTATAGAGTCGACGTACTCCATCCTCTTGATATCATTGATGATATAGGTAGAACTCATGGTTTTTACAAACTCAAACCACGTTATCCTGATGTAGCGACGATAGGAGGTCGGACTACACGTTCCAGCTTGGAACGAGCCACAAGACAGGTACTAATTGGAATGGGATTTGAAGATTTACTCAACTTTAATTTGACAAACGAAACTGAGAATTTCTCCAAAATGAGGTTAGAAGGTGACATAAACGCATATGGATATCATAAACCCGTTAAGATACTTGAGCCCTATTCCGCAGAATACACAATAATCAGAACGTGGGTACTTCCCTCACTTTTGATGGTACTAGAAAACAACACACATCGTGCATATCCTCAAAATCTACTCGAAATTGGGTTAACTGCTAATGTAGACCACACAAAAGACACAAGAGTGGACGAAAACTACGCTATTGCTGCCACTGTCGCCCATTCCCATGCTTCCTATGAAGAAGCAAAATCAAAACTGCAAGTACTTTGTCAAAGATTCAACAAAAGACTTGAAACTCTTCCCATTTCTCACCCGACCTTTATTGAAGGACGATCTGCGTCTATCCTAATAGACGGAGAACCCAAAGGAATCCTTGGAGAAATACATCCTGAAGTACTCAATATACATGGGATCGAACTCCCAGTTTCGGCCTTTGAATTATCACTCAATTCTTTCATTTAACCCCTTATTTAACTTATAAAACCCTCTTTTTAGGGCCCTATCTCACACCTCGCGTGAAAAAAACCAAAAAAAACACCCCAGACGAGGCCTACTATATAAAGATATGGCCAATCCAACCCCCGATTCTCCGATATATTTATAACCTGCCCTCTTCACGGTCCTCATGGTGGAATCAAACCATGGTACGTGAAGACGGAAAACGAAATTTTGCTCTCCAAGACAGAGCAGGAAACGAATCAAGTGTATTTAGCGGCAACACACCAAGACAAGCAGCCCTTAAAGCTGCCCGAAGACTCGACGACGTTGGTGACAATGAGGCAAGCGCTAGACGCGTAGAAATAAGAATGAGAGAGAGAGGAACAAGCAAAGTGCATATTTACGATGCATGGGCGTGGATGACCACTGCACCTCCCGATTCTCCTAGCTGGATGCCTAGCAAATTGAAAGAAGCAAACGTTTCTAAAAAAGGCATCGAACGCATCGATTAAGATCTCCATTAAAGATCTTTTTTATGTTTTTTCCATGAATAGTGCCCACTTTTAGTCTCCAAATACTGTTAGTCATTCTCACACATAATTGCATGAGGGAGATCCGATGGGTTTAATAGTCCACGACTGGAATTATAGGTCCGAGCTTCTTCGTAAGAAGCAAAACGAGGTGAGGATCTCGCCCCTGCGGTACTCCGTACAGACGAGATCTGATGTTAACGCATAAATACGAAACTTGGGAGATACTTTTTCTCCCACTTAGACAGTTTCGGTGAATCCCGATCAGTTCCTCTGAATATCAACTTTCAAAAATGGAGGACACAACACAGTGTTCGTCAACCCAGACTAATTGTCTGGGAATTCTGGTTGATCCTGCCAGAGGTCATTGCTATCGGGGTCCGATTTAGCCATGCTAGTTGCACGGGTTAAGACCCGTAGCGAACAGCTCAGTAACACGTAGATAAACTACCCTATGGACTGTGATAACCTCGGAAAACTGAGGGTAATAACAGATAGTACTCCTATGCTGGAATGCAGTGAGTACGAAATGCTCCGGCGCCATAGGATGTGACTGCGGCCGATTAGGTAGACGGTGGGGTAACGGCCCACCGTGCCGATAATCGGTACGGGTGGTGAGAGCCAGAGCCCGGAGATGGAATCTGAGACAAGATTCCAGGCCCTACGGGGCGCAGCAGGCGCGAAAACTTTACAATGCGCGAAAGCGCGATAAGGGGACCCCGAGTGCGAGGGCATAACGTCCTCGCTTTTGTATATCGTAAGAAGATATACGAATAAGGGCTGGGCAAGACCGGTGCCAGCCGCCGCGGTAATACCGGCAGCTCGAGTGATGATCACTATTATTGGGCCTAAAGCGTCCGTAGCCGGTTGAACAAGTCCTTCGGCAAATCCACTCGCTCAACGAGTGGGCTCTCGAGGGAAACTGTTCGACTTGGGGCCGGGAGATCTGAGGGGTACGTCTAGGGTAGGAGTGAAATCCTGTAATCCTAGACGGACCGCCGGTGGCGAAAGCGCCTCAGAAGAACGGACCCGACGGTCAGGGACGAAAGCTAGGGTCTCGAACCGGATTAGATACCCGGGTAGTCCTAGCCGTAAACGATGCTCGCTAGGTGTTGCGAAAGCTACGTGCTTTTGCTGTGCCGTAGGGAAGCCGTGAAGCGAGCCGCCTGGGAAGTACGTCCGCAAGGATGAAACTTAAAGGAATTGGCGGGGGAGCACTACAACCGGAGGAGCCTGCGGTTTAATTGGACTCAACGCCGGAAATCTCACCAGTACCGACAATTGCAGTGACAGTCAAGTTGATGACTTTACTCGAGCTCTTGAGAGGAGGTGCATGGCCGCCGTCAGCTCGTACCGTGAGGCGTCCTGTTAAGTCAGGCAACGAGCGAGACCCACATCTCTAATTGCCAGCAGCATCCATGTGATGGCTGGGTACATTAGAGAGACTGCCGTCGTTAAGACGGAGGAAGGAATGGGCAACGGTAGGTCAGTATGCCCCGAATGTACTGGGCTACACGCGGGCTACAATGGCCGGGACAATGGGATGCAACCCCGAGAGGGGAAGCTAATCTCCTAAACCCGGTCTTAGTTCGGATTGAGGGCTGAAACTCGCCCTCATGAAGCTGGATTCGGTAGTAATCGCGTCTCAATAGGGCGCGGTGAATACGTCCCTGCTCCTTGCACACACCGCCCGTCAAACCA
>DASO01000015.1 GCA_002503845.1 Euryarchaeota archaeon UBA24 | reverse complement strand
TTTGCTATCCCACCAAATACCCAGTTATCTCCACTTTCTATCTGCCCTCCACTATCGAACTCTCCATAAAACATATTTGCGCCTAGTACTACCACATCTTCACAATGTGTATTGACATAATCACGGAACGCTTCTTTGTCTTTCCCCGTCCACACGGGGGAAAGATAATTGTTCTCAACTAATCCTCGCAATACGTTTGGATCATCTGGAACTCCATCTTCGTCATTGTCTATGTATTGTGCCAATACATTTGCAGTATGTTGCACTTTTTCTATCGGCGCATCTTCTGGGGCAATCACATAGACTCCAAATACATCTATAAATATATCCACAATATTACTCTCATTTACACATTCTACTGGATGTTTTGATAATATCTCAAACGTAGGTACTCCGGGTGCTATAATCGAGGAAACCTGCTCTTTTGGAACTTCTTTCTTAGTATCTTCTTCCCCATGATCGTGGTCAGAATGGTCAGCATGATCGTGACTTTCTGCTCCTACATCTTCACTATAACTTCCTTCTTGCACTTCTCCAATACACCCTGCAAATACTGTTGTTATCAGCAGAACACAAACTAAAATAGAATATAGTTTTTCCATACAATTTCCTTGAATTCTTCTATCGATCTCCCCTTTAAAAAGCTGACCAAATATGGTATAAGATATATTGTTTTTAATAAATATAACTTACAATTTTAATAATTCCTCTGCCCCTTCGTTATGGAACGCCACGGATAGTAAAACCTACAATATATTGCTAAGACATGCTAAGAAAGACTATGTTTAGGATTGGTTCACATGTTTCAACAGCAGGTGGAGTTGAAAAAGCGGTCGACCGCCAAGTGGAAATAAAAGGAAACTGCGGTCAACTTTTTGTAGGTTCTCCTCGGGGATGGAAAGTGGGAGAAGTCAAAAAAGAGGGTGCAGACCTATTTAAAAAATACTGCTCAGAAAAAGACGTTGGACCGTGGATAGTCCACGGAACGTATCTAATCAATTTGGCAACACCAAAAGAAGAATTAGCAGAGAAATCCGTTGCAACTGTTCAAGGAGAATTAGATGCCTCGGCAGAGTTGGATATTCCCTATTATACCTTCCACCCCGGTGCACACACGGGAGAAGGGGTTGAGAAAGGATTGAAGAACATAGCCATGCGACTTTCTCAATTGGAGATCCCAAGCTCTGTCACACTACTTCTAGAGAACACTGCTGGAAAAGGCACTACTCTAGGGGAGACGTTCGCAGAACTCCAAACGATGGTGGAAGAATCGACATATGGATACGACGAGATAGGGGTATGCCTTGATACCTGTCACCTATTTTCTGCTGGATATGGATTTGGAACTGACGAAGAAATCTCTCAGATGATTGATGAAATTGAAGGGACAATCGGCATTGAAAATGTGCGTTATTTACATCTAAACGATTCGAAGCACCCATTCGGATCAAAAAAAGATGAACACGAACACATAGGAGATGGGGAAATCGGAGAGGGGCCCTTTAGAACTCTCATCAACCACAAACTCTTTAGAGACCTTCCCATGGTTCTAGAAACGCCAATAGATGCCGAAAAAGACCATTCTTGGGACATTCAAAAAATAAGAGAATTAAGGGACGATTCTTAAACCATGGTGATAGAACCCGCGTTGAAAAGGACCTCTATCTCTTACCCAACTACTCCTTCGGAGTTAATCGATCATGCGATTGAATATTCTAAAACAATCAAATTACCTATTGACATTTCCGTTATCCATTGGACTATATCTCGTCGTGCAACAAAACGGGCAGCTTGCTGTAAATTTTCTCCCGGATCTCCTGACATTCTCATCTCTCTTACGTGGAAAGCTTTCCAGGCCTATGGATGGGAGAAATTCAAGAGCATCATACGACATGAGTTGATTCACGTATGGGAATATCAAACCTATGGATCAACTTCTCACGGATCGTTATTCAAAGAAAAAGCACAACAATTAGATGCACCCCTTCATTGCGATGCCTTTTGTTCCCCTAGATTCTATCTCATCTGTAAAAACAAAGACTGCCAGTGGAAAACCATTCGTCATCGCGCATCGAAAACAGTAACTCACCCCTTCCATTTCTATCGCTGTCGCAAATGTGGGTCTCCTTACACAGTCGAACATGTGGGCACGTCCATTCGCTGGAACACACATTTAGAATATCGACGGGCACGGAAAAAAATAGGAATTCATTGGTAATCTCCTATATCATTTCACGTATATTCTTTCCAATGTCGTATTACCCACCAACCAACTCCTGAACACAATAACCCTCCTGTTACCAAATATAAATATGTCTGCAACGTGTACCCTGTCCCTTGTACTATTCTAACCAACCCTTCTCCAGACAATGATACTAGAACGAACCCAAAGATTGTAATCGCAATTACCACTTTCATTATGTCCATTGCATTCTTACGTTTCGTTTTTTCTATAGAATAAATAGTGACTATGAACACCACTGAACTAAATAATACATAAAATCCCAATCTCCCATCACTTCCTGTATTTTGACCATTGATCAATCCCACCAACCCCACTGCTGCCAATGTAAAAACCAAAGTAAAAAATATAACTTGAACTCCATTCTTCCCCAATTTACTCGATCCAACCTTGTTCACTAATTTTGTTATCTCTCTAATTCCTTTCACAACCCCTTTAATTTTTTTTGGAATATCTATTTTCACACCCACCGTTCTTGCCCTCCTTTTTTTTCTAAACCCTTTCATAATTTTTCCTCTCTTGTATTTCAGTAGAGGGAAGGCTATATACATGGCGCCCAAAAATCGTTTATTTAATGCCTCAGAATTCCAAAACTATCACAGTAACCAATGATGGTGTTACTTTGCCTATCCCGTCTATTGTCACTGGACGTGGCTTTATTACAGGCAAATCTGGATCTGGAAAATCCAACACGGCCAGTGTGGTAATTGAAGAACTTCTTAAGAACCGTTGCCCTCTCTTAATCATTGATACTGATGGTGAATATCGTGGCTTGAAAGAGAAATTCAAAGATCTCATTCACGTGGGGCAAAAAGAAGAGTCGGATGTCGAATTAACGTTAGAAAGGGTGGATCTAATCACGGACCTTGCGCTAATCCAAGGGGCACCTATCATTCTAGATGTCTCTACTTTCAAAACTGAACAATCAAAATCAATCATCAATGAGGTTGTCACGTTACTATTCCATAAGGAAAAAGAACATCGGAAACACTTTTTAATTGTAATTGAGGAAGTACATGAATTTATTCCGCAACAAGGTGGTGTAGATGAGCTGGCACAAAATATCATCCGAATAGCCAAACGCGGACGGAAACGCGGACTTGGAATTTGTGGAATATCTCAAAGGCCATCCGCCGTGGATAAAGATTTCATTACCCAATGTAGCTGGTCCGTTTGGCACCGCTTTACATGGGCGATAGACAAAAAAGCAGTAAACCAAACATTGGGAGTTGACTATGCAAATCAAATATCCTCTCTAAAAACAGGAGAGGCATTTTTAGTAACAGACTGGGATGAAACTACTAGAGTCACAATAAAACAGAAAGAAACGTTCGATGAGGGCGCAACGCCCCACACTTCAGATATAGTCCGCCCCACTTTTAAATCAGATCAGAGCGAATTAATTGAACAACTACGCTCTATAGAAGGTCCTCCCCCTAAACTGGATCCGAACGCATTGAGAACCGAACTCACCTCCAAAAATTCTCGTATCAAAGACCTAGAAAACCGTATTCTGGAATTGACATCAGAACTGGATGCAAACCCCCCTCTCCCTTCTACAAAACGAATTGAACCTTCTAAGCCGGTATCTCTGCCAAATCCCTCTCCGAATAAACTCTTAGAAGACTCAATAGAATCAATCAATGCGAATACGAAGAAACAAACTACAGCGGACGTTTCTCAAGATTTCAGTCCAATTTGGGAACTTGGACAATTGATTCTATACCTATGGCGCGTTTCTCTCCGTGGATTTTTGATAATTTTGGTAAAATTGATAGGTATTTTTAAAATAAAACTTTAATTACAAAAAGAATCTATATCTTCAATAGAGGCTTATTAATGTCAAAACACAAACATGAGCATTCCTCCGATCCAAATCAAACAAAAAAGAAACATCGGGGTCTTCTCGACGTACGTGCAGATGGTGGATCAACGACAACTATCCAAGCCGTTGACTGCCCTGCAGATAAAGTATACAGTAATAGAAGAATATTTATACAAGAAGTGGCAGAGCGCCATTTCGATAATCGCGAAGTATGGGCCGCATTACGGGACCCTGCCAAACGAATAATAAAGGGGTCTGATATCCCCCTCAAATCCAAAACTGAGAACTCTCTACTTGAGGGCTCAAAAGCATGGGGACGATCTTATGTCCGTCCTTGGAAAGGAAGGACCCAAAGCATGTCTCTCATGGAGCGCGTCCTTGCCCCCGAAGCAGACGACAAAAAGCATGCTCATCAAAATGAAGCGATGATGTATGTTTTAGAGGGAAAGGGATATGAAATTCACGACGGTGAGGAATATATTTGGGAAGCTGGAGATCTAATTGTAATCCATGGTGGATGTGTACATGAACACTATTCCGTTGATCCTGATAAACCATGCCGCCTTTTAGTATATAATTCACTTCCAATTTACAATTTCTTACATCTTGTATACCAAGGAACAGTTCGGCACACCCCTGGAGATCGCGCAAAAGATCCTAATTGGGTTCCCCCATTCGATTGGAACGTTGGCCGTGAAGAATATTCTAAGGAAGATCATGATCAATATGCACAGATGAGGCAGATGCTCTCTAAAGAAGAAGCAGCAGTTAAATCTGCAACCCAGAGGTCAGGTGTATAGCTATGGCAGAAAACGTTGACTTCGACGATCCTCATAACTATGAATTTGATCATATACCTAGGCATAGGAAAAGAACCAAAGAAATGGTTCCTGATGACTATATTCATATGGACGAACGCGATGAATGGGAGCGTGGAAATCTAACCACAACTCACTATCAAGAATTCCTTGAGGATTCAAAACAGAACCCACTTTCCCAACACGGACCCCGCGGCCCTCTCCATAAAATTATCAAACCAGAAGAGATGCCCTGGGAAGATTCTCCCCAAGGAAAAATAAAATGGCTTCTCAATGAAAAAATGGAGAGAGACCTTGGCTCTACAGGTGCCGTTAACACCGATCTCTATATGCAAATTATACCTCCTGGAGGGAAATCAGGCAAACATCGACATATGAGCGAAGAGTTGGTATTTGTTTTAGATGGGGAGGGATACGATCTCCATTGGGATCCGACCGCTGTTATGAGGGACAAAGTTGTCTGGGAGTGGCCAAAAGAACCCCAAAAATTTTTATGGGAAACCAACGACGTAATTTTCATCCCCACTAACACTGCACATCAACATATAAACGCTAGCGAGGACTACCCCGCCAGATTACTCTGTTGTAATGCGCGTATCTATAATCACCTAGGTCTTGGATTCAACGACTTAGAACAATTTGAAAACGCACCCGAATTCGAAGGATAGTCACCCTTCCATTTCTTCTATTTATAATCTATACTAAATGGGTCGAGCCAGATTCGAACTGGCGATCTCCGCAATGTGAATGCGACGTCATAACCAGACTAGACCACCGACCCCTGTATATGGACTTATTACTTTTTTATATCTATTAAGCGTTATTGGGTTTTTGCAGAATCTTTTATCAATAAGATGGATTTTTTTCCTCAACCCCTTCGCGTTGATTGATCAAACGCGCAAATACGAACATGGCATCCGATAGTCTATTTAGATATTCTATACACAATCCCACTTCGTTTCCTTCTTTAGAGAGTGCAACCACCCTTCTCTCTGCTCTTCTACATATCGCCCTTGAATTATGTAATTTCGCACCCTCCTCACTCCCTCCTGGGAGTATAAACGATTGAAGTGGCTCTAATTCCTCCTCGCAATCATCAATCCAACTTTCAACTAACTGAATATGTTCGAATGTTATCCTCACCTCCCCTCCCTCTTCTACTCTTGCAAGTTGTGCTTGAATTATATGTAGATGATTCTGAATTTCATTAAGATGTGCCTCTATGTCTCTATATTTTGCCATAGAAACCAGCCCTATACTCGAATTCAATTCATCAACGGTGCCATCTGATTCAATTCTGATGTCATCTTTATCTACCCTCTCTCCACTTGCCAAGTCAGTCTTTCCCAAATCTCCGCGCTTTGTATATATCTTCATGTGATTTTTACAGCTCCTTTTGTGCGAGGTGGTATCGTTTTACCTATTCTATCTTCCACAAACATATGCGTTTTCTAAGTTTGATTTCTATCTATTGTTTATATATCCCATCATACAGTTTATATATTTACTAAAATCGATAGACTCCACCTATCTACTGATTTTTAATTCTATGTCCAAAACTTATATGCCGTTCCAAGTCACCAATTCGACATGGGGTTCTTTCGAGATTGCTACTCTTTTGAAGGCTGGAACACATGGTCAAAAAAGCAATTGTATGTCTACGGGATCTTGTACGTAGTATTTTTCAAAATTTTTCTAGCTCTCATTTTAATATTCCTCTATGAACCAACCAATCTCAAAAACGCACTAGCATTTCTTTTTATCCTATGGGTGGTCTATCAGCCGATTTTTAATGTTTTGGCCTTTCGTATATTCTCATTATAGTGTAAAAACCACCCTCTACAACTGGGTCTCTTTTTGCGATTAATCTTTGCTCAAATGTATTCCACTATGAGCAACAAACCCGCAATTATACTTACAACCCCTGCAATGTTCCCCATGCCCTTTTCATGGATACCTTGAAGTTTTTTCCATAATTGAGCTACAATCCCCATTGTCACTATAATGGAAATACAAAATGAACTAAGAAAAAGGACCCCATCCATCGTTTCTGATGATGTTATGAGTAATAGAATTAAGAACCCACTACCTGCAACCCCATGGATCATTCCTACCAATACTGATGTTACGTTCCAATCAGACAATTTTTGCATAGGATTTAAGTGACCGAATTCACTTCCATGTTTGTGTTTGTGGGTATTTCTTACCTCTTTAAAAACTAAATATTTTAACCCTATATATATCAGTGTAATCCCAACTGCAATTTCTCCCACTTCATATAATGACCCTGGCAATTTAACATCTAAAAATAGCAATAAAGTTCCTATTACCCCCGTGGTGATCGAATGCCCAATCCCCCACGAACTCCCAATTTTCCAGGGGGCTGCATATTTTTTTTCACTTACCAATGTGGTCACTGCCAAAATATGGTCTATTTCGAAAGAATGTCCAATCCCTATCAAAATACCAATTGCGATTATGCTAATCATTGGCTGATCTGCAAAACTGTGCCCGATAAATTCAAACATAGACTCTCTTTGTCAATATAATTTAAAATCTAATTGGCTTTACAGTGGGATTCTATCATAAACTTGAATTAACCCCCCCGTTTTACTATTCGTATAATGGTTTATACCCGCCAATTTCATTGCGACAACTGTGGGTGTATTCAATCATTTTCTAGAGTTGCACGAACCACACTCGAATCCGGTCTAAAAACCAAGTGGGTTTGTTCTGCTTGTTCATACCGTTTGGTCCTTTTGGGTACAAAATAGTCAGACACGACTTAGTCTTCGCATTTTACCATACTTTTGTCTATTAATATGTACTTTATGTTGCTATATATATAATTTTTATCGGTATCTTTCGATCTTAAAGTTTATTCACGTTGACCTGATGCTTTACCATATGACGAATTTCGCCACCCGTATAGACTCCATTTCTATCAGTGGCATCCGAAAAGTGTTCGATTCTGCGGGTCCGAATGCAATAAATTTGGGACTGGGTCAACCCGATTTCCCCACACCCTCTCATATTAGAGACGCTGCAATTCGATCGATAAATAACGGTGATTCTGACAGTTATACTCCAAATAATGGAATTTTAGAGCTACGTCGTGCAATTTCACACAAACATTCTCGTGATAACTCGCTTAATATACCTCCTGAAAATATTATTGCCACCGCTGGAGGGAGTGAAGCATTACACATAGCAATTGCAGCTCACGTAAATCCTGGAGACAAAGTCTTAATTCCAGATCCTGGATTTGTTTCCTATCGTGCACTTACTCACATATCTGGTGGCATTCCCGTTCCCATCAGTTTACGTAAAGATTTGACCATGGATCCCTCTTCCATTGAAAACGCGATCTCTGAGGATGTAGCAGCCTTCATTGTCAACTCCCCTGGAAACCCCACCGGTGGTGTCCAATCAAAATCTGATATGAAGGAATTTGCTAGAATTGCAGATGATTATGATATCCTTTGCATTTCCGATGAGGTCTATGAACATTTTGTATTTGAAGGAGCGCATAGGTCCCCTATGGAATTTTCAAAGTCTGATAATGTCCTCATAGTCAACACTTGCTCTAAATCTTATTCCATGACAGGGTGGCGATTAGGGTGGGTTGCCGGGTCGAAAGAGCGAATAGATAAAATGCTCCGAATCCACCAATACGCCCAAGCTTGCGCTAGTGCCGTATCTCAACACGCCGCAGAGGCAGCCCTATCTGGACCTCAGGATTCCATCCTCGAAATGGTCGGCGCATTCAAACAAAGGCGTGACATCCTCGTAGATGGACTTCTTGATATGGGATTAGACGTTCCCGTTCCCGAGGGGGCATTTTATGCTTTTCCAACTGTCCCTTCTGGTTGGATCGATGATGTTCTTAGCCGCGATGTAATTGTAGTTCCCGGAAATGCCTTTGGAACTCTAGGCAATGGAAGTGCTAGGATTGCCTATACTGTTGACATAGACCAACTCGAAAAGGCTATAGACATCATGCGTCAGGTCACTCGGTCTCTCAATTAATTTACCCTTTGGTTGTATTCTTCTTCGGCCATTTGTACAATTTTATCCAACATCCCTTCCTTCGAATAAACAGACCGTTTCTTTCTCAATTATGGCACTTTCAATTTTACAATAACAAGGGTCTTCTACTAATCCCCTCCTGAACTAATTCATGACACTATCTAAAAGAGAAGCCCACCTACGAAGTCTCCGTGCAACAGGAACTTCTACTATTGTAGGGATAGTAGCCGCCTTGGTTACTCACTCACTCTCAAGCGGGCCCTCTGATATCTTAATTTCTGTACCCATCCTTATCGCCAGTTTGTTTTTGGGACTGGGAATTATGCAATTACTCGGAGTAAATGTTTCAGCATTTTCCAAGAAAGATCATTTTTACGTGTCTTTTATGACATTCACAATGTGGTTTGTTACTTGGACCCTTCTCTTGACCGCTAATGTATCCTTTTAACCATGGCAAAAAAATCGATTGCAGTTGTTAATCTTGACCATTGTCAACCCGATAGGTGCAATTATGAGTGTGCCAACTATTGCCCCCCAAATCGCACTGGTAAAGACTGCATAGTCACTCGTGGGGACTTTTACGATTCTGATGATCTCTTCGTTGGACGCCCTGAACAAATTAGAATCTCCGAAGAAATATGCTTAGGCGAAAAATGCGGAATTTGTATAAAAAGATGCCCATTCGACGCGATAGAAATTATAAATTTGCCTAGTGAGTTAGACGAATCTCCTATCCATAGATATGGAGAAAATACATTTGTCCTGTATGGTCTCCCTGCCCCAAAATCTGGAAGTGTTATTGGTCTCCTTGGCCCAAATGGAATTGGAAAAACGACTTCTCTAAAAGTTCTTTCTGGAAGCATAATACCCAACCTAGGCGACTATTCTTCCCCCGCTACTTTTGAATCGGCTATTTCTAACTATAAAGGAACCTCTCTTCAAAACTATCTAGAAAAGCTCCAAGACGAATCAATCAATGTGGCCCATAAACCACAATACGTTGAGTCTATTCCTCACGCATTCGAAGGCACTACCCGCAACCTACTAGAAAATGTAGACGAACGCGGCGAGCTTGATAATTTAACCGAAGAACTATCACTCAAACCTCTCTTAGACAATGACATTAAGACCCTTTCTGGAGGCGAACTCCAACGAGTTGCTATTGCCGCAACTTTGGCCCGAGATGCCGATTTCTATTTCCTAGATGAAATCACACCGTATCTCGACATCAGACAACGCATTGCAGCTGCAAATGTCATTCGAAACATGGCCATCTCTGAAAACCGATCTATACTAGTTGTTGAACACGATCTAGCCATTTTAGACCTAATCGCAGATTCTATCCATATAGCCTATGGAACCGCAGGTGGATTTGGGGTTGTTACTGATGTAAAATCCACTCGAATTGGAATTAACGAATATTTATCTGGCTTTTTGAAAAACGAAAATATGCGTGTCAGACCTCAAAGTATAACTTTCGACCAACGTGCCCCAAAAATTAACATAGAAACAGAACCCCTCCTATCTTACCCTCTCATCGAAATGACCTACGAAACGGGATTCTCTTTAACAGTAAAACCTGGTATTATCAATCAACATGAGGTTCTCGGTGTTGTTGGCCCCAATGGAATTGGAAAGTCCACTTTCGCAAACATACTTGCAGGAGAACAAAACACCGATTCGTTTTCCCTTGATTCTAGTGTGTCCATTTCGTACAAGCCTCAGTATTTGAATTCAGAAGAATCTATCCGAGTAGATACTTATCTGGCCAATATAGCATCTGATTTTGGTACTTCTTATTGGAATACTGAAATCGCCCTTCCCTTACAACTAGATAAAATCATGAGCCAAACTCTCCCAGATCTATCTGGTGGAGAGCGGCAGAGAGTTGCAATAGCAGCTTGTTTGTCTGCCCCTGCAGACCTTTATCTTTTAGACGAACCTTCTGCACATCTAGACGTTGAACAACGCTCTCAAGCTACTCGTGCAATCCGGAGGTTTGCAGAGCATACTGGTGCATCCGTTATGGTAATTGATCACGATATTTACATGCTAGATCTTCTGGTTAGTCGACTCTTAGTTTTCAGTGGCACCCCTTCTGAATTCGGCACCGCAAGTACTCCTACGGATATGCGGACTGGAATGAATGAATTCCTTTCCAATCTTGGAATCACTTTCCGAAGAGACGAACGAACCCAACGACCTCGGGTTAATAAACCAGGTAGTCAAAAAGACAAAGAACAAATAAAATCTGGAGAGTATTATTATCTGCCAGCCGAGTGATTCTTCCCATTCGTTCTATATTTCTTCTCTTCACTAATCTATCTCTTCTAATCCAATTCCCTTCTACAAGCCCCACAAAGATATTCCTCTTTCCGATCAACATCTAAAACCGTAGGAGAAAAAGACATGACACATCTATTATTACTGCAATGTTCTAGACCTAATGTATGGCCAACTTCGTGTATTACTTCCTTTCTCACTCTTCCAACGAATACCTCTTGTTCAGTCTTCCCAGAAAACTCTCTTTGCGTTTGTTTTTTCAATCTATAAGTTGATATTATACAAGCTTTCCCACCTAGATATGCTAGGCCAAAAACATAGTTCCTCCCTGTGTAGTACATATCATCGTTTGTTATGGCCACAATTTTTTCTCCCCTCCCCCTCTGCGCAGTGAACTCTAGAAGACCTTCAGCTCGATATTGCCCCCTAGAATTCTCATATAATCCCTGTGGCATTTGCTTTGCCTCCTGAAATGACACATCAACTCCATAAACATTCCTCAACGCCGAAGATACCTCTCGCTTAATGGCTGCCTCTATACTTCCGAGTGGTATTATTTCGACGAGCATACGAAGAACATATGAGTACCGAGGCATAAACTTCCCGACGTGCACTCTGATTCAACAACCTCTCTCCTCTCTATTCTCCGTCCGTTCAAAAGATTGGTCGAAGTCGGAATCGGTTCTAGATTTGACGTGGCCCATTCCCTTTCTGAAAATAGAATTATAGTGGCCACTGATATCCATCAGTGCAACCCCCCTGACGGGGTCCAATTTGTTCTCGATGATATATGCGACCCCCTCTTAGACTTATATTCTAAAGCAGACATAATCTATGCATTGAACCTACCCCCTGAGTTACATCAACCAACTCTTAATGTTGCCTTACAGGTCAAATCTAAATTTCTATTCACAACATTGGGGAATGATTTTCCAGAAATACCCGTCCGAATTGAAACAACCCCCGGGGAAACTATCTATTGGGCATTGGAATAAAAATCACAAACTCTTACATCTATAAGAAACCTCTATGCATTCATGCAAGTAGATTCGATCATTCTCGACATAGATGGAGTTATGGTGGATGTATCGGAATCTTATAGGCGCGCCATTGCAGACACGATCGAAAGTCTCAGCGGGGAAGAATTCCCACTCGAACGAATTCAACTACTGAAAAACGCCGGTGGTTTCAACGACGATTGGGAACTAACCGATGCTGGGATACTGTGCACACTGGCAAAACGCCATGGCCACCCCGACACTTTCGCCTCTTTAGTTCAAAAAATAGGAGACAATGGAGGGGGTCTACCTGCTACTAAAAAAACTATTTCTAAAGTGATAGGATCTGCTGCTGAAGACGAATGGGACCCCGGCGCTGTACGGGCCATGTTCCAATCCTTCTATCTAGGCAGGAAAAAATTTCTTGAATGTTTCCAACACGAACCCATCATTGATGTTCCTGGTTACTATCTATCTGAAGAAAATATAATCTCTGCACAAACGATTGATCAATTACTAACTCAATTCAATGTCGGAGTTCTCACTGGTAGGCCCCTCTCTGAGGCACACATGGCTCTCGATAGCATGGAACTCGACATATCTGATGATTACGTTATGGCAATGGAAAACTCCCCCTCTAAAAAGCCCCATCCTGCGGGACTCATTTCCCTGGCAGAAAAATTTAATTCCTCTTCACTGGTTTATGTGGGGGACACCCTTGATGATATCAAAACTGTGGTGAATGCCACTAAAGCCGACCCATCCCGAAACTACCGTGGTGTCGGAGTTCTCACTGGCGGACTCTCAGGAATCTCTGGAAAAAAAATGTTTGAAGAAAACGGAGCAGATGCCGTCATCTCTACTGTCAATGATTTACCCGAACTTCTATTGAATTTTTAAATCACTTTCACTTATGAAAAAATTAAAATCGGTGGGTCCATATCCCTTGATTTTTTAGTTACCATGTGATAATTACATTAATAGGTGGGACTGGAGATATCGGAGAAGGTTTAGCTCTCCGGTGGGCCCATGATACCACTCACGAAATTCGAATTGGTTCTCGAGATCCTCAAAAAGGAATTGATAGTGCAAAAAAATACGAGCTAGAACTTTCTAATCGCGGAAAGAAACGAACTGTCCTTGGAGGTGGTAACGATGAAATGACCGTCGGGGCAGATATCATCGTCCTTTCTGTGCCTCCTTATTATATCGTAGACACAATTAAATCTATAACTGAAGCCATATCCCCTGGGTCTATCCTGATCAGCCCTGCGGTTGGCTTAAAACGCGATGATGATGGGAATTTCTACTCTTCTCCTCCCCCCTCTAGTCGAAGCGTCACTGAATATGCGGCAAACGCTTCTCCCGATGGTGTCCCTCTCATAGGGGCATTCCACACTCTCCCTGCCCACCGATTATCCGATCTAGACGCTCCTCTAGATTTTGATACCCTCGTTGTTGGAGATGATGCCGATGCTAAACAGGTTGTCATTCAAATTTCCAATGAAATCAATGGCTTACGAGCTGTCGATGCCGGTGCACTTGCCAACTCCGCAGAAATAGAAGGAATCACTCCTGTACTGATTAATATTTCCAAATCCAACAAAGACATGGACGAATTGGGTATTGAAATCAAGTAAAGCTTTTATTTTCAACTACTATTTTGTTGGAAGACACTTTCTAGATCTTCCTTTTGTGTAACTCCTACAAATCTCGAAATTACTCCCTCATCATCTTCAATCACAATTGTTGGTATTGATCTAACTTGGTACTTATTAGCAATATCTTGGTGAGTATCCACATCTATTTTTTCAAAAACAACTTTCCCTTCCCATTCTCCTTCTAATTCTTCTAGAATAGGATCTTGCATTTTACATGGGCCACACCAATCTGCATAGAAATCTTTTACAGTTATAGTCATTTATCTCACCCTGGCTAATGCTCTCCCACGGAATAAGGATTTCTTAGCCAGATTAAACCAAGATCTGCCTATGCCGAAAGATTTAGGCTAGTTGAATCCAATTCATGAGCATGAAAAAACAAAAAAGTTCAGGTGGACTTCAATCGAGCGCGGGATTAGTCCGCTATTTCGACGCAGAATCCAAAAATGCAATTCATATGGATCCAAAAACAGCACTGGCAATTTGTATTGTGTTCGGCCTGGGGATATTAGTGCTTAATTGGACTATATAATTCTTCAATAAGTTACAGCTGTTAATTAATTCCAATGTCCTCTTCCCAAAATCTAGTTGCAGGTGTAATAGGTGTCCAGGGAGATGTTAGTGAGCATATCGGTGCAATCTCTAGACTCGGCGCCCACCGAAATATCTCCATAGACACACTTGTAATTCGGCAACCTGGACTTATCCCAAAATGCGATTTTTTAGCTATACCTGGGGGTGAATCAACAACCATATCTAGACTCATTGATGATATAGATCTCTCTTCTGAAATCATTTCTTACGCCGCATCTGGAAAACCCCTTCTCGTCACTTGTGCTGGACTAATAGTCGCATCGTCCAATGCCAATGATCCTCGTGTTAAAACGTTGAATCTATTGGATGTGAGTATAAACCGAAATGCATTCGGTAGGCAAATTGATAGTTTGGAAACCGATTTACCCGTCATTGGCTTAACTGACCCATTCCCTGCTGTTTTTATCCGTGCCCCTGCGGTAGAAACTGTCTCAAATAATGTTGAAATCTTGGCCGAATATGAAGGGAAGCCAGTCGCAATTCGCCAAAATAATATTATTGGAACCTCTTTCCACCCGGAGTTAACCTCCGACTTGCGCATTCACGATCTCGCATTTTTCGGAACTACTTCTCCCCATTCAAAAACCCAAATAAAATAAATGATCGACAATATAGATTCCAAAATGCCTTATATTTTGGAGGAATAACTTTACCAACTCTTATGAAACAATCCGTTCTAGATCAACTTTTCACTGTGATCGAACAGCGTAAAGAAGAGCTCCCCGAAGGTTCTTATACCTCTTCTCTTTTTCTTCATGAAAAAGGTGAAAACGCAGTCCTTGAGAAAATAGGGGAAGAATCCACTGAGTTAATCCTGGCAGCAAAAAATAACAATTCCCAAGAACTAATCCGCGAAGCGGCAGATTTAGTGTACCACTTATTAGTTCTGTTATCCATGAAAGGTGCACACATAGACGACCTCTTATCAGAGCTTGAAAACAGACGGAATTGATATGCACTCCACAGTGAAATCAGTAGAGTTATAGCCGTACTTTTTTTAACTTATTCTGGTATATGTACTCTGTGAAATATAGTATCTCCATCTGCGAGATTTACTCTGAGGTATCTTTATATGCGAATTGAAACCGATCCAAAACTTGGATATGAAGACGTTTTAATTCGGCCCAAGAGATCTACTTTAGGATCGAGAAAAAAAGTCGACCTCACACGCAAATTTAGCTTCCGAAATTATCTATCCAACACAGATATACACTACGATGGAATTCCCATCATGGCTGCAAATATGGATGGCGTAGGTACTATTCCTATGGCCCAAAGTTTGTCCTCTCAACAGCTCTTCACATGTTTAATAAAAAGCTATGATTCCGCCGAACTCACTGACGTTTTCACTACAAACTCTAATCTGAAAGAATCCACCGCTATGAGCATCGGAATCACGTCTCCCGAACTTGAAAAGTTCGCTTCTGTTAAAAAAGAAGTAGGCACCGATCTCAAATATATCTGTGTAGATGTTGCAAATGGTTATTCCGAACGTTTTGTCGATTTCATCTCCACCCTCCGAGACGATTACGCCGATGTAGTTATCATCGCGGGAAATGTAGTAACTGCAGACCAAACACAGGAACTCCTTCTCAATGGCGCAGATATTATTAAAGTTGGTATTGGACCTGGAAGTGTATGCACTACTCGAATCAAAACAGGTGTTGGCTATCCCCAACTCTCTGCCGTTATCGAGTGCGCCGATGCGGCCCATGGACTAAATGGACATATCATAGCAGACGGCGGATGTGTTTTCCCCGGTGACGTGGTAAAAGCCTTTGCTGGAGGAGCAGATTTCGTTATGATCGGGGGCATGCTAGCTGGCCACAATGAAGGAGGCGGGGACATAGTCACTAAATATCACAACGATGGTGAATATACTTTGGATAAAGATACTAATTCTTACGCCCCCGTAATCAAACCAAAAACATTCGTTGAATTCTATGGGATGAGTTCTAAAACGGCAAACGAGAAACATTTCGGAGGGCTCAAAGATTATCGATCTTCTGAAGGCAGAACTGCATTAGTACCCTACAGAGGCGAAGTAGAAACAACAGTTCAAGATATTTTGGGTGGCATTAGAAGTGCCTGTACTTATGTAGGTGCAAGAAAACTTAAACAGCTTTCAAAATGTACCACATTTGTCACCACCGCACGCCAGTACAATACTCGTTACGAAGAAAGTACAATCGGCGATTGATCCCAATTTATACCTTATCGTGGCATTTTTGCGCATTTCGAACTAACCTTCTTTTTATCATCTGAAATAATACAGGTCCTATGGAGTTCGAGTCCCTACCTACCACTCCTACTTCCGAAGAACTTTTAGATAAAGCCTTTTCAAAAGCGGCGAGAGTTGGAAAGGCACAATATGGAGTCCAAGCTCAACGGTCCATGCTCCGGACGTCTTCTAATATCCTTTCTGATAATCTTGAGCATATAGTCCAATCGTGGCCCGATTTCGATTCAATTAGCCCTTTTTACTATGACTTAGCCGACATCCTTGTCGAGGTAGACACTTTGAGAAAAAGTCTTGGGAAAATTCAATGGGCATCCATTAAAACAAAAGACATAGGCCGTGAGCATCAAAGTTCTCTTATAGGGACCAACCTAGAACAAGCAAGGGCAATCCGAAGACAGGCGTTTGCCCGAATGGCTTCTGTCGTACGAGGCGTTTCAAGTGAGTTAATAACCTTATCTGAAGCTAGGGATTCACTCAGGCACCTTCCCACAATTGATCCTGACATCCCAACTGTTGTGGTTGCAGGATATCCTAATGTTGGTAAATCTTCTTTCGTAAATGTCACTACAAACGCAAGGAATGAGATTGCTTCCTACCCTTTCACAACACGTGGAGTTCTAGTAGGTCACATAGAACAAAACCGCATTCGATACCAACTCATAGATACTCCTGGATTGTTGGATCGATCCATGTCCGACCGAAACGATATAGAAAAACAAGCCATAAGCGCACTCAGATATGTTGCAGATTGTATTTTATTTTTCATAGATGCCAGTGAAACATGTGGCTATTCACTAGAAAACCAGTTGAGCTTACGCGACGAAATTAAGTCCCAATTTGAAATAACCCTCCTCACTGTGTGTAGCAAATCCGATCTATCTACAAATGTAGAATCTGATTATTATCTTTGTATCTCTTCTGATCCCTCTGATACTCTTGATCTCCAAACTCTAACTGAACCACAAATCCTATCCCCCTCTGACTTGATTAAACAAGCCATATCTTCTATCCCTATATCGGATCTTTGGTCAACTTCTCACCCCCCCTAGAACTCTGCTAAAAAACAAGAAACTCTTAACAATCGGGGAAAATTAATGGACATGTTCCAAGGACGTCCTAACAGGGACTCCGAAATCATACTTGTTGGGCGATCTAACGTAGGTAAATCCACTTTAATGAGAAAGATAACTGGGCGTGCATTCCGAACTGGAAAAAAACCCGGAGTAACAAGAAAGCCCAATTTTTATGATTTTTCCGCACACAATTTCTTGATCACAGACCTACCCGGATTTGGGTTCATGTCTGGCGTCGAAAATGCGTATAGGGAAACAATAAAAACCGACGTAGTTCAGTACATAGAGTCTAATTCAAATTCAATACTCGCGGCCATACTCGTTATCGATGGAAACAGCGCAATAGAAATCATAGATCGTCACGTATCTCGTGGAGATGTACCCCACGACATCGATTTTTACAATTTCTTAATTGACCTCGAAATACCGACTATTTTGGCTATAAACAAAATAGATAAAATCAGTAATCTAGATGCCACATTAGACGATATCTCCAATAGTTTCGGTCTCCCGTCCCCCTGGAAACAATGGTCAGATGTAATCGCACCCATCTGTGCAAAAAAAGATGACCTCTCCCCGTTGCTGTCTATTCTACGCACTATATTGCATGACGCAAAACACGACGACTTTCTACAATATTTCAAATAAATCTTCTCAAAATCAAAAGGTGGCTCGGTAAATTAGTTTCGCCACACTGAGCTTAGTGGGGGTAACCTTCGTCATCACCACCACCTATTATTATTACCCCTTTGAAATTCACTTTTTCCTTTTGATGTTGTATTATTTGAGCTTATGCTTCTGCAGCACCATACACGCCCATGGAACTTTTCACCGTTGAAGGAATACCTGAGATAAGACCTGGTGATAACATTCCTTCTCATGTTGAAAAAAATATTGACTTAATCGATGGAGATATTATTCTTATAGCTAGTACTATTATTTCAAAATCAGAGGGGAGGGCTACAAATTTATCGAATTTTACCCCTTCTAAAAGAGCAGAATCCATAGCAAAATCTCTCGAATCCCTCACTGGGAAATCAAAAGACCCTCGATTCGCACAGGCCATTCTCGATGAAAGTTCAGAGGTTCTCATCGAGTCACCATTTATCCTGTGTAGAACTCATTTTGGACATATTTGTGTCAATGCTGGCATAGATCGATCTAACACAGGATCTCACGATATTCTTCTCCTTCCTATTGATCCTTCTCATAGTGCTATGGGCTTGAAAAAACAATTCTCCACCGACGTATCTGTAATCATCACTGACACTTGTGGCAGACCTTTCCGGTATGGTCAAGTGGGTGTTGCTATTGGTTGGGCAGGAATATCTGCCCATCGCGATTGGAGAGGAAAACACGACCTAATAGGACATGAATTAGAAGTCACGGTACAGTGCATCTTGGATGAGCTAGCTTCTGCGGCAAATCTATTGATGGGAGAAGGAGATGGTGGAACTCCCGTTGTTATTGTTCGAAATTGGGATTTTGGACCATTCCCAGAAAACCAAGATTTATTCCGAAAACCCGAAGATGATGTAGTCCGAAAAGCCCTACGTAGGTGGGCATCTTGAAAGCAATTGAATTAACCCCCGAATTACCGCCCCATGAGATTGCTAATCTCTCTGAATTGGCGGAGTCTTCTGGGTTTGATACCATTTTTACAAGTTGCCATTATAATAATAGAGACCCTTTTTTGACTCTAGCCCAAATCGCAAACTCAACAAACTCGATAAAAATTGGTCCTGGAGTGGTAAATCCCTACACGACCCATCCTCTAACTTTAGCTTCTCAAATGGCAACTCTCTGGGAACTTAGCAATGGGCGAGCAATTCTCGGAATTGGGGCTGGAGACCGATCTACACTCTCCCATTTTGGACTCAAACACACTGACATCCTCCTTCAACTGTCTAAAACAGTCGAGATTCTTCGGTCCCTTTGGACCGGAAACCAAGTCACTTATGAGAACCCCGAAACGAATCTAATCATCCATAACGCACGTCTAAATTTTACGGTTGGTAATATCCCCATTTATGTAGGAACTCAGGGGAAAAATATTCTAAAATTGAGCACCGAAATAGCTGAAGGAACGCTTTTTAACGCTACTAACTATCACGACATATCTGCCGCAATTGAATATGCTGATACTTGCCTGTCCTCTACTAAACGTTCCTCTGATGAATTTGATTTTTCTGCACATGTATGTGTTAGCGTTGATTCTAATTCTTCTAAGGCAAAATCCGCTTCTCGCCCCTCTGTGGCTTTCATAGTTGCTGGTGCATCAACAACACTTCTACAATCTCATAATATTGACTCTTCAATTGCAAATTCCATTCGCAATTTAATCCAAGAAGGAGATTTCCAGCAAGCATTTAAAAAAGTAACTGATGATATGCTTAATACTTTCAGCATATCTGGGACCTCCGAAGTGGTATCCACACGACTTGCAGAAATATACGATCGTACTGGAAGTATTGTGGTGGGCTATCCCCTTGGACCTGACCCCGCAACTGCAATTTCCACGATAGGCTCCTTCTTAGATTAATTCCTTTATGTTATATCTTCTTAAACTCAATACCAGTTAATGCCGGTTAATCATTCCTTAGATGATTTTCAGAAAGCCCACTCTCCCCCTTCTATAACCACCTCTGATCCTCCCTCCCCTCCTGAAACCTCCTCTGAGATTCCAGAGACCCACTCTCCAAGTTTATTCACCATTGTTTATTCAACCTCTCGACCCAATACAGTCTGCAATTCTTGTGGTACTGCAGCTCCTGTTTATTGGATCGAAGAAGAGAATTTTTTATGTGAAGATTGCAAAATCTGGTGAGGGCCTCTCCACACACTCTCTATGAAAAATTCTCATATTGTCACATATTCGAAGAGCTGCCCAACTGCGTAACACCCATATACGAGCAAAACACAAAATTCACTATAGGAAGTTTACATGAGTAGTCAAGCAATCTTATCTGATCAAGACCTTCTCAAAAATCGTGAAATTGGGAAGAGCGTTAACAGTAAATTGGGCAAAAAATTAGTCACCGGACAAGGACAATTCATCGACGATCTTCATCTCCCCGGGATGCTTTATGCAAGATTCGTAAGAAGTCCCCACGCCCATGCCCGTATAATTTCAATTGATACAAGTGATGCAAAAGCATACCCTGGAGTCGAACTAGTTTGGACTGCCGAGGATATCGATCCATATGTAAAACCATTTGGCCACCCTAGTCTCACCCGGGCAGATGAGGAAGCTCTAGCATCTGACAAAGTACGTTATGTTGGCGATGAAGTTGCCATTGTATTGGCAAAAACCAAAAATATAGCCATCGAAGCAGTCGACTTAGTCCGTGTTGAGTATGAAAAACTACCCGCAGTCGTTGGAATCGAAGATGCACTAGCTGAAGGCGCCCCTGTCATCCATCCCACTTTAAGCGACGATCCCAATTGTGAAGTTAAAGGAAATCTCCTAAACACTTGCCATGTTCATGTAGGAAATTATGAGGATCCTCTATCAGACGCTGATATAATCGTAGAAGGTTCTTTTAAAACACACAAAACCAATCCCTCTCCTTTAGAACCTCATGGATGCGTTGCTCACTATGACCGAGCCGCTCCTAAACTAACACTATGGTCTTCAAACCAAGTACCACATTTATTGAGAAAGTATGTCGCAGATACCATCCTCAATCTAGAAGTGGAACAAGTAGTCTGCAAAATGCCAGATATTGGAGGTGGGTTCGGTGTCAAACTAGAGCTGTTTTCCCACGAAATATGTGCATCAGTACTTGCCATGGTAACTGGAAAACCAGTTAATATGGTTCTAGACCGGATAGAAGAATTAAAAGCCGGACGGGGAAGGCACCCCGAAACGTTCACAGCAAAGTTAGGCTTGAAAAATGATGGCACCATTGTCGGAATGGATATCGATATGTTCCAAAATACAGGTGCTTATGGGAGTTTTGGAAAGACGATCGCATTTTCAGCGATGGCTACTTGCTCTGGTCCCTATCCCATTCCAAATCAACGCATCACTGGATCTGTCGTATATACAAATGTAATGCCAGGATCTGCAGTAAGAGGATATGGAGATCCCCAATTCACCTATGTGCGAGAACAACTAGTTGATATGGCGGCAGAAGAACTGGGAATGGACCCAATCGATCTCCGACTAAAAAATGTCCCTCGAATAGAAGACATGCCCCTTCGAACACCATCTGGGCTTAAATGGGTAAACTCTGATATGCCTGAATGCCTCCATATAGTTCGGGATCGACTTAACTGGGACAAAGAACGCAGTAGTCCCAAGACCAATGATGGAAAACTCCGCGGCATTGGTATGGCAACAATCATGAAACGAGCAGGGAATAAAAGTGCCAAAGGAGCTGATTATTCCTCTGCAATAGTTCAGATGAATCATTACGGACAAGTCACGGTTTTCTCGGGTATTTGCAGTATAGGACAGGGAACTGAAACTGCACTTTGTCAAATTGTAGCCGACGTCCTTGGGATCTCCACCGATGACGTGACTCCTGTTATTGGTGACTCCGATATAACCCCTGATGATATGGGCGTTTGGGCAGATCGTGGAACTATTATGGGCGGAACCTCTGCCGCAATGGCCGCAGAAAATCTAAAGCAGACTATCGTTTCACTTTCAGCTTGGCTCTTAAAAATAAATGAGGATGATGTAGAAATTGAAAATGGTCTCATCCACGAAAAAGGGAACTCTGATAACGGAATCACTATGAAAGAACTAGCTCACAAAGCCACATTTGGTGATCCCGAGGACCGTCCAGAAATTTTCAGAAAAGGTGTATCGTTGGTGGGGGCCGCCAAGTTCGAAACACTTGAAGCAGAATTCTTAGATCCTGAAACTGGGACTGGAAATATTTCCCATGGATATACTTTTGGAGCCTTTGGGGTCATAGTGGAAATAGATCCTGGAACCGGAGTTGTCCAGGTAGTCGACGCAGCAATATGTGAAGATGTGGGAAAACTGATCAATCCAAAACTCCTAGAAGGACAAACCCAAGGTGGGATTATACATGGCTTAGGCGAAATACTACTCGAGGAGATGGTTTACGATTCAAATGGAAACCTAGAAAACGGATCTCTAGTCGATTACCATCTACCCACTGCCGCAGACGTACCTATGATTACTAAAATAGATGAACTTGAAAATCCAGATCCTTCTACTTCCCATGGCCAAAAAGGAGCCGGTGAATGTTCTACTGTCCCTGTCCCTGCGGCTATTGCGAATGCAGTTTATGATGCCACTGGAATTCGATTTTTCGAGGGCCCTTTAACCCCTCGGCATGTTCTCCCCCGCTTGGTCGAAGCTGGATTAACAGAGCTATAGATTTTCTCCCTGATATCCTCCTGCATACAAACCTGTATTCTCTGCACGAGCAAAAACTATCTGTGCGACTCTAGACCTTCTTTCTATGTCTATTCCCTTGTAAACCTGCAAAAAACTCTCTCCCTTTCCTTTGTAACCAGAATCCCACACTGCAGTATTGATCATACACGAATTCCGAAGTAATGAAGAACGGGGGTAGATAAATCCCACATGGCCTTCTGGAATATTCACCGTTTCAAAATATCTAACTATGTAACCCCCTGGTTGCAAGGTATACTGACCATCTTGAGGTTCTATCTCTTCCCGATCTCCAATTTTTTTCCCTCCCTTTTCTATACTGCCCCCTGCCGTCTGAACAAAAACACAACAAAGGGTTAGATCAACACCATTCGGTTGAATTTGAACATCTTCAATTGGCTCTACATGCTCCGCAACAAATTGACCTGATTCAAACATGTGATTCCGGTTCGACGCAATGGAAATAACCCTGCCGAACTCAATTTTATCTGTACCACGTCTTTTTTATCACACGCAAACAAATATGCTGTGAGACTATGGTGGAAAATTTCATAGAGTCTTCCAATGTTGATCTGATACCTCTTGCAGATGTTACTGATAACCGGATATCGATTCGCCACGCAAGACAAGAAGATCTACTCGATATACTCCAAATAGAACGATTATCGTGCCCTTCTCCCTGGACTTTTGATATTTTCAATTATTTTCTTGCAACCCCTGGATTTTTAGTAGCAACTGTACCCACTGAAAATTCTCTCATCGACGACATTTTGCCCCTTTCTAATACCTATCCTTCGCCAATAGGTTTCATCATAGCAGACGTAATATTAGAAGATGATTCTCCCCTTGGGCACATAAAAGATTTAGCTGTATCCCCTCCCTGGCGTGGGAATGGGATTGCAACCCAGTTGATATCTCGAATTTTGGACGATTTTAAATCACAAGAAATCAAAAAAGTAAAACTTGAAGTGAGAAAAGGAAACAAAACTGCCATCTCCCTTTATAATCGATTTGGATTTTCATTCCACCATTCCCTATCTGGTTATTATGCCGACGGAGAAGACGCACTAGTTTTGGTGTTAGATCTACTCGTCACTTAAGTTCATTCAGTACTCTACATCCTACTGATTCTATATTTTTAAGAGAATTTATTTATACCTCAAATTCTTATCTAAATATATTCTCATGGTTAAATCAGAATCTGCCCCCAAAAGTCCTTTAGAAGATGTCTTCGTTGTAGACAATGACGTCCACATCGAGGAGACTCCCGGTCTCATGGCGAAATACTTTGAATCTCCTTACGATGACGCAGTTCGTAGCTATGAAAAATCCTATCGATACAGGGATACCTCTGGTTTTATGCCTGGAATGAAGCTAGGCGATATTTTCAGAAACTCTCCTGCATCTAAGCACGCCAAACGGCCCGACCTAACCAATGGGGAAAACACGGAACGAGAACTAAAGAAATATCATGTTGACGTTGGAGTTCTTTTTGGGGAAAATGCTCTTAAAATTCCCATATTACAATCTGTCGAGTACGCCAACGCTTTTGCCAGCGCGTACAATGATTATCTGATTGACCGATTTCTCGACCAAAGTGATGCCTTAATAGGTGCCATTGCAGTAGCCCCCCACGATCCCCATGCCGCAGCAGAAGAAATTGATAGAGTGGCAAACGAGAAACAAATGAAGGCCATTTTCCTACCAATTGGAGGTTTAGATCGAACGTATGGACATTCCACATATCGTCCTATTTGGGAAGCTGCATCCGAACATTCTCTACCAATTGCATTCCACAGCGTAGGTGTAGATTTCCCCGAATTCCCATTCAATATGCATAAATTACCTTATTTAACAAGACATACTCTTGCACACGAGCTATCCCTTGTAGTAAATTGCATGCACATCGTAAATGAGGGAATTCCTGTACTCTATCCCGAACTCAAATTCGTTTTCCTCGAAGCTGGATTATCTTGGATGCCCATGACGGCGTATCGTCTCGACCGAGAATACATGCAACATAGGGAACAAGCACCCCTTCTCGAGAAAAGACCCTCTGAATACATCGATGAATTTTATATTGGGACTCACCCAATTGAAGTACCTGAAAACCCTGCAGAATTAGCCGTTCTCCTCGACCAAGTCAATGGGGAAGAGACTGCTGTATTTGCAACAGATATTCCACATCACGACTGGGACGATGCAGGTGCAATTCAATCTATGCCCATTTCCAAAGAAGCCAAAGAAAAAATATGGGGTCTAAATGCCAAAAAACTCTATAATATCTAATAACTATGGTAAAAAAACATCTAGTGGCTAAGACCAAAGACATCTCTCCTGGTGGTCATAAAATAGTTAGGATAGGTAGGGTTGAGATCGGACTATTCAATATTGATGGAGATTTCCATGCAATACCCAATGTTTGCCCCCATCAATATGGGCCTTTATGTAGTAATGGTACAATTAACGAAGGAACTCTTTATGGAAAACGCGAAAATAATTTTCAACTAGCATGGGATTATCAAGGAGAAGTAGTCAGCTGTCCATGGCACCAACTCCAATATCATATCCCCTCTGGAAAGTGTTTATCATTTCCTGATATGAGCTTAAAACCATACAAACTTCTCATAGAAAATGATTTAATCTATATTGAGTCTTAATCAGTTTCTTCGTATTCTGGTGCATTTTCGAATTGTTCTAAATCTTCCATCCCATAACCAAGTGTATTATAAAGTCTACTTTGGCAGCATAGAATTCTTGCAGGGACTTCTTGACTTTTATTAAAATGTTGGTGGACCGTATTTGTTGGAATATATATCACATCTTCTGGTATCCAATCAAACCTCAGTGCTTCTTCTGGATATGTCCAATGTGCAACATCCTGCCCCACGTGTAACGTAGGATCCCAGTGTAGGTCATATCCTTCCCCTTCTATCACAAAAATCAATTCTTCGCTCATATGACGATGCTTTCCAGATCTCCCCCCTGGAGGTATGACTTGCATGTATATGTCGGTCCCTCTAACAGAAGCGCCCAGTTCCTTGGCCAACTTCTCATTTATAACATGTTTCAGGATACCCTGTTGGGAATATTCCCAAGGCATTTCTTCCGGTTTGATGACCTTTTTATCAGGCCCACTCCCATGCTGTGCCATAGGATTCTGTTTTGATGTTTCTATTGCTTCACCATAATACGAAGCCACCTTTTCTCCTTTATTGTATGACAACCTTTCTTCTTTGTGTGTGTATTCCTTTGCCATTTTATACCCTCTCCTTAAGACGTTCTTTTTGTGCACCTTCTTTATGTGATATTACATCTAGTAAATCTCCTGCATGATACAATTGCTTTTTATCTGTCCAAAGTTCATCAGGCGTCCATTCTGGGTCAACACGACACCTTTCTGAGGGATAATTCTCTGCAAATCCCTGATATAACAGATGCAAAAATTGACACACTGCCTTTGGTTTTATAATTAGACCTTTGCATAGGTTTTCTGGATCTGAACTATAGTGGCGATGAACAGTCCCCCCTCTTATGATTGCAAGGTCTCCTGCTTCCCACTTATACTCTTGACCATCATGGATTTCATATCCCTCCCCTTCTAAAATATACAACATGGCTTCATTCTGATGGTAGTGTTTTTTCCCATGGCTTTCGGGAGCTAGAACTCTATAATGTAACTGTAATGACTGGGTGATCCCCGACCAGGGCCTTACAAGCTGTTTCCCCCACGTTTGAGATCCTTGTGGTGGTGAAGATTTGGCCTTCATTGGTATTTCACTCCCTCTGATCAATCTCTTTTCAGGATCTCTGAGGCTCTTCCAGACATCTTTATAATCATATCTATCTGTTTCTAAAGCTGTTACGTAAGTCCTTTTCCCGGGAAACGTTTTTTCATAAGCAGCATCTACTGCTTGCTGCACCGTTATACTTTTTCCGCCATCTGTTCTATGAGGGTGATCATTGCACATAATCTTTTAATCCGTATGATGTGTTAGTCCTTGATCTATCTAAATGATGACGTTTTATTTTTGCATTCCAACCGGGAACTAATATGACTTTAAATTGATCTGGTAATGCCACCATCCACTCGAATATTCTGACCTGTGATGTATGCTGCCCCATCAGATGCTAAAAAGCTCACCAAACTAGATATTTCCTCAGTCGTTCCATATCGATTCAATGGAATTCTAGATTTAATTTCCTCTTTTTCGGGCAAACCCTTGCTATTAATAAAACCTGGTAATATATTGTTCATCCTAATATTTTTAGAAGCATATTCATCTGCAAATAATTTAGTGAATGCCGCCAAAGCAGACCTAAATATAACTGAAGTAGGAAACATGGGATCTGGTTCAAATACTGCGAAAGTAGATATGTTAATTATGACCCCGGATTTTTGGGATTGCATAATAGGGGTAACTAATTGGGCAGCATGAACCACATTCATCAAATATGTGTCCATACCCTTGTACCACTCCTCATCTGAAATATCTAGAATCGGACCTTTGGGACCATGACCTGCACTATTTACTAGAACATCTACCCTTCCCCATCTATCAATTGTGCCATCAATAAGTTTCTTTATGTCAACTTTCGATTGATTGGACCCTGTCACTCCAAATCCTCCTAGTTCTTTCGCCAACGTTTCTCCTTTCCCAGAGGACGAAAGTATTGATACTTTAAATCCCTCTGAAGCTAATTTTTTAGCTGCATCTGCACCCATCCCCGTCCCTGCAGCAATCAAAACTGCAACTTTTTCATTAACCATCTATGATTTAGCCTACTTCTTTCTACCCAATAGGTCTTATGCCACGGTAAATCCCTTCTCTTGAAGGAATTTTATAACTCTTGCAGTATGGTCTCCTTGCAATTCTATTGATCCATTTTCAACGGTACCTCCACAAGCAAACTTAGCTTTTAGAGATGAAGCAAGGCTCCCGAGATCAACATCCTTTGGATCAAAACCTTGGATAACCGTCACTGCTTTACCATATCTTCTAGTATCTGTCCGAATTGTTATTTGCTGAGATTCTTTCGCCACGTCCTCGCAAATGCAAAGCTCCTCGGGTAACCCACACGTTGAGCAGATCTCTGCCATTGCAATTTATAACCAATCTATCTACTAAAGACTATCGGGGGACTCGATGTGGATTCTTACTATCAATTCCCTTCTCTGCAATCCTCATGTCCCTTGTATTTCTTGCTCAAACCATTGGGTTGGAACTATGTGTCCTATTTCCTCTCTTTCTGCTAGCTGATGTAAAGCCCATCCCGCAGCTGCAAACTGCGCCCCAAAACCCCGATTATAAAACGCCGTTCTATCTTCTAATTTTTCTCTTTTTATATTCCCCATTATTGCCTCGTGCAAACTTGGAACCCTGTCCCATTCAATCCGATCAGATTCCTCCGTATTATCTACGGAAAATTCTGGTATTCTTGCTGGGTCTCCCACTACATAGTAATTAATATTCTTAGCTGGTATCTTTCGTTCTTTAACTGTAGTTCCAATTTCTTCATAAATCTTGATCTTCGGCCACGATTGTACAAATACGTCAAACATCCCCTCTTGGAAAAAATCAGTTGGGGGCTCTTTCCCATTTAATACCCCTACGTGGGTTCCTTCTGAAACCCATTCCATATTGAATACTGGATCCAACGAATTAGTTGCACATTGTATGATGTCCACCTCTTGAAAAACTTCTTCAGGAGTGGTCGTAGCAACCAAATCCATATCCGTCTCGTCCCTCATTGAAGAAACAAATATTTCTCGATTCTTTGAAGTTGGGGAGTATATTTTTGCACTTTCTATCCCATATATATCCTCAAAAGCTAGCAAATGGGCCCTAGCTTGGGGGCCTGTTCCTAAAATACCAACCCGATTGCTATCTTCTATAGCTAAATATTTTGCTGCAATTGCACTTGTCGCAGCTACTCGGTAAGTCTGAATAATCCCATCTGGAAATATGGACAATAATTCCCCAGTCTTAGTACTAAACAACAAAACCAAACCTGTGTACTTTCCACTATCTCCTGGTATTTTATTTTTAGTTCGTTTCCCCTCTCTAGTTTTCCATGTTACTATGTTTGAATTAATTCTTATGGCACCAACTTCCAATGATGGTACTACCCCGCCCATAGTTTTCAATAGATGTGATTTCGCATCAATATCTTCTCCAGAAATAGATTGAGGACTCAGAATATCTTCTCGAGTATCTGTCGCAGCCATCTCTTCTCCAAAACCAACAAACATTCTTTCGACCGCAGAAATAATCTCTGTTACCTGTAGATTTTCAGCAATATCCTCTTCAGTGATAACCCGAGTCATATCTCCTTTGCAACCCTTACACCTACTTATCACTTTTCCCTCTCAACCCTCTTCTAAGCTCCTATAAACGAAGTTAAGTCTCTAAATGAAGAATAAACCCCCATGGAATCAATAGCAGCTATCCTCGAAAAACCAACTAGTAATGGAAAATTCACTGAATCAAGACCTGCTACTATTTGTGAAATAGAAGTGGAAGAGCCCACCGGCGAAGAAGTCTTAGTACAAATTGTTGCCGGAAGTTTATGTCATACTGACGTTGCCATGGCATTAGGAAATATCAATGAACAGTATCCCCTCGTAATGGGGCATGAAGGAGCTGGAATCGTACGTCAAGTCGGAGATTCTGTTACCACTCTATCTCCTGGAGATCACGTAGTGCTTGGAAGGCCCGCATGTGGTATCTGTGAATATTGTAGACAGGGAAGATCTAATTTATGCAATGCAAGGCTAACATCCCGCCACGCAGGAACTCTCCGCACTGGGGAACGTAGATTCTACCGGGATGGAGAAAAAATATACCACTGCCATGGAGTTTCATCCTTTACACAGTTTACCAATGTAACTGAAGAAGTAGCAATTAAAATCAACGATAAACTCCCCTTAGATGAAGCAACTCTTTTAGGATGCGGTGTATTTACTGGAGCGGGGGCTGTGATGAACACGGCAAACATCGAAGCAGGAGCATCAGTCGCCATCTTTGGAGCAGGGGGCGTTGGATTGAGCGCTCTACAAGGGGCTGTGGTCCGTGGAGCGGTAACTATTATTGCAGTAGACATGATCCCTGAGAAACTCCAAGTAGCCAAAAATCTCGGCGCGACCCACATAATCAATGCCAGTGAAGAAGATCCTGTAGACCGAATCAAACAAATAACCGATGGACGCGGCGTAGATTATGCGTTTGATGTTGTTGGAAATCCAAAAGTCGTCGAACAGGCAGTGGAATCTCTTCACTCTACAGGATCTGTAGTCCTAGTCGGAACAACTCCTGCAAAAAAACATACAGTCAATCTCAATCTATATGAGATGGTCGTACGGGAAAAATCTATAATTGGATCCTTTAATGGGTCTTACAGTCTTCAAACAGCAATCCCCATGCTAGCAGATCTAGTTGTGGCAGGGCATATGTCGTTAAAAGAAATGATCAGCAGCAAACGTCCACTTTCTGAGATCAATGAAGCAATGGAGGCATTAGAAGAAGGCGGATCTGCAATTAGACAAGTCATCCTGCCTCCAAAATAACCAGTTATATTTATTAAATATCAACTCTCATATCTCTACATGAAAGCCATACACGATTTAGGGGGAATACATGGATTCGGCCCAATCAAAATGGATTCTGCCCAATTCCACGAAAGATGGGAACAGGAAGTCTTTGTAATTAACAAAATAATTCAAGTACATGGTATTTACAAAGTAGACGAAAAACGTCATGCATCAGAGAGAATTCCACCACTGCGATACCTTCAACTCAGCTATTTTGAAAAATGGCTCGATAGCATTGAAATGTTGTTAATTGAGAAAGGAATCTTAACGAGAGAAGATATCGATTCTCGCCGAGAGTCTCTCCCATCGGGTGCACAACAAAACGAATCCAACCCTGATCCTGATTTGACCACTAAAGTATTGGAATCATTCAAAAAAGACAAGCTCAAAGAAGTCGAACCCACGAAAAATAATTTTCATATAGGGGATGAAGTTGTAGTAAAATCTAATAATGAATTTGGCCATTGTAGGGCCCCCGCATATGCTCAAAAAAGTACTGGAACGATCGAACAAATTTTTGGAACATTCCCCCTGCCAGATGCCATAGTGCGCGGGGAGTATCTCGCCGAACCTGTGTATAAAGTCCGATTTTCAGCACAAGAACTCTGGGGTGATTCTTATCCCGAGAATGATTCTATTACTCTAGATTTGTGGGAAAGTTACCTCTCACCCACTCCATCTTAGTTACTGGTTAATTTTTTTTTTTGGAATTTTCGTTAGCATTTCTGCAACATCCTGAATGTCATGCGTTTCAAGAAATAATAACGATGCTTCTCTTATACTAAAATTCGCTTCAATATCTTCTCCATAGTATTTTGCATATATTTCCAACCAACCATTCATAATTGATTCAATTCTTTCGAATTGTTCTGGAGTTATGGGAATTAATTTTCCTTTTATTCGGGCCTCTATATACATAGCAATAGCTGGCCCAAACCCTATCATGAGGCAATCTAAAGCAGAATCCCATTCTACCAATCTGCTACCGCAATTTCTTTCAATTTCCCTTCGTAGTTCTCCTTCAAGAATCTCTATTCTATCTGAAAAATCATCCAATCTTTTATCCGTATTTGAACTCGACACCTTTGTTTCCTCTTGGGTTGCTCCACTCCGTTTCGGCTACTACTGCACACGTACCACACTCAATACACGGCTGCGTATCTAAGCTAACCCGAAGTTCAACCGTCCCATCTACTTCTATTTCTTCTACGCGATAACAACCCCCTCCAAATCCAACAGCACTCACTGGACATGCAGTCACAGCACCACCACTTACAGTGTACGAGTTATCTATAAGTTCGATGTGTGGCTTTCCTATATCTGTGTCATATGATAGTTTACTAATACGATCTGCTAACTCTGGAGGATCTACCAAGTTTTTACTTTTAATTATTTCTCCCACTTCTTGACCAATTATTGTTGGGAGGGTAACGTATGGTGTAGAAGTATCTGGTATTGCCATCGATAAGATGGGTACGTTGTATAATTTTCCTATTCTTTTCCCCATTGCCCTTATCGCCACTCGACCAACAGGAGAGGTCAACACACCATCTACTATTGCGGTGGCAACTTTGTTCTCTGCCACTACCTTGACAACGCTATACATTGGAGGACGGAGTTTACTCATAAGCCCAGTCTGACGAAGTTTTAATTCATATCTCTCACCAGCTTTCCCACTATCTCCCTTTCCGTTCATCTCCACAAAGGCTTCAGCTGCAAGCGCACCTGCTGTAACTGCATGGTTCATACCTTTTATTATCGGCCCTTGGGCTTGCATTTGACCTGCAGCATCCCCCACGAGCAAAAGACGATCTAAATGTGGATTTGGGTTTGCGGCCTTTTTCGAATCTGGTACTAGTTTTGCTGAATATTCCAATTCACAATAATCTTTGTCTAGCCATTGGCCCAATAATGGGTGGGTTAATAATTTGTTTAATAATTCATGACTCTCTGCTTCTTCCTCCATAATACTATCTAGGTGGAATACTGTTCCAATCGACAATGATTCCCGATTCGTATACAAGAACCCTCCTCCTCGAACACCCTCAAAAAGATCTCCGGAAAATAAATGAGCAATTCCCGTTTCTGGTTCTAAATCAAATATGCCATCTACGTCTTTTAGATCAACGACCACTTTTACACCTTGGAACCATTCTTCTGGGCGCTCCCAGTCCATTAACCCCGATGCACGAGCCAATCCAGACGTTACCCCATCTGCCGCAATCACCACATCTGCTGTGATTGGATCTATTTCGTCACAAGTCACTCCCTCGATTTTCCCGTTTTCATCCCTTAGCAACCCGTTCACGTGTATCCCACTTATCAGGCCACCTCCTGTTTCTTGAGTCCTATTTTGTACTTCTTTTGAAAGCCAAGAATCCATTTTTCTTCTAAGAACTGAGTCACACCATTTTGTATCATATTCATGAAGCCCTTTTAGATCAAATGAAGCCACTTTTTCTCCAGATATATTGTGAAGTTTGTATTCTGTTATTGGCCTCTCTGTAGCTTCGTTTCTAAATTCTGGAAAGAGATTATCAATAGTATATGGGGAAGATTCTTCCGCGTATATAAGACCGCCAGATACATTTTTTGATCCCGGTTCTATTCCTCTTTCCAACACGATCGTTTCAATATCATTCTCTGCCAGTACTGCAGCAGCAGCAGCACCACCTGGCCCTGCCCCCACCACTATCGCTTCATAGTGCTCGTATTCACGCATTATTTTTTTCTCCTTTTATAAATTTTGATAGGTTCCCTTTCCCCACACTTAGTTCTTCTACCATTTTGGGAATTATATCAAACAGGTCTCCTTGTATGAAATAATCTGCAAAATCCCGAATATCTGCAGTTTCATCTTCATTTATTGCAACTATAATCTCCGATTCTACCATACCTGTCTTATGTTGAATCGCCCCTGATACTCCCAGTCCAATATACAATTTTGGTTTTATCCATTGGCCAGTTTCTCCTATTTGCCTCTCTTCTTTTGCATACTGTTCCACTCTCCCCTCAAATTTGTAGGAAGATGTCACGATTCCTCTTGTTATTCCCAAAGCTGCGTTATCGAACATGTTTACAAGTTCCAATCCCAGATCAATTCCACCAGTTGGGTCTTTCCCAATTCCTCTCCCCAAGCATACAATAACTTCATATTCTGCCAAATCCACTCCAGTCTCAACTTCTTCATTGCCCACGATGGTCACGTCTACCCATCCATCTTCAATTTCCATCTCGTGAGAAAATACCTCCCCCTTTCTATTGGATTCTAACTCTTTTACAGGGAAGCTCCTCGGAATAACAGATGCGCCTTGTGGATGAAATTCTCTGTGTGGGTTATCTAAACAAAGAATCGTTGAATACTCAAAACCAGAAAAATCGGGTCTCTTCATGTGGAGTACTCGTTCAAAGTTTTTCTTTGCCCCGGGCATACCCGTTTTAACAGGATTCGTGATCACTATATTTTCTATGTATAGATCTGAACAGTCAGAAGCTAGACCAGAATCTAGTTCTGCCTGCACTTGAGCCGAAAGGTCTCTCCCGTTATTTGTCGCGGGGAAAATAACATATCTAGGCTCGTCATATTTTTTCCACTTTGGCCGAGAACGGGACATGTCGCAGAAAACTTTTGTATAAGCTGTATGAATAAAACGTGACAAAGAACTATGTTCTGTATATATGACAATATCTGCTCCATACCCAATACACTCATCCGCCAACCGTGCAATATCCTTCCCAATTAAAACAGCTACAACTCGTTCTTTTACCTTGTAATCTTGATTATATTTGTCCATCAATTCCCGCGCTTTTCCTAGCATCTCTCTGGACACATCTATGAGTTCTCCGCGCTGTGTTTCGCAGTATACCCACATATCCTCGTATTTCCCCTCTTTTAACGCCCGAACATGTTTTTTATCTGCAGTAGGGTGATTTAGATACGGATACTTTTCTTCAGGAGCGATATATTCTATTGGTTCGAGTATTTCGACCCCTTCTATTGATTCTATCTTATTTTGTATTTGTTTTTTAACTGCAACTCTGTTCTCCCCTCCTTCTTCTTGGGCAAGCAACCCTCTCAATTCATCTGCACTTTCAATTCCTCTTATTGCATTTGCTATCCCTGCAATTGTCATTGATTTGACATCGATTTCACCCTCTTCCACCTTCTCCGAGAATTTTTTTATTCGACTCTCAATCAATACTATTGCACTTGCTCTATTTTCCCCAGATTTTTCAAGATCCAAAATGGCCTTCAAACTGGTCACGTCTTCTATCTCTCTAATTGCAGCCCCTATCTCTCGAATATCGTGGGAATTTGGATTGAATACCCCATCTCCTCCTGTCCCTCCACTTACATTTTCGATCCGTTCTGTAATTGCATTGATGGCTCCTTTTCGGCCCTTTCCTTCTTTTTCTGCCACCAGTATATTGTTTAATTCCTCACTATCTTCTATCTTTGAAATCTCTTTCGCCAAATCTCCGATAGTCAATTCTTTTGGATCAATCGTCACGTCATCTTCCCCCTACAAATGGTGCCATTATTCCTAACATCTCTTCTAACCCACTCTTGCTTTCTATATCTATGATTATTGCTTCCCTATCCGAGGGAGCCTTTGGGATTGGATCCACCCGCCCCACAATCGTAGGTGACCCATCCAACCCAATGAAATCCGGATCCAAATTCAACTCCTTGTGGTCCCACATAGTCAAAGTTTCTTCATAAGAATCGGATCTAATTTGCGTTTCTTCAGTCAAATTTTGCAATCTTAGTCTGTGAGATGCTCTTGGATACTCTGCTTCAAATTCTGGATCTGGTATTACAAAACAAGGCAAATCAACTTCTACCGTTTCTATCTCCTTAATGTCTCCTTGAACCAGCCGCATTGCCCTTATTTTCCTTTCATTTACATCTACATCCAAACTAACTACGTGCGTGATTATTGGCCACTCAAGTGCCCAACTAGTTTGGGGACCTGTATGTCCTGTCTCTCCATCTGCAGTTTTAAAACCTGCAAAAACAATATCTGGAGTAGGATCGAGCTTTTCCACCGCCGAACAAATGGTTATTGCAGTAGCCCATGTATCTGCTGCTGCCATTTCTCTATCTGATAATAAGTATAACTCATCAGCATAGATGTTCATGGCCTCTTGCAATATTTCTTTGTATCCTGGAGGCCCCATGCTCATCACCGTAATTTTCCCACCACTACGGACTTTTGTCTGTAGTGCAGCTTTCATGGCAAAGCGATCATTGGGATTCATCACTGTTGGAGTTTTGCCCCTTTCCAAGTGCCCATGCTCATCAAACGAAACTTTTCCTTCTCGAAAGTCCGGCACACCCTTCGTTAACACAACAATATCGATGTCAGAACTGTTGTTATCCATCATTCTTGTATCTGCTTCCCTAGTGTGTAAATGTAACTAATTCACCCTGTCACAAAGGTATTCACTTTCTGCGATATTAATTCAGAAAAATTAGATGTATTTGGTTTATGTTTATATCCTTCCAGCTCTCCCCGGATCCACGTCAATAGCATCCACCGGACATACATCTACACACAACATACAATCAATACATTGCGCTTCATTCATTGGACTCGCTTTGATTTCACTTTCCGGATGTCCTGGTGTATCTACCCATTCAAAAACATCAACAGGACAATCTTCCAAACAGGCCCCATCTGCTAGGCATATGTCGAAATCTACAGCAACATGAGTCCCATGGATCCCTAGTTGATCTGGCTCATTAACCGGGCCCCAAATCTTAACCCCATTCGCTTCCCCTGATACTTCTCTATTCTGGTCAAAATTAGGATCAATTGGCATCTTCTGAACCCAGTGAGATTCCCCGAACAAATAAATTACCCGTATTTAAATCTAGGACTTTATTTCTTTCTATTTGCATTTCTGCTCGGTCTAGTGTGCTCTGACCCTTTACCTTTTTTATGCAATCCCCTCCCTCGTTTTCCAGCACTAGTTAAACCCCTATGTGCCCTTCCTTTATGCCCGTTAGAGCAGATCCAATTTAGATCTTTATCATTTTGAATCGCCGCATGATTTGGATCTACAAGAATAACTTCAAACCACTTTCTAGACCCATCTACTCCTACCATGTATGAATTCAAAACACGCAAATTGGGATATTTTCTAGTCGCACGTTCTTCCGCAATCCTTTGTCTGCTTTTTGCCCGTGTCAATCGGTTCACTCCCTGTCTTTTCGTACGGCGACCTGCTTTGTGCCTTTGTATGCGGGCTGAGGACTTTCGAACACTAACCCTCACCACCAAAATACCTTGTTTCGCCTTGTAACCCAAAGATCTCGCTCTGTCAAGACGAGTCGGCCTGTCCAATCGAACTATTGCCCCTTGTTTTCTCCATTCCTGTAATCGTTCCCATTGAAGTTCTTTCAATTTGCCTTCTTTGGGATCTTTCCACGTTTCTCTAATGTATGTGTAAAAGCTTCTTGCCATTTGCTAACCTCGCGGATTCTTAACGGTTCAGCCGTAAAGCCACATCCCGCATCAACCTGAGTTATACAGGCGCCCCACCGGTTCCGCATTCCGGCGAATCTGTACTCCTCATGCAGCTTTCGATCCTTTTAAGCACTTCGAAACAGACGTCAATCGTCTCATAGGTCTTCCAATAGATCTTTTATTTCTCTAATTTTCTTTTCAGTGTCTTCTCGATGTGTTGCTATTGACGCTTCTAGTTGTAGAAGTTTTGTCTGAATGGTCATTGTTTTTATATGGGTAGGCCCTTCTGTTTCTAACTCTTCCTCTGCTATGATCATTTGATTCCCATCTGTAATTTTTGGTATTGCATCTACTGAGTCTGCAAAAACAGATGGAACTATCTTATCTATCGTTCCATCTCCCAAAATAGACGGGATCATTTTCTCATATTCTTGATAGTCTTTGTAACCTTTATATAATGCAAGTCCATTCCGAGCTTGAACACAAATAAGTCTAGCTCGCTCTTTATCTGTTTTGATCCTTTGCATCCTTCCTTTATATTCAATAAGGATCTCTGCCGAAACCCCTCCTTTCTCAATATCAACCCGACTTACGTCTTCATAATTAAAATTCTCATAATCTCTACTCCATAGGGCCACTCCAATATGCTTCAAGAATTGTTTATCTGTGAGAACAACTGTTAGCTGACCATATCGATATACGTGTCTGATTAATTCTCCAGGTTCTACCACCCCTGTTGCTTTAAGCACCCCCCGAACTAATGGATCCACAACTCTGTCATAATACTTCGCATACAATGAGAACTCCCGCATCCCTTCCAACCCATAATTGAGTACAACTCTCGCCTTTCTCTTATCTGAAAAAATAGAAATCTGATCTACATTGAGGCCATATTCTTCAAATATTTCACTGTTAATTATCCCCTCCTCGCGATGTATAAATACACGTTCGGTCGTGGTGATCATATGTGTTCCACTAGCTACCAGAACTCGGGAAACAATTTTTTCCTCTTCTCCAATTGAATCCAATAGCAAACTAGGGATGTCCATGCTAAGAGATCGGCATCTTTGCACATAACTCTTATCCACCTTTGAAGCAAACGCCCAGGATTGCCTTCCGACCTATTCGAAGCCATTATTTGTACTTAGCAACCACTTACAAGATGTGCCCCGATGGCTTAGAGGTTATAGCGCCACACTCATAGGGACAAAGAGAATGTAATTTTTCATTCTCGTGGTCTGGGACATGTGGAGGTCGCTGGTTCGACTCCGGCTCGGGGCATAATTTTAAAATCCCATTATTTTTTTCACACAAGTAGATCCAAATGGTCCCCATTCTCTGTCATTAAGTATGATGAAATATCCTGTCGAGAGGCTAGATCCACACCGGCAACATGTAAATTCCCCTACTCTTATCTTCACCTTACTTCTATAATCTCCCGAAACACTTCCTGACGATTTAACACCAACACCATCCCTTTCTATCGCCCCTCTCCTCTCTGCCTCTTCCAATATTTTCCGTGTTAATTGAGGATCTTTTGTAACTATCTCAATCCGACCAATTGCTTCTGATAATGTCATTTCTCTCTTTCCTTGGGTTAGAAATACTATCCCATCCTCGAGAGCTTGATGTTCCATCGACCCCTATTAGGCCCCTCCCTATTTAAAATATTTATTGATAACAGTCCTCTTTGTTTGATACTCACACAAATGGATCACTACAATCATATATCACACCGTGATTTGGACACACATATTTGCAATGTCGAGAAAATAAACCGGAACTGCAAACAGGACACACACGATTAGATGACAATTTTAACATCCTCGGAATCGATAGATTCCGTTTCGAGAAAGTGTGCTATATATTCTTCCTCTATGAATGTGCTATATTCCTCAGTAACTCCCACTATACATGCAAGCTGAACCCTTCTGGGACCATGGTAATCTCCATTCCTAGTAACAGAAAAGCAGATGAGTTCTTCATCTCCATACTCGATTTTAGTCCCTTTCTGTAAATGAGCATCCCCATTGATCAATAACCGCTTCATCTACCACTGCTTCACTGCGGAGATTATTAATGGCTTCGAAGTGAGTAATCCAAATGACTCTATATAATAGACTTCAAATGTATTGAATATTTCTCACGCATAGATCAAACGCGTTTTAAGGAGGCGGTTCTACAAGAAACTCAACAATCATGCAAATGCCACGTCGATTAAATACACATTGCCCATATTGCAATGCTCATCATGAGCATGAAGTAGAAAAAGCCCGTCGAGGGCGGGAACGCGGGATGCATTGGATCGACCGTCAACGAAAAAGAAACTCTGGAATCGGAAACTCTGGTAAATTTTCAAAAGTCCCGGGAGGCGACAAACCCACTAAACGAACCAACTTAATTTATCGATGTACCACGTGTGGAAAAGCACACCAACGCAAAGGATGGAGGGCCGGAAGGCTCGAATTACAGGAGTAGTCATTTATGTCTGGAAAATTCCACCGTGTTAAATGCTCGAACTGTGACAATGAACAAATACTTTTCAACCGCTCTTCAATAGTGGTACATTGTTCTGGCTGTGGAGAGGCCCTTACCCAATCAACTGGAGGGGTTTCTATTATCCATGCAGAAATACTTGAGACTCTTAGCGATCAATGAAATATAGTGGGTGGCCAGAAGTAGGGGAGCTTGCCGTTTGTCAAGTCGGAGACATAGAGGATTTTGGTGTTTTCTGCGATCTTCAAGAGTATGAAGAAAAACGTGGACTCATCCATATAAGCGAAGTGGCATCAGGCTGGGTAAAAAACATAAGAGATCATGTTAAAAAAGGCCATCTAGTCGTTTGCAAAGTTCTCACAGTAAATGAATCTAATCATCAAATTGATCTATCATTAAAAGATGTTAATGACCACCAACGCTCTGAGAAAATACAGGAGTGGAAAAACGAACAAAAAGCCGACAAATGGCTAGAACTAGCACTTGGATCTGATCTATCCAATGATCAATTCAATAGAATTGTGCCAGGGTTTCTAGACAAATACGGAACACTATATGCCGCCTTCGAACATGCCGTATTAGATGGGAAATCGGCCTTCGATGAATTAGATTTGACAGAAAAAGAAATTGATTCAATCATCTCTATCGCAGCCGAAAACGTTTCTTTATCCAATGTGAGTATTTCCGGGTATGTTGATCTCGAGTGTTCCACCCCTGATGGAATTGATTCCATCCGAGATGCACTCAGGTCTGCGGAAGAAGATATAGTCCTCCCCCCTGACGTTGAACTTGATCTCATTTATGTTGGTTCTCCCGAATATCTTATCAAAATTGTTGCCCCCGATTACAAACTCGCAGAATCTCTCCTAGATGAGTATGCAAATCACATCATAGCATCTATAGTTAAAAGTGGAGGCACTGGAAAATTCCACCGCGACCGGAATATAGACGAAGATTCTTAGTACTTCGTGGCCCAATGCGCCATATCAACCTCCTATGAAGTCCAAAATACGAGTGTGCTCTTCTTGGAAATCAAACCACGATTCCCCCTTATATACTCTCTCTGACCAATGTCCAATTTGCAATTCTCCAGCTATTAATAGTTCACCTGCACCCTTTGGACTTGAAGACCATTATGGTGAATATCGAAGAAGAATCCTACGAAGAAAATCTAACCAGTGACATATGTTTGAATCTATAGTCTCTCCAATATGGGTCACGAATATTCTTGCTTGGACATTCACTTTATCATTTGCATTAGCCTGGGTTTTTGCAAACAAAAGTGAACATATCTCCCGTAAAATAAGAATAATCGCATGGTTTTTATTCGGCATATTTTGGCTTCTATTAACCCCGAGATTTGCTATTGTAATGCGCTCACCCATCGAGACTGTTCTTAGTCTCCTTGCCATTCCCATTTGCTTCCATGCTGGCTATCTATTACTCACTGAACAGTCCCTTCGCCTCTCACTCTCAAACGCGATTGCAGTAATGGGGATTGTCTACTTGCCTTTTGAAACTATAGAACCCCTTGGTATCTTTTTAATTAACATAGTTACCCAACATGTATACCTTACTATTCTTGGAACCGGGTTCGATGTAATCCTCACCGATGGCCCTGTTATCGGACATAAAAGTGGATTATTATTCTCACGAGTTGGGCACGATTATTTAACGCATATCGTTTTGGCTTGTACCGGAATTGGAACTATAACCATTTTTTTAGGACTGATAACTTCTCTCTCCATCTCCCTCTCTCGAAAAGCCATTGCATGCATTGTGACAACTTCTCTTATATATGTACTTAATATCCTTCGAAATGTATTCATTGCCATCTCCTTTGGGGAACAATGGTTCCAGTGGTTTGTACCCTCTGTTCTACTTATTACGGGATATGATGACCCCCGACTCGTTTCTTTTTTCATCGCAGACCGAGTCATCAGCCAGAGTCTAACTGTTCTAGTTGTAGGGGCATTACTCTTGATTTCTATAAGAATCGTCCCTGAAATTATAGATTTACTGGAAGAACTTCTTTACCTTCTCACTCGGAAGAAATATGACCTCCACTACGCATTCGAACCCATATCTCCCAATCGCTAACGTTATTGGAAAATGAGGCCTAATCTTTTTCACTGATGGTTGAACAAAGTTTGAGAGAGTGGGCTGCAAATCTAGAAAAACGTGGAGATCTTGTCGTCATAGATAAAGAAGTCTCAACAAAATTTGATATGGCAGCTTACATCAAAAAATCCTGTGAAGTAGAGGGCCCTGCATTCCGGTTTACCAACGTGGCCGGATATGATATGAATGTTATGGGTGGTTTTTACGGCACTAAAGCTCGCATCCTCGAGTCCGTAGGTGTCGAAACCCACGAACAAGGAGTCCAAAAATATATTGACGCTATTAACAACCAAATCGAAACTAAAACAGTGAAAAAAGCCCCTGTAAATGAAGTTGTTAAGACGGGGGATGATGTTGATCTATACAATATACCGATCGTCCATCACTCTGAAATGGACTTTGGAGATTATATCACCGGAGCATCTTTAATTTCCAATTTACCACATTCTGGTGTTCGTGGTTCTGGTATTCATAGAATGTACCGTCAATCTAAACAAGAACTCACAATATGGGCTCCCCCCGAAAGGCGTATCGGATATGCGTATCGTGTAAACCAAGATAAAGGAGAATCCACAGAAGTGGCAGTTGTCATTGGACCCCCGCCCGCCGTAACCATGGGAAGTATCGCCAACGCTCCCCATTTTGTCGATAAATTATCGATTGCAGGGGGATTACAAGGATCTCCAATTGAGGTAGTCAAATGCAAAACCATAGACGTTGACGTCCCTGCACATGCTGAGATGGTCATCGAAGGACTAATTCATCCTGATAATTTGGTAGAGGAAGCACCATTTGGTGAATTCCCTGGAACATACGGTCCAAAACAAATGTGTCCTGTTGTAGAAATAACGGGTATCATGCAACGTTCAGACGCGATGTATCATACCATCTTAACCGGTTTTCCTCCTACAGAAAACAACCTCATGAATTGGCTCCCTCGGAGTGCAACTGTTAGACAAGACGCAGAAAGAGCAGTACCCTCTGTGAAACAAGCGTTGGTCAAATGCGACCCCTATTCTGGAGGAAATGGTATGTATGAAGCATTTGTCTCTATAGATAAACGCCTTGAAGGCGATCCCAAAAATGTCATCGCTGCTGTTTTGGGTGGCCGCTGTCAAGCAAAATATTGCGTCGTCGTTGACACAGATATTGATCTATATGATGAACGTCAGATAAACTGGGCTCTAAACACCCGTGTACAACCACACCGAGATGTTATAACTTTCCCAACTATGACCGGAGCCCCACTCGATCCTTCTGGCCCTCCTCGTCAATCAGAAAAGATGGGAATAGATGCGACAGTCCCACTTGATGGTGACAAATTTACTTTCTCCCGAGTAACGGTCCCTGGATCTGACGAAGTGGAGTGGTAATCTCAACCCCGCCTTACTTTCCCAAATCCGTATTCCTTTGGAATATTCTTAATCCGAACTCGGGTACTACTGCGAGAAGGTGGTCAAAAATATCTGCTTGGATTTCCTCATAACGGACCCAATCTGTATCATTAGAAAATACATATATCTGAATTGGAAGTCCCTTCTCACTTGGTTCCAATTGCCGAACCATACACATCATATCTTCACTGATATTGCCGTTCTCCTTCAAATATGCTTCAACATATGCTCTAAACGTACCAATATTGGTCAAACTCCGGCCATTAATGATCTCTGAAGAATCAAACCCATTCATTTGGTTATACTCCTCAATTTCCACCTGCTTGCCCTCAATATATCCTTTGATAAGGTCAAATTTCTTAAATTTCTGCAACATTTCCCCATCGCAGAGCGAAATACTATTCATATCGATCCAGATAGAGCGCTTGATTCTCCTTCCTCCGCTTTTTTCCATGTTCTTCCAATTCTTGAATGTGGATTCAATAAGCTTGTGAGTGGGAATTACTGAAATAGTTTTATCCCAATTCTCGATTTTCACTCCTTGTAACGCAATATCTACTACGATACCATTTGCACCAAATTGGGGAACTTCAATCCAATCCCCCTGTTTGAAAAGACTGCTGGAATTTATTTGTATGCTAGCAACTAATGCAAGAATTGTATCTCTAAAAATCAATAATAGAACTGCAGTCATCGCACCAATTCCACTAAGCAACAGGACGGGATTTTTATTCACTAGAATTGATACAACGGCCACAATTCCAAGACCCCATACAATGAGCTTGACAACTTGCAAATAACTTTTTATATTAAGTCCATCTGCATACTTTGTAGTCTGATAGTATTCCCCCAAACTATTGATAATGCCTTGGAATATCAAAACACCACACAGTATAATCACACATATTGAAATTCTCTCAATAGCAACTGCAAATTGAGGAATGGTATATGCAAAATTATAAAATATTATTGCAGGAACTAAGTACGATAAAGGTTCCAACACTTCTTTGGTAACTAAGTAATCGTCTAATACGGTATCAGTTTTTCCAACCAGGTTTTCTGGCCACACAGAAACGACCCTTCGAGTAGCCGCCCATCCAACAAATCCCATGACTGCCAAAATCCCTAAAACGGTTGCCGAATACAAGACTGGATCCGAGGGCAAATACGGGTTCATATATTCAACTACCATGCCTAGCGCCTCCACCAGGGCTCGAACCTGGGACATCCTCGTTAACAGCGAGGCACTCTACCAACTGAGTTATGAAGGCTCTGCATGTGACTTTACCAACGCAATTTACATATTCGTTTCGTTTTCAATAAACGCCCCATTATCAGACCGATACTCTTTCATTTAGTGTCGGAGTACCGATAACAGACTATGGTACAGTTCGATAACATACTAGCCAGCGTTAGAGAACAAGTAGTACCAACTTCTTCAGAAAGAAAAAAGCTCGAAGAAGCCATCCAAGAACTACAAATACTATCTCGACAAGCAACATCCAACCTCCCTTTCAAAACACATATGCTCCATCTAGGAAGTACTTCTCGCGATACTTGGTTGCGCGGAGATGTTGATATTGATATTTTTATTCAATTCCCCCGATCCACTTCTAAACAAGATTTAGAGAAATATGGCCTTGAAATTGGGCACAAAATTCTACCCGATGGACATGAAGAATATGCAGATCATCCCTATGTAAAAGGCACATTTAACGGTTTTAAAATAGATATCGTCCCTTGCTATGCCGCCACATCCGCCATCGATCTCATATCTGCGGTAGATCGGACTCCTCTTCACGGGGTATATCTATCAGACCAACTAACTGAGGAACTTTCTACCGAGATTAGACTCCTTAAACAATTCTTCAAAGGGTGCGGGGTCTATGGATCCGATCTCAAGACTCAAGGAGCATCTGGCTATCTGTCTGAGCTTCTCATAATCTTATTTGGGAGCTTTACAAATACCATCGAAGAGATGTCCAAATGGATTGTTCCTATACGATTAGACCCAAATGGCACAAGTGAACATTTTTTTGACTCTCCGCTCACCTTCATAGATCCTATAGACCCATCTAGAAACGTTGCTGCTGCTCTCTCCTCCCCTAATCTATCTCTAATCCAACATTATTCCCGCGAGCTTTTATCCCGTCCAAGAATAGAACTATTCTATCCACACTCTATGGAACTAATTACAAATGAGGAGTTACAGGACCATATAGCCAATAGGGGCACTTCTCCTATTGCTATCATTTTCCACACCCCTGATATAGTCGAAGATGAATTGCACCCCCAATTGCAGAAATCTCTATCGGGAATAGCAGATCTGTTGACTCGACACGATTTCAATATAGTCCGATGCGACACATTCTCGGAATCCAATTCCATCTTCTTCTTCGAACTATCGTCGATTGAAATACCTTCTATAGAACACCACGATGGACCTCCACTTAGTTCTCAACCACACGCATCTGCATTTTTAGATAAATACACCAAAACAGATGTGTACGGCCCCTTCATCGACAACGACCATTATGTAGTCGAGCGGTTCCGAGAATTTGATAATGCCGTGGCCTTCCTAAAAAGTGAGGCAATTTTCACCGCACGAATTGGTCCTGACATAGGGGATTCCCTCAAAAATCACTACGATGTTCTAGCCGAATCTGAACTTTTAACTTTAACACCCGAATTTGGCATTCATTTACACAACTATTTCAACCCAACATTGTGACTGCAACCTCTTCATTATCTGTATAAAATAGTCCAATGGCCATCTGTAGATGACCGCAACAGCTCCACCGAAAGCTGTTTTATCACTGTTACTGGGCCACGCTACTGGATCCTGCCTCGACTGAGACAGGGATATGCTAAGTCTTCATAGATACTGTATGGATGGGGGAGGATATAAACTCTATGCTATTTGATATCATATATCATAAAATATATAAACTACCGAGTGCGTTCATACTACAAATGCCCTGTGACAATCCCCATTGCCAATGTGATCCCTGCACGTGCGACCCCTGTCTTTGCACCGAAGAAACGCCTTGTATGTGCCATAAACCTTCTCTACTCGAGCGTATATTTTCCACTATGGAGCATGCATCCAACTTACATTATTATGAATAATTAGCTATTATCCTTCCAAAATTTTTACACAAGTCTCTATGTCTTCTTTTTGGATGGTCTTCCTTCCCGCATGACGTGACAGAATCGCGCTCTTTTTTGCTATTTGGTCTGCATAATCCTCTAAATATTCTGCAAGAATCAATCTTGCATCATTGCCAATTCTATATCGATCATCTATTTCCGATCGTGCAATGCGATCAACAGGGGCAATAGGCAATACTAGTTCTCTTTCAGAACTTCTTTCTCTAATATTGAAATCTCCTTCCTGGATGGTTTTTCTCCCATTTTCTCTTGCAATTCTAGCAGCCCCAATTGCGAGATTTGCACCTTCTATTTGAATCAAACGGGCCAATTCTTCAGTTGCCTCAGAACTCACCCGGAGTACACCTGAATTTCTACGAATAATCGTATCTACTGGAGCAAACGGCAATTCCATACTCATACTTCACACGGCAATATGTATGGACTTAACCCTTCCTGTCCCTACCACTTCGGATAGTTCTGTACCCATGGTCTAGTCTCTTCCAATGCCCCTGCAACTGCTAATACAATATCATCCCTAAACCTTGGACCAACCACCTGCATCCCCGTTGGCAACCCACTTTTCGTCAATCCACTTGGAACCGAAGCCACTGGATTTCCTGTTAAATTAAATGGCCATGTAAGCGAAGTCCCATGCTTCACCGAAACCGAAACGCCTCCAATTTCTGTGGGAATTTCTGCATCTGGATGTGGTGGAACTGCCATGGTTGGAGTCGCCAATACATCCACTGACTCCAGCAATCTCGATAAACTCACATAGAATTCTGTCCGTAGGTTGTTTGCCAAACGATATTCCAATACCCCTTTCCTCCCCCCCGATTGGATGCGGTCAATAATAATCGGGGATACAACACTTTGATGCTCCATAAGATCAATACCCGTTGAAATTTTTAGATTGTGCGCAGTTTCTGCATAGACTATCTCTAATCCGATCATCAACACTTCGTGTAATTTCTCCCATTCTGAAAATTCTATTTCTGTATATACAATTTCTGCACCTGCTTCTTCTAATCCTCCCAACGCATCTTCAATTTTTTGCACGACCTCTTCTTCAATTGGTTTATCCAAAAACGTGCGATCATATCCTATTTTCATACCCTCTACTCCCTTTCCAACAGCTGATACATATTCTCCTTCAAATATCGGGAGGCTATCGGGATCTTCGGGGTGTGGACCTGCTATCACATCTAACATCATTGCTGCATCTTCTACCGTCCGCGTCAATGGCCCACTCGCTGCAAATGGGAGATGATATTTAAATGCATCCGGGCGCATCGCATGGGGCACTCTCCCCACAGACGGAAAATGACCATATAAATTACACATACAAGCTGGACCTCTAATAGACCCCGCATGGTCCGATCCTTGTGCCCAAGGGACCATGCCCGACGCCACCGCAGCAGCACTTCCCCCCGAAGACCCACCCGGCGTAACTTCTATATCGAACGGATTTGCCGTCCTCCCAATTATTTCATTATGCGTGATCCCCTTGTGTCCAAACTCTGGAGTATTGGTCTTCCCCACAACAATAGAACCTGCTCCCTCTAATCGCTCAACTAGTGGCGCGTCCCGATCAGGAATATAGTTGGAAAATGGAACCGAACCAAATGTATGTACTATCCCCTTTTTAAATGCAAACAAATCTTTCACTGCGACTGGGACGCCCGCACATGGGCCTATAATTTCCCCCCGTTCTATTCGATTTTCTAATACCTGTGCCGACTCCCTTGATTCTTCTTCTAATATTGTAATAAACGCATTTATTTTTGGATTAATTTTTTGAATTCGATCCAAGGTAGATCCAATGACCTCTGCCGGTGAGGTTTTTCTCTCTGCTACATTTTTTGCAATCTGCACCGCAGATTCACACACTTTCACTCTGACCTCTCTAAAATACTTATTGAAGTTTTCCAATTAGTAGATGCTTCCAAATCTTCTTGCCAACCTTCTTTCACCAGAATATCTGTACACAATATTTTGTCCCCTGGCCCTATCTCAATATCCGCCTTTTCATCCCATAACGCCATTCGTATTTCCCCGGTTCCATCTTGAATTCTGATATTCCTAACTTGGCCCTTTGTCCCATCCTTTCGATCAAATACTCTTGTTGGATCTGCTACTACGATGACACCTTGAATATCTGCGGTATCTCCGATTTCTAGCGTATTTATTTTGTTCGATTTTACAGAAAATTCAACCTCTCCTTCTACTATATTAACCGATCCCCCCTTGCCAACATGTAGTTCTAGTTGAGATTCTCGTTTCCGTATGTACCCTTTCGTCACTTCTATCGACTTCCCCTCTGTAATCGATTCTATTATTTGCGTTTGTTTGTCCCATAACACAAGCCTGATCCTCCCCGTCTCGTCACTTATCGTTATACTAGCCACTTTCCCTTCGGAACCATCTGACCTAGAAAACGTCCGTTCTGATTCAACCGATAGTATCCTTCCAACTACTTGCACATTAGATGCACCCGATATCAGATCTCCAATTTTACACTCATCCATGACATCCACTCGAATGTTTGTATCTTCATCTATTATACTTCGATTCACACTGACTTCGATTTCACCTTCACGTTCACGCGAAAATCCTTGTATTCGTAATACTTGTCCTATCTCTAATTCTTCTTCTATCGCTTTCGCATATTCATTCCAAAATGCCGCCCGTATCCTCCCCGTTTCATCCGCTAATTCAACGTTTAGTACATACCCTTTTTCTTCTTCTCCCTCTTTGTCGAACTCATGAATCTGGCCTATCGACATGACCTTTGCGATAAATCTAACCTCTTCATCTGAACCTGCCTTTACATCGCTAATTGCACATTGAACCTTTCCATTCTGCTCATACTCAATCAACATTTCTGCAACATCTTTATCGATCAAACCCCCCATTTGATTTACCTTTTCCTGCACTGTACTTTCAACCACATCTTCTACCTCTTCAGGCCCATTTGATTCCTTGTTGTCCACGTCGTCCATTTCTAAATTACTCCTCACTACTCGCACACTGGTGAAAGGTTTATCGCCTCATTTCTGCCAAATCTAGAAACAAAACTCTCTTTACAAAAAATATTGTAGTCTCTACTCTGTCCAATTAGGGTAGTGGACTATCCTACGGGCTTGCGGAGCCTGTGACCGGGGTTCGAATCCCCGATTGGACGT
>DASO01000005.1 GCA_002503845.1 Euryarchaeota archaeon UBA24 | reverse complement strand
CATATCTGGCTCGTCCATTGCACCATATAGGGAACATTCTCCCTCTGCCTGTGCAGCCGCTACAATATCACTAGGGATCGTAATAGATCCAACTTGTAATCCTGCAGATGCTGCTGGGGCAGGTGCACTTGATTCGGGTTTCGATGCAGCAGGAGCAGCGGAGGATCCTCCACTATCGCTGCCTCCACTACTTGCACAGCCGGCTATGCCTGCTGCGGCAGCAGTGGATGTTATTGCGAGGAATTTCCTTCGGGAGCTCCCTCTCTTTGTAATGTTGTCACCTGATGACATACGTCTACCAAGTAGGCCACTTAACTAATAAAGGTTCCTAATATTCTGACCACTCCTATATATACAGTAAAGTATATTTATCACCTTCCAGTGTCCACATTTTCATTTTTTTTATCTTTTATCCTCTGTCTGACACACGTCTGACTCTATATATTATTGACCAATTATTTTTCATCTATATGGTGATGTTTCTCTCCTAAAATCAAAAACCAGATAAAAATTTCCGTGAAAATCTGGAAATCCCGACTTTATCTCCCGCCGAAGTGTTCCTCAAATAGAGGCACAAACGCATCTGGTTCTTCCAGATACGCCGTCCCATTGTATTTTGGATTGTTGAATCCTGTTGGTAGTATTGATGTACCTTCTGGAATAACAACCTTGAATAAATCATGAGTCGCAGCAACTGGGGAAAAGACCGGAGTCCTTCCTGTGTCTCCTACTAACATCTGTCCTAACTCTGACGCGAACCATGCTGCATAACAGAGACCTGCATTCGGATGTTTTGCCCCCGCAGTAACATGGCCTGGGGTGTTGTTTAACAACCCCGGATCGAGCCATTTACATTGTGCTGGTGGGCTTTCACCTGCTCCCAATTGAGCAGCCAGATCGTTGATATAATTTGGAGATAGGGCCTTCTCACCTTGGAGTAACACACGGTATGATGCACTATTGGATGAGATAATTTGCGGAGTGTTGTCCATAATATTACCAACAACTTCTACCCATTTGTCATGTCCCCACTTCCCATATAGTGTTGAGAACAATCCTCCCATGGAGGAGAGCTGAGCTGGATGTTGCATGACAATTCCCATTTGACCTGACCATTTGTCGTCTCCAAGATCTTCCCACTTACTTGGAGCTTCTGCCTCTGTGGTTAACTCTGTGTTATAGATCAATGTGTATGCGTTACCATACCCTGGAACTTCATATGATTTTTCATGGATGGTTGGGTCATATCCCATCGCAGCACATTCTTTTTTCAACCAATGGTCCTTTCCAAATCCAACAAAAACACCTTCCGGCGCAATGGATCTTGAGGCACCCAAGTTAAATGTCGTTGCGTCTGACATAACCTTTCCAACACGTTTCTCTGATATCAACTTCGTCGAAAGTTCCCCAGAACCTAGACCTTGGACTGTCATTTTAATACCTGGGAATGCTTCTTCGAAACCTGGAACAATATATTTGAGGAGATCTGGTTCATCCATTGTAGAATAAACCACAACTTCTCCTTCATCATTTGCTGTACTTGCTACTTTACTTGGAATGGTGATACTACCTACTATCACTGCAGCGCTTGCTGGTGGAGCTCGATCTGCTCGTCCCGACGAACTAGACCCACCTCCTCCTTTTATAACGCTCTTTGATGTTGTACTACCGGATTTCGCACCACCTGCCGATGCTCCACCTCCGCCACTTCCACCTCCACTACTTGCACAGCCGGCTATGCCTGCTGCGGCAGCAGTGGATGTTATTGCGAGGAATTTCCTTCTGGAGCTCCCTCTCTTTGTAATGTTGTCACCTGATGACATACGTCTACCAAGTAGGCCACTTAACTAATAAAGGTTCCTAAAATCATAACATACGTTAACATACCCCATTTAACACGTTAACATACCTCATTTTTTATAAAATATATTTCAAACCCCATTTATTTCAATCGGTTATATGTCCTAGTTTATCTTGAAACTGAGTTTATGTAGTACATGAACATTATCGCAATCGATCATGTCAATATTCAAATCCCAAAATCCGGTGTGGAAGATGCACTAGAATTTTATTCAAATATATTGGGATTTAAAGCAGAACAAATAGATGAGTACAAAAAAGGCGTGCGCACACTTTTTACCTTCCGACTTGGAGAAAATGCTGTATTACACATCCGTCCAATCGACGATTTTTCCCCTCCTGATAAAAGTAATTATGACCATTTCGCGCTCATAGTAGATATGCCTATATCAGAAGTTAAGTCAAAACTTTCTGACGCCAACATGTCTATCATGAGGGAAGGAAACCCCCTTGGGGCACGAGGACGGGCACCGGCAATTTATTTACAAGATCCTTTTGGTTATATAATCGAAATCAAAGAAAAATCTGATTAATTTCTCCCAATTCTATTTCAGTCGAAATCCTTCTTCGAAAACAAAACAACCATCTACTTGTATCAATTCCCCATCAAGCTCTATATACGAATCCTTTGACATATCTGTAATCATATCAACATGAACTGAACTTTCATTTTTCCTTTTCCCTTCTCCTACGGTATCTGCATAAGCCATCCCCACGGCAATATGAATCGTGTCGCCCATTTTCTCATCAAATAGTATGTTATTTGTAAACTGACTGATCCCCCGATTCATTCCTATTCCCAATTCCCCAACTGACTTTGCCCCTCGATCTGCAGATAGAATCTCCCCCAACACTCCTCCGTTTTTCACAGCACTGTAATCTGTCACAATACCATCTTCAAATTTGAGATAGGCCTCCTCAATCTCCTGTCCTTTATAAGTCAATGGAATGTCGAACGTAACTTCCCCATCCACTGAATCTATTACTGGGGCTGTAAAAACTTCTCCTCCTGGCAAATTATGATTTCCATAATCATTAATAGGAATCATTCCTCCAATATTCATTTTAATATCCGTTCCACTCCCGCTTACAATGCGGATCTCGTCCCCCTTTTCAAGCAATTTCAAAAGCCTTTCTTGGTGATTTTTCTGGACATCCCAATCCCTTATTATCGCATCCCACACAAAATTTTCATATTCTTCCGTACTCATGTTTGCCTTTTGGGCATTTTCAGGAGCAGGAAATTGAGTCAAACACCACCGTTTTGATAATCTTTCATCTCTTATTGGTTTCCTCACAAGACTATGCTCGTTCATTATCTTTTGATCTACATCTGACATCTCTGAGATATTTCCACCACCTCTGATCACGATGTACACATCCATCTTCTCAAACAAAGCTAGTTCATGAGTTGGTATTTGAAATTCCCCTTTTGAGTTATTCAAATAAGCCCTCAAAAATCGGGTCCCTGTTCTCCCTCTGATCACCAACGGATTTGCACCCCTTTCTGCACAAATTTCACATAACGCAGTTACCAAATCATCTGCGATGGGGTTCGCATCGATAACAACATTGTCCCCTTTTTCTATGGAAGTCGAATGCATCGAAATAATTTTTGCATGTTCCCTAATTCGCTGATCCATGCCCCTTCTTTTACAGGCCATAGCATACGGATTTCGATGTGATTTGTGTTATTTCCCCCGACTAGATTCAAATCCATCTTTGAATCCTACCACCGCCTTTCTAATAATCAAATAAAATATAAAAAGGACCAACACAAATCCCCCTATTACGAAAAAAACAATCACTTCCATATTATACAAATTTCATCTCCATCAAAACCGTTTCATAGCAAGGAATGCAATGGCACCGGCCACACTGAATATGGCCATGGCCGGATATGCTATTGCAATATCTGTACGTTCCAATATCAAACCAAACACAAATGGTCCGACAGAATTTCCTAGCGCGGATCCTGTCAAAGTTAAAGCAAATAACATACCTGAGAAATCTCTTTTTGCATACACTGACGTCAGTGCATTCATCACCGGAACTGTGGTCCACATCATGGCACCTATTAGGAAAAATAATCCCAATAGAAGTATCCTGTTGGGAGGAATTATCCCTGTCAACAAAAGTAAAAATCCTGTTACTATAAACGTCAATGCACCAAGATTTCTTTTATCAAACATATCTGCCAAAGGACCTATTACAATCGTAGAAACACCCGCTCCAACAAGCATAACAAAAAACACAGTATTTGCAAAACTCACCACTTCTGAACTCCTCAAAAACACATAAGATGTCGTAAACGTTCTCGCAGCACCGATTTCTACTCCCAATAAAAAATTAACCGTCACCAAACCAACTACCCATGGATCCCATGGAAAATTCTTTAGCTGATTCCTTATGTTTTCCCCCTTTGTTACAATTTTTTTCTCTACATTATCTATAACATTATCCGGTTCAGCAAATTTGCTATGGAAAACCACAGCGTATACCACCCCAACAACTGCGATCAGGGACAGGGAAAAACGCCAAGAATCAGTTATTAGAATAATTCCACCAATCACTGCTGGAGCCAATGCGGTCCCGATGGCCCCACCCAACCCATGAAATCCCATGGCTTTTCCTGCTGTATCATCTGCTTCCAAATCTGAAACTGCAGACAAACCCGCGGGATGATAGGTACTCCCCCCTACCCCCGCTACAACTTGTGATAACAATAACGCCTGATATGTATCTGCTCTACTTGCAAGAAATACTCCAACTGCCAGTAGAACCAACCCAAACCCAAGCACGTATCTTTTTCCAATTTTATCCGCTATAATTCCTGCTGGCAATTGAAATACGGCATACACCACATAAAACACAGTCACCAACCAACCCGCCTGGGCATATGAAATATCAAAATCAATGACAATAAGGGGTATGATAGGTGGCAATGCAACACAATAGAATTCGTGTAATGCGTGCGCAATAGCAATAAGTCCCATTTGTTTGGGATGCGATAAACGGTAGATATTCTTCCATTCAATCGCTCTCATGCACTCTTAGGGGCAGTTTTCACTCTTGTCTTTTGCGATGTCAAAATTTTTGTCCCTCCACCCAAAACCCACGAGATCTGCGTCACATTTACTTGTGTATGGTTGCTACTCCTCTTTCATGACAAAACTACTCACTATTGGCTTATTGGGATTTGGCCACATAGCAAAACATCTGTACAAAAAACCGGAATAAAATTCATTTGATTTTAGTTTCACTTATTCTTATCAAGTATAACTTTATTTTTTCTCTTTCTTTTATCTCTATCCCAAAATTCTAGTGTATTAGCAGTCCACTGTATTGGACCTGAAAAATCACTAAAATCAAGATTTTTTGCACCACTCCCTCTAGCTATAGTTATATGTGGAATATAATTTTCCCCTTCTACCCCTTTAACACAACCAAAAACACTAACTAGAGTTTCATGAAGTACTTTTATGCCTATGCTTTTTACTTCTATATATCGCACCGGTGAAGTCCCTCTATCTGCCACCTCAAACATTTCCAAATTTCCAATTTCAACAATAAATGGCTCTACATTTTCCAATAAAAATTTTATTTCTGATTCTATATGTCCATCCAAATCTTCCTTTTCAAAACGTTTGATAACTAGAGTCGGCTCTTCAACAATCCCTTCCCCCCTTCCCAATACCGGCGTTATTTCTCCAATCGCCCTAACTATGCCCTGCGGAATTGAGACATTTAAACTCCACACAACTATCTTCTCCTATTCATACAATTTCATATATGAGAATTCCTGTGACAATTATCCCATATATGATGTTCACCACCATAAATTTAATACGAGATTGAATGACCGGTTTCCCCTCCCATACCCAATCCATTTTCATTCCCAACACAATCTCCATTCCAAATTTATCACCTATTATCCCCACTATCAACCCAACTAAAACTCCCCACACGAGGACATTCACAATAGTCATCGAGACTATTGGGAGCATTATCGCCACAATTCCCCCTATTAAAGATCCATAAATTATACTTAGTAATATTCCTTGATTCAGATATCCATCTGCCTCACCCGAGCCTATGTATTTAGATACGAACACCGACGCAGGTAGGATACTTTTATTTCCTACTCTTTTATCCATCACAGAAACTATTAACAATGTAATCAAACTCGCACCTACGATCCCCGCTATCATTCCTCCTACAAATGTCGACATATAACTGATCCTTTTTTCTCCACCCTTTTCTAAGTTTTTATTAATCTTTCCATACTCGTTACTCTCTTTATCCAAACCCATGTCTGCCCGTTCCAAACATCATATATTATAAGCCGTCACTCCAATATACTGATCATGAACCGTGTGGCACTTGCATTCTCTGGCGGTCTCGATACAACCGTTTGTGTTTCAATTCTTAAAGAAGAATATGGATATGAAGATGTTATTGGAGTTTCAGTCAATGTAGGTCAACCTCAAAACGAATTCGAACAAGCAAAAGAAACGGCAAAAGAAATCTCTCTAGATTTAACGATACTCGATGCTAGAAATGATTTTGCTAATTTATGCCTCGATTCTGTTAGGGCGAATGCAAGCTATCAAGGATACCCCCTGGGAACTGCACTCGCCCGGCCTATCATAGCAAAAGCCATCCTAGAAGAGGCGAAAAATACCAAATGCACTGCACTCGCACATGGATGCACTGGCAAAGGAAACGATCAATTACGATTCGAAGCTATTTGGCGTGGATCCGGCCTTGAAATAGCAGCCCCTATACGCGATCTTGGGCTAACCAGAACTTGGGAAATACAATATGCAAAAGAAAATAATTTACCTATCAAATCCGGAAATGATGGGGTTTGGAGCATCGATACAAATCTTTGGTCTAGATCAATTGAAGGAGGTGAACTTGAAGATCCTAGTACTATCCCTCCAAGTTCTATTTATGAGTGGACCCAATCTCCTTCTTCTGAATCTAAATTAGTAACCATAGAATTTGTTGAAGGATATCCTGTCGCAGTGGATGGAACTAACTATTCTCCCGTAGACTTAATCAACCATCTAAACAAAATATGTGGCCCTTACGGAGTCGGAAGGACTGATGTAATGGAAGATAGGATACTGGGACTCAAAGTTCGAGAAAATTACGAACATCCTGCTGCAACTGCCCTTCTCAACGCACATTCTGCATTGGAAGATCTAGTACTTACCAAGGAAGAGCGGAAGTTCAAAATCTCAGTCGACGACGCATGGGCAGAACAAGCATACTTAGGACTGATTTATTCACCTTTTATGGAAGCATTGAACGGCTTCATTTCCACCACCCAAAAACGAGTAACAGGATCTGTGACGTTAGACCTTCAAGGCGGCCACGCAAGAGCCGTTTCTCGAGAAAGTCCCTACGCAGTTCATTCTGCATCAGCAGCTTCTTTCAATACCTCTGGAGTCATAGATGATATAACACAATCAGATGCCATAGGGGTCGCAAAATATCACGGCCTGCAAGAAAGAATGTCTTCAGCACTCTTCGACCCTAAATTTCCTACACACAAAACAAAAAATGACAAATGACCCCGGCCCACACCGGGACGTTATATGAAAAAGTCGTATAAGTCGAGAGAATCTATTATTTTACAAACTATGGAGGGCATTTTACAAACTATGGAGGGACCATTTGAGGACATTTTTCCCAATTTCCCATCTAAAAAGAGCTTTATAGTTTGTAAAACATAATTTTTACAATGGTTAGGAAAGTTGAGTTCCCAAAGAAAAAAGGCAAATTTGCCTGCTGGCTAAACCGTGAGGAAGTAAAACACCTCATTGAACAATGTACAGAATCGAGAGACGAAGAAATAATTCTCACTCTTTTAGCCTCTGGTTTGAGAGTTCACGAAGCCTGTAACGCTTCCTCAGAAGATATTTTTGAAGACGATCGAGGTCTAATGATAAAAATTTGGGGCAAAAATTCCCAATACAGGGAAGCTCCTATTCCGGCCACCTTGAAAACGGCTGACCTACCAATCACACGTAAATACAACGGAATCCACAGGCCCATTTCAACCAATACCGCTTTAGCATGGGTAAAGAAAGCAGGGAAAAACTTGGGATGCCCCGAACTCTCACCACATGATTTACGTCGATCCTACGCCTCGATCCTACTTGAATCTAATATCGACCCGACCGTTATAATGGAATGGCTGGGCTGGAGCAGCTGGGAGACATTTCAACGATTCAATATGAACGTGGCAAACTCAGATTTTCAAAAGCACGAACGAGAAAAATTGAATTTCCTACACACAAAACAAAAAATGACAAATGAATCTCCTGATATAATACGTGGAACCCGTTTCAGTGGGGGACCTGCTAGAAACTTCCTCTCTTCAATGGATGTAGATCACCAAATCTTCGATGCAGATATTGCAGTAGATTTGGCACACGTAGTAATGTTGGAAGAAGAAAATATAATCTCCAAAGACAACGCCAAAGACATACTAGAAGCTCTTTTTTCCATTCACGAAATGGGATTTGAAAGCTTACCCCCTGCTGAGGATGTCCACGCAGCAATTGAAACAGCGGTAGTAGCTAAAGTTGGAGATTCTGGTGGGAGAATGCACACTGCTAGGAGTAGGAACGACGAAGTTTCAACATGCATTCGTTATCAATTGCGAAGTGACATTTTGTCTCTACTAAATTCAGTTTTAGGTTTGCGAGAAACCATCCTTTCCATCGCCAAGAACCACACCTCTACTCTAATCCCTGGGTTCACTCACCTACAAAGTGCACAACCATCGACCCTTTCCCATTGGCTTGTATCCTACTATGGATCTCTCGAACGGGACACTAACCGATTATTTGATGCTTATAGTCGCATCAATTTATCCCCTCTCGGATCTGCAGCCTTTGCAGGAACTCCTTTCCCCATCAACCGTGAACGAACTGCAACCCTCCTTGGATTTGAAGGTATAATAGAAAACACAATGGACGCCGTTTCTTCTAGAGATTTTTTACTAGAATCTGCGGCAGCTCTGTGCTCTCTTTCTATTACATTCTCAAATATGTCCGAAGATTTAATTTTTTACTCAAATAAGAGCTTTGTTGAGATAGACGACGATTACGCGTCTACTTCTTCTATCATGCCTCAAAAGAAAAATCCAGACACGCTAGAATTAATACGAGCGGCTGCAGCAACGACTCTTGCTACCTTTTCCGGTACTTTTACAACTTTAAAAGGTCTCCCCCGTGCTTACAATAGAGACCTCCAATCCGCGACCCCTTATATTTGGAATTCCATCGAAAAAATGATCGATTCCGCAGATATCCTCTCTAAAATAATAGAAACTTCAACTTGGAATGTCGAACTTCTTTCTAGTTCTGCAGGAGCGGGATTTTCCACCGCAACCGGCGTTGCCGATACCCTAGCTATGGCCGGAATACCCTTCCGAAAAGCGCACCAAATCATAGCAAAATCAGAAAGTAACTATAAAGATATTTCTTCAAATTTCAACGAAATAATGGGATCTCCACTCAGCGAATTTTGTACTTCGGATTCAATAGAATCTGCTTTAGATCCCCTCAAAAACGTTGATATGAGGGATTCATTAGGGGGACCCTCACCCACCACTGTTTTAAATTCAATTTCCAATGCTAAAAACAACCTAAAATCAGATTTTTCTCTCTACACCACTCATAAAGAAAAAATAGACCAATCAAAGGAAAAATTGATTCAAGAAGCCATGGGTTACTTGAAATAACTTCTCACAGTACCCAATAATCCAATTAGGAAATTTTAAACCGAAGTCTTGTTTATTCTCCTACTATGACAAGCACAACTTGTGTGGAATGTGGCTCAGAACTCGCAATATCAGACGACGTAGAATCTGGAGAAATTTTGGATTGTGATACTTGTGGAACCGAACTAGAGGTAATTGGTGTGGACCCTGTGGAACTCTCCAAAGCACCCGAGCTGGAAGAAGATTGGGGAGAATAACAGTTTCAGGTACATAGGAACACTTATTAATCGAGTAATCCTAAGTGATCCTCTCATGAATGTCGGGTTTTTATATTCCCAAATTAGGGCGGACGAGAAGTTACTTCTAACCGAATTGAGGTCTAGAGGCCACGACATACTCAAAATAGATGTCCGAAAACATCAATTTTCTATACAAGGTCCCTCCTCTGAATTCAAAGATTTAGATATTGTAATCGATAGATGCATAGCACAAAGCCAAAGCAAATTTGCTTCTCTCTTTTTTGCTTCCTATGGCATCCCTATCATCAACGATCCTATCGTTGTCGAACGGTGTTCTGATAAAGTTAAAACTAGCCTTTTACTAGCAAATGCAGGAATACCCACTCCCGAAACAACGATAGCATTTTCCCCGGAAAGTGCTCTCGAAACAATCGAAACCATGGGATATCCATGTGTAATAAAACCAATTGTGGGGTCTTGGGGGCGCCTAATGGCAAAAATAGACACCAGAGCTGCTGCAGAGGCAATTATAGAACACAAAGCAACACTTGGACACTATGAACACAAAATTTTCTATATACAGAAATTTATCAATAAACCCAACCGGGATATCCGTGTAGTTGCAGTCGATGGGAATGCCATCGCCGCAATGACTAGAACCTCAACACATTGGCTAACAAATGCTGCAAAAGGAGCCACAGTCGATGCATATGATATGCCCAATGAAGTAGCGTCACTCGTCGAACAAGCCTCGAAAGTCGTCGGAGGAGGCTTACTTGGGGTTGATCTTATGGAGCTCGACGATGGAGGATTTACTGTGCACGAAATTAACCCTGGAACTGAATTCAAAGCACTCAATGAATGTGTGGATGTAAATGTCCCTTCTCATATAATTAATTGGATAGAATCAGTTGCTAACAAAAAAGGTGAAACGCGATGACATTTTCAGCCTCCGTAATTGGGGCAAGTGGTTTCACCGGGGGAGAGTTACTAAGGCTACTAACCGACCATCCCCAATTCGAGATAAAACAAGCTACCAGTCGTAAATATTCTGGTCGTTCTATAGGATACACACATCCAAATCTTCGAGACTTGAAATTAAAATATTCTTCCCCTGAGGAACTAGAATCTGTCGACGTACTCTTTGCAGCAACTCCCCATGGGGTTTCTATGAGTAGGATCGATGATTTTTCTGAAGCTTCTGATATTGTAGTGGATCTGAGTGCAGATTTTAGACTCAAAGATCCTCAGAAATATGATCAATATTATGATGGCCATTCTTGCCCAGAACTACTTGAAAAAGCTGTCTATGGACTCCCCGAGATCCACCGAGAGCATTTGCGATCCGCAAAACTAATTGCCTGTGGTGGGTGCAACTCTACAGTCACCCTTCTTGGCCTATATCCTTTGTTCAAAACAGGAATAATAACTCCAAAAGACACTATCGTAGCAGATATAAAAGTTGGTTCCTCCGAAGGGGGGGCTAGTGGGAGTACCTCCTCTCACCATGCAATCCGATCTGGTATCGTTCGTCCTTACGCTCCAACTGGTCATAGACACGAAGCAGAAATAGAACAAGAACTCGGAGCAAACGTAGCCTTCACCGTTCATGCAGTAGACATGATTAGGGGGGCATCTGCAACATGCCACATTTTCCCAACAAAACAGAACTTAGACAAACCAATGATTTGGCAGGCATATCGGAATTCTTACCAAAATGAACCGTTTGTCAATTTATTAAGTGGCGCTGGGGGCAACTATCGCTACCCCGAACCAAAGGTAGTTGCTGGAACCAACAATGTGGAAATAGCATTTGAAATCGATGAAAGGAACAACCGACTTGTAGTCTTCTCTGTGATTGATAATATGATGAAAGGATCTGCAGGACAAGCTATTCACGCTACCAATATAGCACTTGGTCTCGACGAAACCTTGGGGCTCTCATATAGAAGTTTACACCCCACTGGGTCGCCTTAATTTAACAGCATTATAACTTAATTATGACTATTGTATTGAAAATTGGAGGGGCGAAAGCAGTTGACCCAGCGGGGGCTCTAGATGATATTGTCCATTTATCTTCTCAGGGAAATTCACTCATCATAGTCCATGGAGGGTCAACCGCAATAGATGAAAATTTAGAGCGAATGGGACTATCTCCAAATTATGTAGAAACACCCTCAGGTGTTGTAGGGCGTTTCACCGACGAAGCCACAATGAAGGTATTCACCATGACCATGGCAGGGTTACTCAATACGAATCTCGTAGTAAAATTACAAAATTTAAATATCAATGCTGTGGGCCTTTCTGGCGTCGATGGGCGTTTACTACATGGGCCTAGAAAAGATTCTATCCGTACCATTAAAAATGGAAAGAAAAAAATCCTAAGGGGCGATCATTCTGGTAAGATCACTTCTGTAAACACAGACCTAATACAACTTTTACTTGACAATGGATATGTCCCTGTGATCTCCCCTCCTATGTTGTCCGATGATGGTATCGCAGTCAATACAGATGCTGATAGGGTTTCATCATCGCTTGCAGGATCTCTATCTGCAACTTTAGTTTCCCTAACCGACGTTTCAGGTATCTACCGCGATATATCTGATCCTACTACTCTCATATCCTCTGCAAAAACACCAGAACAATATTCCCTTCTTCAAAACGCGGCAGAAGGTTTTATGACACGCAAGTTAATGGCTGCTACAGATGCACTCCAACAAGGAGCAGAAAAAGCCATAATAGCCAGTGCAAATGAAGAACAGCCCCTCCTTTCCGCACTCGATGGCGGCGGCACCCATATCTACCCCGAGGCGATACTGTGAATAATTTTATTTTTTCTAGGAAAAATATCCAAATAACTCATGGAAATGGGGTTCACCTCTATGACACTGATGGCACCGAATATTTAGATTTAGGAGCTAGTTATGCATGCGTTCCTGCAGGACATAACCATCCACATGTACTCTCCGAAATACAAAACCAACTAGAAAAAATAACCTACATACAAGGGTCATATCCAATTTCCATACGTGATGATTTCTATAATAAATTAGTTGAAATCTCTCCTGGGGACGTACAAAATATTTGGCTCTCCAATTCCGGAACCGAAGCCAATGAGGCAGCCATAAAATTCGCCCGCCATGCAACTCAGAGGTCTCAAATTATATCAACCAAGCAAGCTTTTCATGGTAGAACTATGGGTTCTCTTTCTGCCACTTGGAAACCAACTTATAAGAAAGGATTTGAACCACTCATCCCCGAAGTCGATTTCGTTACGTTTGGGGATGTCGAATCTTTGACAGACAGTATATCTGAAAACACAGCTGCTGTTATTGTTGAACCCATACAAGGGGAAGGTGGAGTCAATCTTCCTCCTCCTAACTACTTGCAAGAAGTTAGGAAAATCACTGAAGAAGTTGGTGCAGCCATGATACTCGATGAAATCCAAACCGGTCTTGGAAGGACTGGTTCATTTTGGAATTGTAATCATACCAATGTAGTCCCTGATATACTCACTTCTGCAAAAGGACTAGCAAACGGACTGCCCATTGGAGTAACCTTATGTAAAGATTGGATTGCAGAGAATCCTGGGAATCATGGAAGCACTTTTAGTGGAGGACCTGTAGTTTGCGCCGCAGGAAATGCCACCATCGATGTCATTTTGAATGAAAATTTACCTGAAAACGCGTCTAAAATTGGTTCCTATCTACTCAAAGAATTAAAAGAAACTATAGGAACAAGAACACGCGATATACGTGGTTCTGGCCTGTTAATCGGAATTGAAGTAAAACGTGGATCTGGTTCTATACTCGGAAACCTTGCGAGAGATCATGGAATTTTGGCATTACCTGCAGGAAAAACAGTCGTTCGTATTTTGCCACCTTTGACCCTCGATCGTTCCCATGCAGATGATTTCATATCGGCAATGGATAGTCTCCCGGAGGATATTCTATGAGTTCCAAATGGAGCAAAAAAGAAGCAAAATCTTTACTCTTCGATTTGGTATCTACACCCTCTTATTCGGGAAAAGAAGCACAATGCGCAGAAGTACTAATGAATTTTTTCCAAACTCACCAACGGGAGGCATGGATAGACGAAGCTGGAAATGTACACTCCCCATCAAACGATGCAGTCCTTCTAACTTCCCACATGGACACTGTACCTGGGGACATTCCCGTCAAACTAGATGGAGATGTGCTTTGGGGCCGGGGTTCTGTGGATGCAAAGGGACCTCTCACTGCTATGGCCATTTCTGCAATTTCTACTGGAGTAAGTTTTGTGGGAGTTGTAAGTGAAGAACACAATTCATACGGGGCAAGACATTTAGTCAAAACCAGAGAATCCATCCCTGACAATGTGATCAATGGAGAGCCTAGTGGATGGGATGGCATCGCTCTTGGTTATAGAGGTCTGCTCAACGGAACATACGTAGCAACAAGCAGATCTGGCCACACCTCTCGTCCTGAAAAAAATGCTCTTCAAGATGCAATAGATTGGTGGTCCACTGTTGAAGCACGTTTCAAAGCAGATGATTGGCCATCCGAAATTTCACAAACACATCTTGAAAATTCTATTTTCGAACAAGTTACTCCCAAACCCATTACAATAACTGGTGGTATTAGCGAAGACGGACTTTCTGTAGAAGTCACTTTCGACGTTCAATTTCGCGTCCCACCAAATTTATCCGTAGATGAGGTCCGTGAAATAGCCGATAGCGAATTGACCACCGGAACCGTCCGATGGAAAGATATGGTCAATCCAGTTATGATTAGTGCTAGGACCCCTCCTGCAAGAGCATTCCGCGCGGCAATACGAACTTTTGGAGGAGTTCCTAGACAACTACGAAAAACCGGAACTAGTGATATGAACATTTACTCCGAATCGTGGGATGTCCCTATGGTTACATATGGACCTGGTGATTCTTCACTTGATCATGCCCCCGACGAACGAATTTCGATATCAGAATTCTATCTCAGTATAGATGTTCTCAACAACGTTTGCAAAAGACTATCAAAATTATGACCCACTTACTAGATATAGACGATTTAACCAAAACAGATATTGATTCTATTTTAAAACTCGCAACAAAACTAAAACAGTCCCATATTGATGGAAACGTTCCATCTTTACTCCATGGGAAAACACTATCTATGCTATTCGAAAAACCTAGCACTCGCACACGTGTTTCATTTGAAGTTGGGATGAACATGCTTGGGGGGGACGCAATAACATTCGATTTATCCCAATTGCAATTAAGCAGAGGGGAAACACTTTCTGATACTACAAAATCTCTTTCACTTTATGTAGATGCAATCCTGGCAAGAGTTACTGATCATTCTCTTTTAGAACAATTATCTTTAGCATCTACAATTCCCATTATTAATGGTTTATCAGATAAATCTCATCCTTGCCAAGCCCTAGCAGACTTATTAACCATTCATGAAAATTTTGGAAATTTTGATGTCCAAGCAGCGTGGGTTGGAGACGGTAATAATGTCGCAAATTCTTTCGCCAGAGCATGTTCCATTATGGGGATAGATCTAGTCATGGCTACTCCTAAAGGATATGAACTTTCACCCGAAACTTTATCGAAAATAGAATCTTCCGGAATTTCTTTTTCTGCAACAAACGATCCCTCAAAGGCGGTTTCTGAAGCCGATGTGGTGTACACCGACACATGGGTTAGTATGGGTGATGAATCTACAAGAGACAAACGTTTATCCGACTTCGATGGTTTCCAAATAAATTCTAAATTATTAGACAAAACCGAAGCTTTGGTTATGCATTGTTTACCTGCACACAGGGACGAAGAAATTTCTACAGACATACTTGATGGGAATAGATCTTTGGTTTGGACCCAAGCAGAAAATAGACTCCACGCACAAAATGGATTGTTAGTTCACATCCTCAACCCTACCCACGGCACCCCAAAATAAAACCGAATACCTCTTCTCAAATTCATTAACCCATGGAAATTTTTGGTCTTTGGTATTTCGCGATAATTGCCCTATTTTTTTTAGGTTATTTTCTTCATAGACACCACACTATCACAACAGAAATACCCTTTAGCCCACTTTTCGGAAACCTCAAAATAGGAAGCAACTATTTGTCCAACTACGACCTTCCCCATTTGCCCCCTCCTAACGGAGAGGTCGATGATATAAACCATTTTTCTGGACCCAATTTTGATCCAACTATTCTTTCACCCTCCGTCAAACATTTTTATGAACAAACTTCTTCTTATTCACTCAATTTTCGCGTATTTTGGCATTTTCCATTTAGAACTGGAGCATTTGTGGCTAGCTACTTGACCTCCTACATCGAACAATTAAACCTCCCTGGAAAAAACGGTGAACTCCACGAAATGAAAAGTGAATTTGTCACTATTCCCCCTTCACTTGATCCCCGCAATGGAACCCGGGCCTGGATCCGAACCAATCCTTCCAATGAAACCATCTTCGTCGCATTCTATGCTACTCATAAGAGAGAATCTACAACCTACGTTAATATCGCAGCCCCCTTACCTTTCTCCAATCTTAGTACTGTTTTAAATATCAAAAACTTTGAATCTGGACTTGAGCTAAACACTCTTCCATCTACTAGTGATGGGGGCATCTATCTCGTTACTCCTATAGGGCCCATTTCTCTCCCCCTATCCCAAAGATTCCAAGTTTTACCCTCTACTTCTTTTCCCTCTTCAAATCTCCCCCCCGAAACTATAATAGCAACCCATGAAATGTGGGTATTTGGACTTAAATTTCTTACAATATCCTACATAGCTAATAAAACCTAACTCGATGAGTTTAATTGCAACTCAAAAGTACTCCGAATATGGCCGAAGATTTTTTGATGCTAAACCCCGGTCCTGTACCTCTCTCAAAAAATGTAAGAGAAGAAATGGCCCGCACGTTAGTTTCTCATAGGTCTCCTGAATTCGCAGAAACATATCAACAATTCCGAGATGGTCTAGACTATGTGTTTCGACACTCCACGATCGATGGAAGATCTAGTACTGATAACGGAATGAGCATACCACTTATGGGAACTGCAACCATGGGGATGGAATCAGCAATCATCAACCTAGCTGGCCCAAAAGACGAAGTAGTGGCATTAGATAATGGAAAATTTGGAGAACGCTTTGTGGATATTGCAGATCGAAATTGCCTAGTTAAACCCATTCGAGCGAATTGGGGCGATTCTTTTGACATGGAATCTATCAAAGAAACAATTACCTCCAATACTCATCTAGTCGCAATGGTCCACCAAGATACCTCTACAGGAATCATGAATCCCATCAAAGAAGTCGGGGAAATAGCGAAAGAAAATGGGGCCTTTTTCGTAGTAGATGGGGTCTCTAGTATTGGAGGCGATGAATTCAAAATCGACGAATGGGGTGTAGACGTAGTTGTCGCAGATGCACAAAAAGCGTTAGCTTCTCCTCCTGGAATTAGTGCAATTTTTGCCACCGAACACGCACTCGAATCCTTCGATAACACCCACGCTGGATATTACCAAGACCTCCCTGCTTACGTCAAAACGACAAAACAAAACAAAACACCATTCACTAGTGCTGTAACTCTAGTACGGGCGTTCGTAGTCGCACTAGAGAACATCAAAGAAGAAGGAATTCAAAATAGAATTTCCCGCCACAGAACACAAGCCCTAGCAAATCGTACATCGTTTATGGATATGGGCCTTCCAATGTTTCCAAATTTATATGATCATAGCGACTATTCAAATACCGTGACTGTTGTCAATCTACCCGATCCCATTTCTGGTAATTCTTCGGACTTTTTCAAAGCGATGAAACAAAGAAATGTTTCTGCTAGTGGGGGGCATGCACACCTCAAAAATCAAATCTTGCGCATGTCAAATATGGGGGATCTTTCAACTGCACAAGTACTTCGAGGAATTCAAACAGTCGGAGAAGCCCTATGCGATTGTGGAATCAACGTAGATACCGATTCTGCTCTTGATATCGCGGAAAAAATACTATAATCTATGTCCAATATTTCCAGTAAATATTCTCAATTATTAGTTATATTTATTCAAACAATTATACGTAACAGTTATATTACCCCCCATAAATATACATAATACAAAACTTTGGTCTACAAAGAGGAAAATATCATGAATACCACACGAGACACAGTGGATTTCGGCGAATTCACATTCGCTTGCGGTGAATCCATCCCAAATCTAACGCTGGCATACGAAACTTATGGTGAATTCACCGGCGATAATGCCATCTTAGTCTGCCACGCACTAACTGGAAGCACGCATATGGCCGGCCATCACAGAACCGATACCACCGGCCAAGCACGTGCATGGTGGGACACCATGGTTGGTCCTGGAAAAGCAATCGATACTATTGATTATTATATTGTCTGTGTCAATTTAGTTGGATCTTGTTATGGTTCCTCTGGCCCCTCTTCAATTTCTCCGGAGACTGGGTCTCCCTACGCCACTACATTCCCTCCCGTAACTGTCACTGACTGGACACATTCACAAAGAATGCTTCTAGATCACCTAGGAGTCGGTCGTTTACACGCTGTTATTGGGGGTTCTGTAGGGGGAATGAACGCGTTGGAGTGGGCTAAAGTTTACCCCGATGATATAAACCGACTCATACCAATTGCAACAGCAGCAAGATTAGATTCCCAATGCATCGCACTGGATTCCATCGCAAGTAGATCTATTACTGGAGATCCAAACTGGAATGGAGGTAATTACTACGGTTCTACTCCCCCATACCATGGATTAGCACAAGCAAGAAAAATTGGCCATGTAATGTACCTTTCAAAAGAATCAATGCTAGCTAAATTTGGTAGGAGATCTGCTGGGAGGGATTCACTCTATGATTTTTCACCATCGGATCCAGCAGCAGCATTCTTTCCCTACACCGAAGTCGAATCTTATTTAGATTATAATTCTGAAAAGTTCACAACTAGATTCGATCCTAATAGTTACCTCTACTTACTCCGAGCAATGGATAATTATGATTTATCTTCTGGATATGAGTCCGATTCCGATGCAATTTCTGCATTTACCGGAGAAGTTCTCTTGATATCCTTTACCGGAGATTGGCACTTCCCTAGTTCTACCTCCGAAGAACTAGCACATTCTTTTAGAGAGGCAAATATCAACACAATCCATCATGTCATCGATTCACCATATGGGCACGATGCATTTCTCGTAGAACCAAACAACGTTGGTCCTCCCATCTCCGGGTTCCTCTCGGATGGAATAAATTCAAGTTCAATTACGGATACACTATCTGAACCAAAAAGCAAATTCGCCCCTGTCCATAATAGCCTCTTCTCCAATTAAGCCGGATCTCTCACAAAATATTTTTTTCTGCTAGTAGATCTCGCAATTCTCCCACTGTATCCACAACAACATCACAATACTCCTTCACAATCATTTTTGGTCTGAATCCTATAGAAAAACCAGCCCTTTCTAACATGGGGATGTCATTAGCCCCATCTCCAATAGCGACCACCTGTTCTATTGGTATCTTTGCCATTGTACAAATTTTATCTAGGGCCTCTCTTTTTGATTTATGGATCAATTCCCCACGTACTTCACCTGTAAGATGTCCTTTCTCTACCATGAGATCATTAGCAACAATCCAATCTACACTTGTATCTGAATTTTCTAGTGCCCTTTCTACCCCCTCTAAAAATCCTCCCGTTATGATTGCAATTTTTATATTTTTTTCTTTTAAATTTTCTAATAATTCCCCCATACCTGGGCGCAAAAACGTATTTTGATAAACCCTACCTGCATTTTCCTCCGAGAGTCCTTTTAACAAACCTGTCCGTAAATTGAGACTCTCCCCAAAACTTATCTCACCCCGCATCCCCTTTTGTGTAATTTCACTTATCTGGGATCTGTGGCCCACTTCCGTAGCCAATTCAACTATCATTTCCCCCTCTGATAATGTCCCATCGAAGTCAAATGCAATAAGCTGCACAACACTTTCCAGGGCTCTTCATATATATATTTTCTTAAAACTCCCCCCTGCTTCCATAAGAAAGTGTTAATAATCGTCGACTAGTCTTCCCAAGTCATGAAGGTCATAGTAGCAGAACCTATCGACAACTCTGGCTTGGATACTCTCAAAGAAGCTGGACACGAAGTGGAATTGGCATACGATTCCACTGAAACAGAACTTTTAGATTTGGTTAAAAACGCCAGTGGCCTCGTAGTTAGATCTGGTACTTCTGTTAATAGAACCTTAATCGAAGCTGCACCGAATCTTATCATCATTGGGCGCGCTGGCGTGGGAATAGATAACATCGACCTGGACGCTGCTTCTGATAATGGTGTTATTGTTGTGAATGCACCCGAAGGGAACATACGTGCAGCAGCTGAGCACACCATTGCAATGACATTTGCAATAGCGAGAAAAATCCCCCAAGCTCATATCTCCCTTAACGATGGAAAATGGGAGAAGAAAAATTTCATTGGGTTAGAACTTGATGGAAAAACTGCAGGAATAGTAGGACTAGGGCGAGTGGGTCAAGAAGTAGCCAAGAGATTTCTTTCACTTGGAATGAATATTGTGGCATTCGATCCTTATATTTCTCAAGATCGAGCAGACCAACTTGGTATCACCCTAATGGATCTTCCCACTTGCATGGACAACGCAGACGTCCTTACAATTCACACCCCACTCACCCCCGAAACAAAAAATCTCATCGGAAAGGAACAACTCACAAAATTAAAAGGTGGTTATCTGATCAATTGCGCACGAGGTGGTATAGTAAATGAGTCTGCATTAGCAGAAGCGATATCAGATGGTGTCCTCGCAGGAGCTGCTATAGACGTTTTTTCTGAAGAACCTGTCTCTCCTGACAATCCCCTTCTTGGCTTACAAAATGTTATTGTCACCCCCCATCTTGGAGCGAGCACAGAAGCTGCACAAGAAAATGTTTCTCTCGATATAGCCAAACAGATAATCGCAGCATTGGCTGGAAACCCCGTTGAAAATTCTCTTAACTCTCCCTCCATCGACGAGGCAACCTTCTCAAAAATATCTCCCTATATAGGTCTCATGGAAACTGCAGGAAACCTCGCTGTTCAATTACTCGAAAATCCCGTCAATTCCATTGAATTAACCTATTCTGGGGAGATTGCATCTTTGGATGTCAGTCTTATCACTGCAAGTGCACTCAAAGGTGTTTTTACCTCACTTGAGTGGAGAATTAACTCTGTAAATGCTCTCCGAGTGGCCCAAGAACGTGGGGTCAATATTCAAGAGAACAAACACCCTCTTATAGATGGTTTTCAAAGTTTAATCTCTGTCACTCTCCGAAGCGAAACTAAATCTATATGCATAGAAGGCACAGTCTTTGCCAATAACGACCCTCGAATTGTCAGCATAGATGGTTTCCGAGTCGACGCAATTCCCTCTGGTCATATGCTTATTTCCCGAAATCTAGATCGACCCGGAGTTATCGGATTCATAGGCACGATCTTGGGTGAACATACAATAAATATTGGGGCGATGTTTAATTCTAGAGAAAATATCGGTGGCGGAGCACTCACTGTGTATAACATCGACGACCCAATCTCTGATGACCTCCGAAACCAATTGATATCTGATGACCGTATCACTGATATCTATTGCATTTCTCTAAACGGATGAAAAATACTTTCAGTTTAAAATAGCTTGCATAACATCTTCCACACTTGCAGGAATTTCTTTTGGAGCCTCCCTAGCAAAACTTGCTGCATCTGGATCTTTTAGTAATATCCCTGTGGCCAAACAGACAACATACTCTTCTTTTCCAACTACGCCCTCTGAACGTAGTTTCCTTAAACCCGCAACCGAAGCAGCAGAAGCAGGTTCCACTCCAATTCCTTCCTCTGCCAACTCACATTGAGCTGCTAATATTTCCCCATCTGAAACAGTTATTGCAGTCCCCCCTGTCCCTCGTATTGCCGGAAGGGCCTTCGGGGAGTTTACCGGATTTCCAATCCTAATCGCTGTCGCCTTTGTTTCCACACTTGGCCATCTTTGAACATGATTAGCACTACTTTTTATTGCTTCAACAATAGGCGCTGCACCTTCTGCTTGTATAGCTGTGATTTTTGGTACATCTTCCACTTTAAGAGCACCACTAGCCACTAATTCTCTAAAACCTTTGTACAATGCTGCCGTATTCCCCGCATTACCCACTGGTAATATAATTCTATCTGGATATCTGCCCACTTCTTCCAGCGATTGCTCGAGTATTTCAAATCCAATAGTTTTCTGGCCTTCTAATCGAAATGGGTTTACAGAGTTCAATAAATAAACCTCACCTTCATCTGCCAACTTGGTCACAATATCAAGACATTCATCAAAATTTCCGTCCAATTGTAATATTTTTGCACCATGCAAACTTGCTTGAGCAACCTTCCCCATCGCGACCTTCCCTGCGGGGAGCAACACGATTACTTCCAAACCAGCCCTCGATCCGTAAGCTGCCAAAGACGCGCTAGTATTTCCGGTCGAAGCACAGGCTAATCTTTTTACACCTAATTCTTGGACTACACGGACGCCCACCGTCATTCCTCTATCTTTGAAGCTCCCTGTTGGATTCATCCCCTCATGTTTAATTCTTAAAGCCTCTACTCCTACGTCGGATTCTATTCTAGGTACTGTGTACAGCGGAGTGTTTCCCTCCTTTATGCTAACTCCCATTTCAAATGGTAATGACGCCCTGTACCTCCAAACACCACTCCCTGAAAAATCTTCAAACGTCGGGAGATTTTCATATCTTACTTCCAATAACCCTCCACATTTTTGGCATCTATATATCACAAAATCGAATGGGGGGTATGTTTTTCCACATTCAATACAAGTTAACCAGACATCCCCTTTAATGGAACTAGGTTTAATTTGTCCAATACCTTCGATTGTTAGGTCTGCCATCAATAATTCTCAAATGGTGTCTGTGGTCAAAAAAGAAGTGGTCTATGCGATCTAACAATCTAACCTTCTGACCTCATCAAGATAGTTTCAAAAACCTCGGAAGCATATCTCTCACAATGGATAGAAATGATATCCTTTCTTGGACATCCGACTTCCCCGCAAAACCGGGTGTATATTTATTTTACTCCCAAGATTTTCCAATCTATATAGGAAAAGCAGTCAATCTCCGATCACGAATCCGATCCTACACCGATCCTATATCTCCCCGAATCCAACAAATGGTGCAGAAAGCAGATCGAATTGATATCTCTATAACCAACACAGAAACCCAGGCGTTACTGCTAGAAGCAAATCTAATCAAATGCCATGCGCCCAAATACAACGTTCGTTTACGAGACGACAAATCTTATCCACTCATCCAAATTTCTAACCATGCTTTCCCCCGTATAGAAGTAACCCGGGATCCTGATACTAAAGCAAAAGTATATGGACCTTTCACCGACCGAAAAAAAGTGGATGAAACAGTCAAAGCAATACGAGAAACTTTTGGAATCAGGGGGTGTTCTGACCACAAATTTTCAGGTAGATCCCGCCCATGCCTGGATTACGACCTTGGTTTGTGCACCGCCCCTTGTGTTGATTATATATCCCAAGATCAATACCTATTGGATGTTTCTTCCACAGAAGCATTTTTTCACGGTGCAACTGGAACTTTACTCGAACCTCTCTTGAAAAAAATGGATTCCTCCGCAACCAACCAACAATACGAACAAGCGGCCACTCTTCGAGATCGAATAGATGCGGTCCGAGGACTCCATGGAGGCGGAGATGCTGTTCAAAAACATGGGGAATCAAAAACAACTGATGTTCTCGCCGTTTCTATAGAAGGTACCCATTCTATCGTTTCTCGTTTTCATATTGAAAAAGGAATGCTACTCGACCGTGAACAACATTTACTCGATACCCCCGATCACTCAACCCCCGAAACAGTACTCTCAGCTTTCATATCTCAATATTATGCAGATAGAATTCTACCCAACAATTTAGTCCTATCCGACCGACCTCATGACTCTGAAATTTATACTTGGCTAGATTCAGAACATGTCGAAATATCCACTCCAACTACAGGAAGAGAAGCCGTTTTAGTCGAAATGGCACTCAAAAACGCCCGTCAAAATTTTGTTCCTACCGATGCCATTCTTGCACTTCAAAATTCTCTTTCAATTTCAAAAGCAACCCGAATAGAGGCTTTCGATATAAGTCATTCTACCGGAGAAGATGTAGTCGGAAGCAATGTCGTCTTCGTAGATGGTTATCCGGAAAAATCTTCTTACAGACGACTGAAACTCAAAGAAACCAACGACGATTACTCTAACATGTATGATCTTCTAGCTTGGAGGGCAGATCGTTCCATCTCTGGAACCGATTCACGTCCAGTCCCTGATTTACTCATAGTCGATGGGGGTTCAGGTCAATTGAATGCAGCTTTAAAAGCCCTTTCTGATCTAAAATGGGATGTACCTGTTATCGCACTTAAAAAACCAAATGATATTATCATAACCCCAACTGGAAATCAAACTTGGCCATCAAATGCTTCCCACTTACACCTGATCCAACGCATCCGAGATGAAGCACATAGATTTGCTCTCGCTTATCACCGCCACTTACGCGACGACGTCACAACAACCCTGGATTCTATATCTGGAATAGGACCTGAACTTAGAAAAAGACTTTTCCAAAATTTTGGATCTATAGATGGAATTCGCCGCGCTTCAGTGGTCGAACTCTGTGGTATACAAGGCATTGGAAAACAAACAGCAATGAAACTTAAAAATCAACTTTAATTCGTTCTATTCTTCAGGAAGTATCCAATTATCTTCACTTTTAAATTTTTTCTGCAATTCTCTAATTCTATCCCTAATATCCGCTGCGAGTTCAAACTCAAGATTCTCTGCAGCCTCTCTCATCTTTTCACCTAGAACTTCACATACCTCTAAAGCCTCATCATAATCTTTTGGCTGTGCCTTCCCAATGCCACCTGTATTCGTTCGCATACCCGGTAAACCCGAATCACCAACCGACTTTTCAATCGATTTAGGAACATGCCCATATTCTCTATTAAAAGCTTCTTGTGTCACCCGCCTACGTTCGGTCTCAACCATGGCCGCTTCCATCGACCGAGTAATCCGATCTGCGTACAATACAACCTCTCCATTTATATTCCGTGCCGCCCGCCCAATTATCTGAATTAGTGCCCGTGTAGAACGTAGGAACCCTTCTTGATCTGCATCCAATACCGCCACCAACGAGACTTCTGGAAGATCAAGTCCTTCTCTTAACAGATTAATTCCAACTAATATATCAAACTCCCCCAGCCGCAAACCCCGAATTAATTCATATCTCTCCAATGTTTTTGTTTCACTGTGCATATATTCTGCATCAAAACCGGCCCCCACTAAATATTCTGTTAGATCTTCGGCCATTCGTTTCGTCAATGTCGTCACTAAAACCCTTTCTCCACCCTCAATTTTTAAACGAATTCTCTCCATCAAATCATCTATTTGATTTTTAGCAGGCATAACTACTATTTCGGGATCAACTAAATACGTCGGCCTGACTATTTGTTCTACGATCTGATCTGAAACTTCCAATTCGTAATCTCCTGGAGTGGCAGACAAATAGAGAGTTCGAGTATCTATACTTTCAAATTCTTCAAATGTCAACGGGCGATTATCATAAGCAGTAGGCAATCGAAATCCATTTTCCACTAGTGCCTCTTTCCGTGATCGATCCGCTGCAAATTGTCCCCGAATTTGGGGCAACATTTGATGTGATTCGTCTACGACAATCAAAAATTCTTCTGGGAAGTAATCAATCAAAGTATATGGAGAATCCCCCGAAACCCGATTAGAAAGATGTACTGAGTAGTTTTCTATCCCCGGAACATGACCCATTTCCCTCAACATTTCCACATCGAACCTAGTCCTGTCTTCTATCCTCTGAGCAGCAACCAAATCCCCCCTCCGTTCAAAATATTTTATCTGCTCTTCCATTAGAGATTCAATTTCTGAAATAGCATTGTCCAATCTTTCCATCGGAATAGAATAGTGCTCGGCAGGGTGAATCAATACCACAGGATCTTCTCCTTTTAACTTTCCCTCTAGTGGATCAAACCTAGTTATTCTCTCAATTCGATCGCCCCAAAACTCAATTCGTATTGAGTATTGCCCATAAATAGGATATATCTCAATCGTATCTCCTCTGACTCTAAATTTCCCATGAGAAAAATCAATATCATTTCGCCGATAGTTTAGATTGACTAGATCTCGAACCACTTCATCTCTATCAATCTTCTGCCCTTTTGATAATCTAATGGCCATGTCCTCATAATCTGCAGGATCTCCCAAGCCGTATATTGCAGAAACAGAAGCCACTACGATAACGTCCTTCCTGGTTAATAGAGAATGGGTTGCAGAATGACGGAGGCGCTCTATTTGTTCATTTATTGACGCATCTTTTCCGATATATGTGTCCGTCTGTTCTATGTATGCTTCCGGTTGATAGTAATCATAATGCGAAACAAAATATTCCACTGCATTATCTGGAAACAATGTTCTAAATTCTTCGTATAGTTGTGCAGCAAGTGTTTTATTGTGGGTAATAACCAGCGTTGGAATCCCTAACTTTTCAATTGCCCACGAAACTGTGTTTGTTTTACCCGAACCTGTTACTCCTAACAATATTTGACGTTTCATTCCCTCTTGGAATCCCTTCACAACATTCTCTATGGCATTTGGCTGATCTCCTGCAGGATCAAACCCGGCCTCCACACGAAATTCATTCCCATCCAGCCCCATTATCTCACGCTAGCAACTGTAACTATTTCAGACAAACGTTATTCCACTTGATCTACTATTTTTTCAAACCCATTCTTTCAATACGATGGAATCAAACATAGAAGCACATATCCAAGCCCCATCTTCTGTAATATCTGCTATTATGAGGTTTGGAGTCTCCCCATCCATGTCAATAGAAGCCATGACCTCGTGGCTATCTCTGCTTCTTGATACTCCCACCATATCGTGCGAATTGCTGTCATTTAACATAAACCCGTCGAAATACTTTTCCTCACCCACCTTTCACAAGCTAAAAGACAGTAATTAAAACCCATGACCAATATAGACGTTCTAAACGAGCTGGCAAAACGCAGGGGATTCTTTTTTTCTGCAAATGATTCCTATGGTGGATTGGCAGGATTTTACGCGTATGGTCCTATGGGTGCCGCATTAAAAAGTAATATTGAAAATTCTTGGAGAACGAAATTTGTTATCGAAGAAGGTCACTTTGAAATTTCAACCCCCACTATCTCCCCTTCCCCTGTATTCAAAGCATCGGGACATCTAGATGGATTCGATGATCTTCTTATAACCTGCTCAACGTGCGAAATATCCTATCGAGCTGACCATTTACTTGGGAGTCAACACACACTTCTTCAATCTTCAGACGTTTCTGCTAAAGAGTTCAAAAAACTCCTCTCTAAATATTCCCTTACTTGCCCCTCTTGTAAAAATACCTTGGACGATTCAACCTTGCAGGAATTCAACCTCATGTTCGCCACAAAAGTTGGACCTGGTTCTCAAACCCCCGGATATCTCCGCCCCGAGACCGCACAAGGAATTTTTGTTGAATTTCCAAGACTATCTGATTATGCGCGTGGAAAATTACCATTTGGAGTAGCCCAAATCGGAACTTCTTATCGGAACGAAATTAGCCCCAGAAAGGGACTCACCCGATTGAGAGAATTCACACAAGCAGAATTAGAACTATTCATTCATCCCACCGACCTTGGCCCAGAAATTACTCCAACAACTACTAAACTTCCTCTCTATTCCGTTTCTCAACAAGAATCAAACGGGGATATCGAATTTGTAACACCTACCGAAGCAATAGACGAAAACATAATTGAAAATCGATGGCTAGCATATTATTTAGAACTCTCTACCAACTGGTATGATTCCATTGGCATTGACCTCACCCGATTCCGATACCGACAGCATATGCCCAGTGAATTAGCACATTATGCATCAGACTGTTGGGATGCCGAAGTAGAAATTGATGGAGATTGGATCGAAATAACTGGATTCGCACATCGTGGGAATTATGATCTTTCTAAACACAACACCCATTCATCAGCTGATTTTACGATGTTTATTCCTCTCGATGAACCCCAGGAGAAACTACAAACTAATCTAAACCCAGACATGGGTTACTTCGGACCAACTTTCGGAAAATTAACCCCCGAAATACTATCCAAAATAGATGAAATGGCATCGGAAGATTCCACTATTTTTGATTCCCCTGAATTATCTGTAGAAATCGATGGAACTACACATTCCATTCCTTCAGAATATCTTCATCCTACAACAGAAAAAATCACCGTGACCGGTGAACGCATACTACCTCATGTGATCGAACCATCATTTGGCATTGATAGAATTATCTACTCTATACTTGCCCACACTTTCCATGAAGATACGATAGATGGCGAGGCACGGTCCTTACTTTCTATCCCCTCTTCAATCTCCCCAATTTTTGTGGGCGTATTCCCCCTACTAACTCGCGATGGTTTAGATACGGTCTCACAAGATATAGCTTCCAATCTACGTACAAGTGGCCTATCTGTTCTTTACGACGAGTCTGGTAGTATCGGAAAACGTTACCGTCGCCAAGATGAGGTTGGAACTCCTTTTTGTGTCACCGTTGATCACCAATATTTTGAAGATCAAACCGTGACCCTTAGAGAACGAAATTCAGCGATGCAAATAAGGATCGATGTTGATTCCCTGTCTACAATATTGGAAAGTCTTCGAAATGGGTCTTCTATCTTTTCTGATCTTAAATAATCCCAACGAATACCTTAACACCACAGGTTTCGAATTTACAAATTGAATCGGTGATGCAAGAAGAGAATTCAGTTAGTGTTCAACACCCACTCATACGTTCGGGCACTCTCGAATCGAGACCGTATCAATTAAAACTCGCCGAAAAATCACTTTCTGAAAATACTCTGGTCTGCTTACCAACCGGTCTCGGAAAAACTGCAATTAGTCTATTAGTAACCGCCCATCGACTAAATCAAAATGAAGGAAAATCTTTGCTCCTTGCCCCCACAAAACCACTCGTAAATCAACATACAAACGATTACCGAAACTGGTTGAATTTATCTACATCCGATATTGTATCTTTCACTGGAGAAATACCCCCCAAACAACGCAGTGAGCTGTGGGACCAAGCCACTGTTATCGTATCAACTCCTCAGGTTATTCAAAACGATCTAATCAGCGGGAGAATTTCACTCAAAGATGTAGTTCACTGCACCTTTGATGAATGCCATAGAGCAACTGGAAACTATGCCTACACTTATATTTCAGAACGATATGTTTCCGATGCATCAAATCCTCTTTCCACTGGTCTTTCTGCATCTCCTGGAAACGATGTTGAGTCCATTCTTACCATTTGCAATAATCTCTCCCTTTCAAAAACTGAGATACTCACCGAAGAAGACCCCGAAGTTGCTCCTTTTGCTGGAAAAACCAATATCGAATGGGTCCGAGTGAACCTATCCCCTGAGGCAATAGAAATTAGAAATTTACTCCGCAACCTAATGAAAAAACGTCTCACTCGAATGAAATCTATAGGAATTTCAGTCCCTTCATCAAATAGTTTATCCGAGAGTGATCTCCGAAAACTTAGATCTCAAATCCAATCTCAAATCGAAGCAGGGAATGGAGATGGTTACGAAGCCCTTTCTCTCCATGCAGAACTTAGAAAAATAAAAGTCGGAATCAACTACGTAGAAACTCAAAGTGTAGATGCATTAAACCAATACCTTGAACGTCAAAAGAATGCATCCCGAACATCTGGGGCTTCGAAAGCAGCTCAAAGATTTATATCCGACCCATTAACTCAGCAAGCAAAACACCTATCAAAAAAACATCAAGGACTTCACCCAAAATTTGAAACTACCCGTGTCCTAATCGCAGAGGAACTCGGAATTTCCGGCGGTGTACGTGTTATTGTTTTTACCGAATCACGAGATACTGCAGATTCCCTCACTGAATTTTTATCCCCCGTTTTTTTGACAGAACGATTTGTTGGGCAAACTACTAGGGACGGATCCACTGGAATGACACAAAAACAGCAACACGAAACAATCTCTAAATTTAAGAACGGGGATTTCAACGTTTTAGTTTCAACCTCAGTCGCCGAAGAGGGCCTAGATATCCCTGACGTAGATCTAGTCATTTTCTTTGAGCCTGTCCCCACAGCAATTCGGACCATACAACGCCGAGGTAGAACTGGGAGAGGGACTCGAGGAAAAGTAATTGTTATTATAGCAAACGACACTCGTGATGAAACTTATTTTTGGATTTCTCGAAAAAGAGAACAACAAATGCACAACGAACTGAGGTCTTTAAGATCTTCCATTGCAAAATTAGACACCAAATTGCCCCCCACAAATCCCCCTCCCCATCCCCAACCAACGCTCACAGATTTTGCTACCACCAATGCCCCATCTGATATCGAAATCATCATCGACCAAAGGGAGCTAAACTCTTCAATAACCAAGCAATTAGCTTCCAACGAAAATATACAAATTAAGCTAGAAACCCTCTCAGTGGGGGACTATATACTCTCTGACCGTGTTGCAGTCGAACGAAAAACAATCGATGATTTCCTAGATACACTTGTTGGGGCCGACCGATCCTTATTTGATCAGGTGAAAAACCTATCTCAAAACTACTCCCGCCCACTCGTTATCATAGAAGGGGAGGGATCTTTATACTCTAAACGAAATATACATCCCAACGCAATCAGAGGGGCTCTGGCCTCCCTCGCAATAAATTTCGGAGCTAGTGTATTAAGAACATCCGACGAAGATGACACCGCACAAATGCTTGAATTAATCGCACGCAGAGAACAAATTTCCACAGGGAGATCTATACAGATTCACGGATCAAAATCCCAAAAAACCCTCTCCGAACAACAAGAATATGTAGTTTCTTCAATGGCAGAAATAGGCCCGATAACCGCCCAACTATTGTTATCCCACTTCGGCACTGTCGAAGCTATCATGTCAGCTAACGAAGACCAACTCCAACAGGTAAAGGGAGTTGGAAAAATAACAGCAGAACGTATTAAGAAAATCACCTCTTCTTCTTATTCTCCATAACATTTCGACCATTTACATAGGCTGTATTTGAGTCGCCGCTATACCTATGCCCAACCAGACCCACTATCTTTCATGGTAACTGTAATAGCCATGCAAATAGTAGGCGCAGTCTGCGTCATTATCGGAATAGTAATGAATATCGACCCAGTCGGCTTCAACGAGAGAATAATGGGTAAGGTTGTCAAATCAGCCGTTAAACCGCTTGCCGGCCTGAGGCTCCCACTCGGAGGTAGTCTCATGGCCATTGGTATTATCAATCTCTACTGTAGTTTGACGATAACGAGCGCCGATGCGCTGAAATCTATCCTTCTGGCAACTGCAATTGGGGCAATAGTTATAGCGGCTACTGTCATATCTGCAAAACTCCGTGGTTTCAGTGACGGAATCCCTCCAATTCCCATCGCCGTGTTAAGCATTCTGACAGCCATTTGTCTCTATGCCTCATTGATCGCATAGCCAGAATATACACCACCCCAAAAACGAGGCAGTGACGGGATCAAGATCTTGTAGGCCAACTATTGCGACCCACTATAAATTTGATCCACTCTTCTACTCCATGTTTACTATTTTCATTAAATAAAATTTCTAACAGTGGACAACAGATTTCTATTGCAATAGATCCCTTTTATTAGTTTCACTCACCAATTTCATCCATAGCCTGAAGAACTTCAGTGGCTTCTTTTATCGCACTTAAGTATTCTTTCATTTTCTGTATATCTTCTTCTTCTTCCACTTTTTTTGTGAGGTCTTCTATCTTATCTAGTATCGCAGAACGAACCCCGATCAGGTGTTCTCCCTTTTCCTCTCGTTCAACTTGACCCCTTTGAGCATCTACATTTTTTCCAGTTGTAATTTGTTCTCCGTTTTTGCAGCTTGGGCAAAATTCTTTTCCCTCCTGACGAAAAATAGGATCTCCACATGTTTTACAGTGTTTTCTAGTCATAGTTGCACCTTGCAACAAGAGAGAACTCATTACTCGCGCCGATTCCCTGCTTTTGGCTTCTTTTTCAAATTGCAAACGAAGTTTTTCCCTTTCCGCTTCTTTATCAATTTTTGCCATTGATATCTCTAAAAATCCATCGACACAAAAATCCTCCGAAGAGCCAGTTATTCTCCCGTTCCTTTTCGAAGCACTTTAAATATTCGACTGAGTTGTTTCTGATAATGTCAAAAATTTCTATTATCGGAGCAGCAGGAACGGTAGGCTCTTCATTTGGATATCATTTAGCAGTCCAAGCCATAGCAGATGAAATAGTATACGTCGATATCCCCTCGAAACACTCTTTCACGGTTGGACAAGCAGAAGACACAAACCACGCCCTGGCCTATCATTCTGACACCAATGTCTCTTGCGGGGACTATTCAGACACAGAAAATTCCGATATCATAGTTATCACTGCTGGAAAACCAAGACAACCTGGACAAACTAGAATCGACCTAGCCGCTGATAATATTGCCATTTTGGATTCTATTATTAATTCCCTTTTAGAATACAATGACGATTTTATATCGATTATAACAACCAATCCTGTAGATTTACTAAATCGACATGTATTCGAATCGGGTGACCGCCCCCGGGAAAGCGTACTAGGGTTTGGTGGCATTCTCGATTCTGCACGATTCCGTTACACACTTTCTAAAAAACTTTCTCTCCCTGTCACTGATATCGACGCAACAATTTTAGGTGAACATGGCGATTCTCAAGTGCCTATTTTTTCTCAAATCAAACTCCCTGGAAACACTACCCCTGCATTTTCAACCGATGAAAAAGAATCCATTCTCTCTAACTTAAAAGAATCTGCAATGCGCGTAATTGAACAGAAAAAAGCTACCCAATGGGGGCCCTCAGCAGGATTATACCACATGGTGGCCTCCATCCTAGAAAACAATAATCAGACCTATCCTTGTTCCGTGGTACTCGAAGGGGAGTATGGTTTATCCGATGTTAGTCTTGGTGTTCCCATCCATCTTGGCCCCTCGGGAATGAAGGAAATTCTTGAATGGAATCTTTCTCCCACGGAAGAAGATGCTCTCAAAAAATCAGCAGAAAAATTAGCTTCTGAACACGCCCTTTTAAAATAACTCGATCGAATTCCTCATACAATTTTATTCCCTGCATCATCATATAATTTTATTGCATCAACCGGACATACCCGTGCAGCCATTTCCGCCTCAAATTCTTCCCCCTCTGGAACTTCCATTATGAATATGTCTTCTCCTTCTTCTATTGAATCTCTTAAATCAGCTTTCCCCCGTTTGAGATTTTTCTGAAATCCTTCCCATTCATGAACACATTGAAACATCCCTGTGCAGGTATATCTATCAAATTCTATTTTCATATTTACCCCTTCGTCTTAGTTTGTCTTATGTATACCGAGATTTAGCAACTAATATCAAAAAATTCTATCCACCATACTCATTACTTCTGCTAACTTCTTATTATCAACAGACGTGAATGTAGATGACCTATCTGATCTGCCTAATAATGCAATAGATCTGCTCAAATCTAGCGGAGTACACACACTCTACCCTCCTCAAACAATAGCTGTCGAAGCAGGAATCACTCAAGGAAAAAGTGTAGTAGCAAGTGTCCCCACAGCCAGTGGGAAAACTTTCATAGCCGAGTTAGCAATGCTTTCGACAATAGCTCGTGGAGGAAAAGCACTCTACATAGTCCCCTTGCGAGCCCTAGCCAACGAAAAAAAACAAGAATTCGATAGATTCGATTCCATTGATATATCTGTAGGAAGTTCAACCGGAGATTATGAAAGCACCGACGATTGGCTAGCAACCAAGGATATCATCGTTGCAACTTCTGAAAAAGTAGACTCTTTAATTCGAAATTTTGCCCCCTGGATTTCCGATTTAACTTGTGTTGTCGCAGACGAAATTCATCTCTTAGACGATGCTTCTAGAGGGCCAACTCTAGAAATGACTTTGGCAAAACTGATTCACATCAATCCCAATATACAAATAGTTGGCTTATCCGCAACTATCGGGAATGCCGATCAAATCGCAACTTGGCTCGACGCAACCTTGGTTACATCAACATGGAGACCTATCTCTCTGCGAACTGGTGTTTACTATGATACTTCCATTCATTTTGACGATGGAACTATTCGTGACATTCCTAAAAAATCCAATCCAGTTGAGGACATAATCCACGATGTTTTACAAGAAGATGGATCTGCTCTAGTTTTTGTAAGTTCTCGCAGAAATGCAGAATCTGCAGCAAAAAAAATAGCTAGCGTAACTGATGGTTTTACCAACGAAACCAAACCAAATTTAATTGAACTAGCAAATCAAGTCCGGGATGAAGGTGAAACCCAATTGGCTAACACATTGGCCAATTCCATTGAAATGGGATCTGCATTTCACCACGCTGGATTGGTAAATAATCACCGCAGATTAGTTGAAAAGTCTTTTCGAGAACGTACAATAAAAGTGGTATGTGCCACTCCCACTTTGGCAGCCGGTGTCAACACACCTAGTAGACGTGTCATAGTTCGAGATTGGCGTAGATATAATTCTTTCCGTGGAGGTATGGAACCACTCTCCGTCATAGAAATGCATCAAATGTTTGGTCGGGCTGGCCGGCCCAACTTAGATCCTTACGGAGAAGCAATACTGCTGGCTTCGACACCCGACGAATTCAATGAACTTTTCGACCGATATATTGGAGCAGAACCCGAATCTGTCGAATCAAAGTTAGCTGTAGAACCTGCTTTAAGAACTCATATTTTATCTGCTATAGCTACTGGATTTGCTACCACTACGGAAGGGCTCCTAGACTTTTTAGATGGAACTCTCTATGCGACACAAACCACCAATACAAGAAGATTAAAATTTGTTACACATTCTGTGCTTGAATATTTAGAGGTCAATGGATTTCTAACCATGGTGGACGGCGATCTCTCCGCTACAAAAATAGGGGAAGAAGTTTCTCGAATTTACCTCGATCCAATGTCTGCAGCAGAGATAATCTATGGACTAAAAACTTCTGAAAATCCTAGCTCATTAGGTCTATTCCATCTCATCAGCCGTACCCCCGATACTTACCCTTTATACCTCAAATCTGGAGACCGAGAATTTTATTACCAATTGGCATACGAATCCCAATCAGAATTTTTAGGGTCTTCGCCCTCTGAATTTGACCCCCATTGGGAAGATTGGCTGTCCGCTCTTAAAACGGCAAAAATGATAGAAGATTGGACCCAAGAAACGGATGAAGAAACAATTACCAAACGCTATCGAATGGGACCTGGAGACATACGTGCTAAAATAGATACCGCAGATTGGCTACTACGCGCAGCAGAAAGACTTGCGATCTCTTTAGATCTACAATCTACTTCCACCATCAGAAATCTCCAAAGACGGGTAAAATATGGTGTAAAAGAAGAATTACTCGAATTAGTTGCAGTGCAAGGTGTGGGAAGAATTCGGGCCAGGCAATTGTTTAACCATGGAATCCACACCCGATCCGATCTACGCACAGAAGACAAACAACTTATTCTCACTGCCCTTTCTGGAAGAAAACTCACCACCGAACAAATTCTCCAAAACGCAGGGAGAACTGACTCTTCGTTGGAGGATATTTCCATCACCCGGCAATTTTCTTCTATAAAAAATAAAAAAACATCTAACCAGAAAAATGAAGATCAAGCAAATTTAGGAGATTTTAAATGATTCTCACCGAAGGGCACCTAATCGATACAGATACCTCTTCCTTTCTCGAAAATCTCACTAGAATAGCCACCGAGCAAGAATGTGTTATTCAATCATTCGATGCACGGTATATCGCTGGGAAATCCCATCTAACTCTAGCAACCGAATATTCTAAAAGGGCATTCAAACGTGGAGATTCAATTGCAAAAGACCCTGCAATAGAGCTTCTTTTATACGCTTCCGGAAGGCGTCAAATAAATCGTGCGATGGAGATGTGTATCACTCCCAAAACCACCGATGTAGTCATAGCGATTTACGGGGAAAAAGAGACGATTTCTTCTGATCTACTACAGGAATTAATTCTACCTTTTGACGTGATAAATCCCACTAAAAACCTCGAATTACTTTGTACTTTTTTCGACATAACCAAACAAGAACTTGAAGTTTCATCTGCTGATATAGAATCATTAGTCCTCGAACGCGTAGCACTTCTCAATCTATCTAAATAACTCCTTTTTCGTTTCCTGTAGTTTTATGCACTAGCACGTCGTATGGGGGTCAGGTAAAATTCATGCACCGTTACACACAACAAATCTTATTCGCTATAGTTATGTTACTAATAGATCTCCTCGTACTCCTTCCCCTTTTCATCTTCCGCGTCAACGGAATCGCTGGATATGGTGGCTGGGGATACCCCGGCCCAGGGGTCATGTTTGTAAATGTCTTACTCATTTGGCTCCTTTACATTGGAATCTTCAATGTTTTCTTGGCGGACTACGGAGGAAACATAGGAAAAAGTGTAGCAAAAGCTATCTTTGACAAAGTTCTATGATGCCTCACTCAACGTATTCCCTCTCTATTCTTAATTAGAAACACCCCCCCTATGACAAATTCGATAGGATCTCGGATTCCTTCAAAATTAGGGGAAATTTTTGTCACTGGATCTGGTACTTTCGTAGATGATATGGCATTCCCCGGAATGCTCCACGCACGTTTCGTCCGTTGCCCCCATCCACACGCAAAAATCGTTTCAATAGATACTTCGCATGCCCTTTCTATCCCTGGAGTTGAATTAGTTTGGACTTGGAAGGATATATCACCTTATCTAAGCTCTAATCATTTTGGGCATGATATCCTCGATGAAGAACCTCTTGCTATCGATCGAGCCCGTTATGTAGGAGATGAAGTTGCTATAGTTCTAGCCCACGACGCTCATACTGCTCTCGAAGCATCTGAAGCCGTTAATATAACCTATGATCTCCTACCCGCAGTCACTAGCGTCGAGGACGCTCTATCATCTACATCCCCTCTGCTACACCCCCGCCTAGATGAAGATCCTAGCTCTTCCGTCAAAGGAAACTTACTACATTCCTTTTCAATTAAAACCGGGGATGTCCCGGCAGCTCTAAAATCTCCTCATGTTTCCGTATCTGGGTCCTTCAAAACTAACCGAACTAGTCCATCTGCACTCGAGCCCCATGGAGTCATAGCTAGCTACACACCCGGAAGGGAGCTTGCTATTCATTCTCCCAATCAAAAACCCCATTCGATGGTGACTAACTTAGAAACTATATTTGGGTTTGAACCCGGATTTATCACCTGGAATGTACCTGACATTGGGGGTTCTTTTGGTACTAAAGCAGAATTACTCTCTCATGAAATTTGTGCCGCTGCACTTACACTCTCCACCCGTAAACCTGTAAAGATCATCCTCGATCGATTAGAAGAATTACAGACGGGACGAGGGCGGCCGGAAGAACATTTTAATGCATGCTTAACCGCAGATAAAAATGGTAATTTTATATCACTCACAGTTGACATGATTCAAAACACTGGAGCATACGCTTCATACGGTATCCATACCTCCGAAACACCTGGACTTCTTGCAGCCTGTCCGTATCTAATCGAACATCAAAACATATCTGGAAAAGTTGTATATACAAATGTAGTACCTTCTGGGGCTGTTAGGGGGTTCGGCGATTCCCAATATACTTTCGTCAGAGAACAACTAGTTGATGCAATCTCTATAAAACTCAATAGAGATCCCATCGATTTGAGATTGCAAAATATAGCCACGAAAGATCAAATGCCAATTACAACGGCAACTGGAATTAGATGGAGAAACACGGATTTGCCTTCTTGTATTACTGCAGTAAGAGATTCACTTTCGCCACCACCCACTCCTCCTTCAAACAATAAACTTCGAGGCATGGGAATAGCTGTTTCTGTCAAACGAAATGGAAAAAAAGGTGCGAACTCTGATTTCTCTAAAGCCACTGTTGAGGTCAATAACAAAGGCACGGTTTACATATACTCCGATGTTATCAGCGTTGGTCAGGGAACAGAAACCGGTCTTGCTCAAATAACATCAGAAATTTTGGGAATTTCTCAAAACAGAATAAAAGTTATAACTGGAAATACAGATACCATTGCAGATGGCCATGGAGTGGGCGCCGATAGAGGCACAGTTTTCATTGGAAGTGCCACTGCAAAAGCTGCAGAAAATCTTCGAGAAAAAATTATCAAAATCGCATCCAATTTCTTACAAATAGAATCTAAACATGTAACACTTTCTTCTGATAGGATATTCGATTCATCCAATCCTGACAATGGGATGGAATTCACAGAATTCGCTCGCCGCGCTAGATTCGATGATCCCTCTATTAAATTAAATCAACACGAAACCGGAGTTTCGTTAATAGGACATGCAACTTTCGAAAGCTTAGAAGCACAAACTGTAGATCCTAAAACAAGGCTGGGGAATGTTTCTCATACTTACACTCATTCTGCTGTTGGAGTAATTGTAGACGTAGACATAGGTACTGGCGATATTGACATACTGGATATATGTGTAGCAGAGGACTTGGGCTGTGTAATAAACCCCCTTTTAGTAGAGGGACAAATTCAAGGGTGCATCGGCCATGCAGCAGGGGATGTTTTTCTCGAGAACTTTACGTATGACGCCCATGGACATCCTCACAATGGAACTCTAGTTGACTACCATCTTCCAACTACTATAGACGTACCTTTGCTGACTAAAATGCATAAAATTGAATCCCCCGATCCTGCAACTTCTCATGGTCAAAGAGGAGCTGGAGAAGGTGCATTATTACCATTCCCCGCTGCGATAGCAAATGCCATTCATGATGCCACAGGTGTTCGTTTCAGAGAGCTACCACTCTCTCCTCAGAAAATTCTCCCCTCTCTTATAGACCATGGATTTTCCACCCACAAAAAATCGTAGTTTACTACTTTAATTTTACTCCACCACATGAAGAGACAAGAACGACGCTTTGTCTGATTCATGATAGATAGTATTGGTGGCAATCTGCATATCTTCCCTTGCCGCATCACAGGGGTGAACTTCAGTATTTGAATTCCTATCCCATCTTGGAAAACTACTCGAAGAAATTTCCAATCTAATTCTATGACCTGGTTTAAATGTATGGGCAACATGCCATAAATCTACAGAGATCTCATACACATCTCCTGGTTGCATGAATGTAGCTTCTTCCATTGAATCTCTATACCTAGCTCTCAAAATACCCTCTGTAACATTTCCACAGTATCCATTTGGTTCCACATCTACTAGTTTAGCTGTGAAATCCGTGTCCACTGCTGAACTTGATATGAATAACTTTGCCTCAACAGGACCTGCTATCGTCACCGCCCTATCCAAACGAGGTGTTGTGTATACTAACACATCTTCTCTTTCTTCAATCACCGACTGATCTTTTACCCCTGCCTCTTGCACCTCCGGCATTTGAATTCGACCACCCATGGTTGGAACTGGATCAAGTGGATCATACTGGTAACTATCTGGACATTGTACATCTGGGGTATCCAACAACAACGTCCCATTCCCAAACCTCGTATTTGCCTGTCCCGTACTATGCAAATAATATTTAATATCTCTGCCCTCTGGAGGCCACGCATCCGCGTTGGTCCACTCCCTAGACCCTATGTCAAAATAACGAACAAGAGGCAGTTCTTTGAGTTTCTCAGTTTCTCCTTTCAACCACGCGTCGAACCACGAAAATATAAATGGTCCAACAAAACCTGCAGCGCTGGACGCTATAGGTCCAAATACTTTATCCCCGACCCTATCATTCGCATATCCCATATATGATTCATGGGCCCATGGTCCAATTAACAACCTTTGTTCATTTTTCGGAATATCCTTTCCACTTTCTTGCAAAGCGTTGTACATATCCATATGTCCTATAGAAAAGAGATCTTGCCACCCTGTTATATCTAAAGTTGGAGCGGACACTGCAGATGCTTTCTGCGTTGTATCAATAGATTTCCAATACTCATCATAGGTTGGATGATCCAACCAATCTTGATAGTAACTCACTAATTCTCTTTCCAATCCTGGAGCATTTCTGTGTGGCAAATAAGACATACTTTCTTGCAAATGAGCGGCCGCATAGGTCAGATGTTTTTTTGCTATTTCTCTCTTACTTTCTTCCAGCCCTGACACCGCCCCTAAAGCTAATTTTATTGCCCATCTGTGGTTAAATCCCAATTCAAATGCTCCACCTGTGTATGTCCAACCTTGATGATAATTAGCCCCCGTTAGATATGCAACAGCGGCTTCCAAATGAGGTGGATTTGAAACAACAGCCTGCCTGACAGTAACGCCGAGATATGAATTTCCATATATCCCCACTTTCCCATTACACCATTCTTGTTTGGCAACCCACTCAACCGAATCATACCCATCATCAGCTTCGGTATAAAACGGAACGAATTCTCCATCCGATGTAAATCTCCCCCTGGTATCTTGAACAACAATTACATAACCGCGCTCTGGTCCCTGGATGGGATTTACCATCGGGGCCCCTGTGGACTGAGCACTAGATTTATTGTATGGAATGCGTGTTAGCAGCGCTGGGTATTCTCCATCTTCACTAGGTCGATAGATATCTGCTCTAAGAATAACCCCATCTCTCATGGGCATCGGCACATCACGTTCTACATAAAATTGCATATTGTGAAAAAGACCTTCTCGAGTCTTATACTTGTATATGCCTACTTAAGGAGCGGAAGAACTTCTTCCCCTATCAAATCCATACAATAATCATAATCGTGCAATCTAAAACGAAGATCAAAGACAATATGATCAACTCCGGCTTCAATAAACTTTCCCACCTCTTGCGCAATGTCTTCTGGTGTTCCTGCCATAATTACCCCTTCCAAGTCCTCTAGATTCTCGAATTTCCCTGATTTTGGTTTGAGCCACCATCTCTGATTATTTGCAGCATTTAGCAACCCTTCTACATTCACGGGTTCTAAAGCCTTCCCACGTGTCGTATCTGGACTGGTAGGAGGAACTACCCCTACAGTTGGCATATCTTTGCCACTCTTCTCTGATAATTCTCTCAATTGGCGCATTCTAACTCTAAATGTAGGAATGGTGATTCTCCCTGGAAACCACCCGTCACAATATTCAACCGCCCTTCTCGCAGATGCCGGTGTGGACCCCCCATACCAAATAGGTATCTCCCTCTTTGGTCTTGGGGCAATTCCCAATCCATCTACTGGAAACAATCTTCCATCATAGGTTATTTCATCATTTTCCCATGCCAATCTCATAATTTCAACCGCTTCTCTCACAGCATCAACTCTGTCATCTAAACCCAATCCCACTAGCTCGAATTCATCTTTAAACAATGTCGCACCTGCTCCCATTCCTGCAATAACTCGCCCTTCAGATAACCAATCCAAACTAGCAAATAAATGTGCCATATACAATGGATGTCTCCACGGAACTGCAACGGCAGTTCCCAATTTTAATTTTTTAGTCGCCGCTGCCAATCCTGCTAATACAACAAAAGGTTCCACCATTGTGGCACTTGATCCTTCAAACCCGTGCCCATGAAACCGTAAGAAATGATCTCTAACCCACACAGAATCAAATTCTAGTTCTTCTGCTCTTTTTGCCCCTTCTATCAGCGACGAAGCAGACGCATGCTCTCCAAAATGTGGTAACAATAATCCATAACTAACTTTCCCCATGCCCGACTATTTGGTGACTTGCATATCTATTTCTTTGCTTTGTACTCACACATCTAGATATACTGTTTGCTCTTCTACCACGATTTTGTATGTTGGAATCCTTATATCTGGATCTCCTGCATGCTCCCCAGTTTTAATATCATATGCCCATCCATGCCAAGGACATATTACCACATAATCCTCTGTGAAATATTCCTCTGGAAGTTTTCCAAGAGGAGGAACGTCTCCTCCCACTCTTTTTCTTATATCTCCTGTGCACACCGGCCCCCTTTGATGGCAACAAGAGTTAAGTAGTGCATAAAATTCCCCATCTATGTTAAATATCCCCACTTCGACTCCTTTCACTTTAACCACTTTACCCTCTCCGTGTTCTACTTCTTCTACTTTACAAACCTCAATCATACTCCAAAGACTCCCTCTGCATTTTTCCCTAGTATCCCTTCCTTTTCCTCCTCTGTTAAAAACGCCAGTTCATTTATCGCACTTGGATCATCAAAATCTTCGTGAGGATAATCCGACGCATACATAAGACGATCCGGACCCCCAATCATTTCGATAACATATTGTAGATATTTCTTATCTGGAACTATTTCCATCGGCTGAGTTCCATAATAAAATTCTTTCATATATTCTGAAGGGCGTTTTCTCATTAAGACAGCCTCATCTTGCATTCTAAGATATTCCATGTCCATCCGATACATCATCATTGGTATCCAAAACAAACCAGTTTCTTGAAATACAAAATCTAGTTTGGGGAACTTCTCAGGAACCCCTTGGGAAACAACGTTCGCGATAGTTGTCATATTGTCAAATAAAAACCCTAGTGCATGCGTCTCCATTATTGTTGTAAAACCCGATAACCACCCAAAGTTATCTAGAGTCGCACTTCCTCCATGGTACAACACAGGCAAATCTGCACGTTGACACGCATCGTAGATCGGATCGTATTTCCTGTGTCCCATTGGAGGTTCAATCCGCGCTGTTAGCACACAAGCACCAATAATTGCTTTTTCACTAGCGTAGTCATCTATGAGCTCCGCGGCCTTCACCGGATCATTATATGGGACTGGAATTGACATATACATGCCCGCATCCGCATCCGCTATTTTATCAAGCATATACTGTATATATGCCTCCGCAAATTTCGTCTGGCGCTTGTCTTCCTCTAACATAGCAAATGTGAGAATCTGTTCAGACAATAACAATATTTTGTCAAAGGACATTTCTTCCATTAGCTGCACAACTCCCTCCTTTGTATTGAAATCCACATCCCGTCTCTTAATACTAGGGTAATTAAATCCATCTGGTCTCGATAGGCTCGGCCAAAATGATATGGGAACGCTCCTGTTGGTTGTACTCCCATACTCAAATTTTAATTTCCACGGGTCGTCATCATCAATATAATCCACTATATCATACAACGTCTCTACGTAGTGAGCATCCGTATCAAAAATGGTCTTTCCACCTATTGCCATACCGATCTATTGGGTCTTGAAATACCAAATATAAGTCGATTCAGTCATCCAGGAAGATTGGCCATTTCTTGGATATACTATACTATTTATATATCAATCTGAAAATTTAACATGTATTACCGCAGGTTTCCCATTCTCAGTCGCTTCTATTGCTTCCCTCAGTGCAGCCTCCAACCGATCTAATTCAACAACCGATTCAGTGTGACTACCCACAATTTGCGACGGGGCTGTAAAGTCAATCGGGTGATTAAATCTACTCTCTGGAATCCCATCTTGAACAGCTATTCCTTTGGGATGGGTTCTCTTAGTTGAACCTCTAACCGCATTCCATCCTTCATTATCATACACCACTGTCAGGGTAGGCACTTTCCTCTCTGCAGATAGCCACGCCGTAACTGAAGGGTGTGTGAAAAGATATGAACCATCTCCTACCAAACACCAAGTTTCTCTATCTGGGAATGCCATCTTAGCCCCCACTGCAGCTCCCCCTGCAAACCCAAGCCCAGATCCATATTTTGCAATATAACTTCCTGGATTGACCAACTCTAAATTATTCAGTATCCCCCCTGTGCTAGTGGTCGCATCCGTTACCACCATCGCATTTTTATCCTTCACCCGATTTATGACTGCAGAAATAGTTGCAGAATTTAATTTGTTATCCTTAATTTGTTCATTAACACTTACTTTTAGGTTTTCTCTTTTTTCCGCACTGAAATTTTCCCAAAAAAGACGTCCACTTTCACCATCTATTGGGTCTAACTTTTCAGATACTAATTTTAGTGTCTTAATGGGATCTGCCGCTACCGCCATGTCTACATCAAAATCCCAATGTGGGTATGTATGCTTCAGTGGATTATTTTCAATTTGAATTATTGGAATATTTTCCGCAGGGGCTGAAATAGAGGGGACCCATGGAACATCTGTATCGGCCAATATTATTAAATCAGCATGATCAAATACATTACCTGGCACGAAACCCACATGTTGCGGATGATTTCGTGGAAAATTCAATACACATGGTGCATGCTCAACTACACCTATCCCCGAAACTTCAACAAATTCTATCAACGCAGAAACGTTTTCATTTACAGGAGACTTTCCCATTCGACTGGTAATTATCACCGGACGCTCCGCCGATTCAACAAGCGAAGAAATATCTTTGACAGCCCTTTCGTCCGCACCCGTCGTTCTAATTGAAATTGGACCTTTTGAATCCAATGAACATTTTACTTCTAATGCTTCTCTTGCAGCTGTCAAATAGACTGGACCTGCTGGAGGTCCTTTGGATAAAGCAACCGCACGTCTGATCATAGAAACTGGATTCGCAGGGGGTCTATATTCTGTCACCCACCTGCAGTACTCTCTCACGATATCTGATTGTTGGAAAGTATCTTGTAGGTAGTGTACCACATGATCTCTTGACCCAACATGACCCATATCGGTTACCGGGGCCAACCCTGATATTATTATTACCGGGATATTCGACCGGTGGGCATTATGCATCGCTGCACCTAGATTTTGAGTTCCTACATCCACATGAACCAATACCGCTTGAGGCTTCCCAGTCGCAGCCGCATATCCATGCGCGGCACTAAGTGCAACAAATTCATGGGGGCAAACAACAACTTCTGGCATCTTTCCATCCTCCCTTCTGATCTTTGCAGCCGCTTCTATCAATGGAGTATGATCCGTACCATAATTGGCAAACAAATACTCTACACCCTGGAGAGACAATGAACGAAGAATGGCTTCTGCAGCAGTAATTTTCTCTTTTTTGGAGCTCATCTTTGACTATACTAGTATCTTCATTCGTTTATCACTTCTGCGACATCGATCCCCCAATCTCATCAGGATATTTTTGGGATTCCTCTTTAGTTTTCCGTGCAACAAGCGACGCCACCGCCATCGATCCCCTATCTACTCTTCGAATTCCCTCCTTATAATATAAGACTGTTAGTTCTCTGAAATGGTTCAGCAGCTCGTTTGATTTAAATCGATATTTATCTTTACTTGGGCCTCTGTCCACTCGATCTTCTGTTCTAATGTGATGCTCGTATATGATCATCCCCCCCGATTTGAGTGATTTCTTAATTGTTTGCATCATATCTGTTTCACAAAAAAAGAAGTCAACCACGATCACATCATATTCCTCCTCGGTGAATTCAAATTCATCAATATCGGCCAATATCCAATTAACATTCACTCCCGCATTTTCCCCTCGCTCTTTTGCCCTTGACAAAGCAATAGTAGAAACATCTATTGCATCCACCTCGTAACCCCTCTCCGCCAAATACACGGCATTCCTCCCGTTTCCACAAGCCACTTCCAAACAACGTTTCCCGTTCCCTTCTGTCTCTTCTATTGCTATCTTTATTAGGGAAGACGCTTCACTCCTCGGACGATATTCCCCCGACAAGTATCTTTCATCCCATTTAGCACCTTGATCACTTTTGTTTGTCATTTCTTGCCATTCTTTCCCATAAATCAATTGTTTCTTGTACCATCTCTTCTATTCTGTTTTTCACCTCTGGGTTCTCTAAGTCAAAACCCTCGCCCCCAAAATCAGGTTCTGTCGCGAAGACGCTCGTATTAGCAACTTCTACTCCTAGATATACAAATACTGGCCTCAATTGAGAGTCAATTACTAAATTATGCTGCCTATTCCGTCCAGACATAACAATACCTGCAACCCTTTTTTTGTTTTTAAATTCTTGCCATGGTGTGTGATCAATAAGATTCTTAAGTGCCCCTGAAATCCCTAAGAAATATACTGGAGATCCAATGAAATAAATATCCGCATCAAGATACTTCTTTACAGTCTCCTTAGTCAAATCATTCCATTCATCTTGATCTTGACTCCTAAAAACTGGCAGTTCTATACTCCCTAGGTCCATATTCTCATACTCTAAATTTTGACTTTCTAACACTTCTCCCACATACTCCATCAACGCCCTAACTCTAGATGGCTCCCTTCGACTCCCACAAATCACTGCGATGTTAGCTGGATTATTAGATTCCATACTAGCGATGTATGGTTTCATTCCTTTTACCTCTTCTTCATATCTTTTGTCAATCCAGAACAGTAATCTTTTCACCCACTCGAAGAAGATTTCTTTCACAGACACTCATATAAAGTATATAATCGTGAAACAAAAAACCACCCCCGAAGTCAATATAGGTCTTGTTGGCCACGTCGACCATGGGAAAACAACACTAGTAAAAGCATTGTCTGGAACTTGGACCGACCAACACTCTGAGGAACTGAAACGTGGAATTTCCATCCGACTTGGTTATGCAGACGCAACTTTTAGGAAGTGCCCCGAATGCGAAGACCCAACTTCATATCTCCTAGCTGAAACGTGCCCTCATCATAATAAAAAAACGGACTTTTTGCGCACTGTTTCTTTCGTAGATGCACCTGGCCACGAAACTCTCATGGCGACTATGCTATCTGGCGCGGCACTCATGGATGGAGCAGTACTAGTTGTCAGCGCAACCGAATCTGTACCTCAGCCTCAGACAGAAGAACATCTAATGGCTCTAGAGACTATTGGGATATCAAACATCGTCATTGCCCAAACTAAGATAGATCTAGTCGACTTGGAAACTGCCAAAGACCACTATGAAAAACTTAAAGAATTCTTTTCTGGAACAATAGCTAAAAATGCACCTATAATTCCCATTTGCGCTGATCAAAATATCAATATAGATTCTCTCATTAAATCTATAGAAGAACATATCCCCACCCCCAAACGGGATGGCAAATCTCCACCTCTAATGTACGTGGCCAGGAGTTTTGATATAAACCGTCCCGGAGCAACCTGGGACCAGTTAGTTGGAGGCGTTTTAGGAGGAAGCCTTGTCCAAGGTCAGTTCTCTGTTGGAGATGAATTAGAAATTTCTCCTGGGCAACGAATATTCACTTCAGGTAAAGTTGAATATCTCCCCATCATTGCAACAATAAAATCCATCCGAGCTGGTAATTCATCTCTCGACGAAGTTGGTCCTGGGGGACTCATAGGAATTGGAACTGGATTAGATCCTTCTCTCACAAAAAGTGATGGTTTGACTGGAAGGCTGGCAGGAAAACCAGGAACCCTTCCTCCTCTTTGGGATTCTTTCACTATGAATGTAGACCTTCTAGACCGTATTGTTGGTACCTCTGAATCTGGGGAAGTTGGCCCAATAAACACTGGAGAAGCCCTGATGCTATCTGTCGGTACCACTACTACGGTAGGAATTGTTACAAGTGCTAGAAAATCCGAATGTGAGGTTTCACTCAAACGACCCATAAGTGCACCTCTGCAAGCACAAATAGCTATTAGCAGACGTGTTGGTTCTCGTTGGAGATTGATTGGAATTGGAACACTTTTAAACTGATTCATGGTCATTGTTGCTCTCGATACTAATGCATTGATGGTCCCTGTCGAACTCGAAATCAGAATTTTTGAGGAACTAGAGCTATTACTGCCCTCTCCCGAATTTGTGATCCCCGAGCCCGTACTCCAAGAACTTTCTTCTCTAAAAAATGGCAAGGGAGTAGCTTCTCGTGCCGCTCGTGTTGGTCTCGATTTGGCCAAAATGCGATGTAAAATTATCAAAACAGAGAATGCTGCGGCAGACGAATCATTTTTGGAGCTTTCTTATACTAGTCAAATAGATTACGTTGTAACAAACGATTTGTCCCTGCGCGACAGACTCCTAGGAGCTGGTATCCCCGTAGTTGGCGTTAGGGGCCAAAATACGTTACATATCATGGAGCCCTAATATGTTTAAAAAGGTTAGAATAATCGACACAGTGGAAGTACCGCCAGACAAACTCGGAGATGTAAACAAAGATTTAGTCAAAGTGTTGCTTCAAGACAAACTCGAAGGTCGTGTAGACAAATCTGTAGGCAGTGTAATAAGTGTCACCAAAGTACACAATCTCGAAGAAGGTGTTGTTCTACCCGGACGCCCAGGAGTTTATTATCCCACCGAATTCGATGCTATCACTTTCGACCCTTCGATGCAAGAAGTAGTTGACGGAACCGTGGTCGAGGTCGTCGAATTCGGAGCATTTGTAGGAATTGGCCCTATCGATGGTCTTCTACACGTCTCTCAAATTTCTGATGAATATCTGAGCTTCAATGGAGAAAACCAACAGCTAAACTCAAATGAGTCTGGCAAATCAATTAAAGTCGATGACCCTGTCCGGACTAGAATCGTGACCAAGAGCATCGACGAACGCAATCCCCGAGAATCCAAGATCGGTTTAACCGCAAAACAACCTGGCCTTGGAAAGCACGGATGGCTCAAAGACAAGCGTGAGGCCGATAATTAATGCCCGCAAAAAAACGCCTCGCTTGTAGAGATTGCCTCAGAGTGTTAAATGATAAAAAAGCAGAAACGTGTCCTTCCTGTGGCTCTGCTAGTATCACTGATGACTGGAGTGGATATATCGTTATTATCCACCCACAACAATCCGATGTAGCAAAAATAATGGGAATAAACGAGCCCGGACAGTATGCTCTAAAAGTCAGATAACTATTGCCAAATTCAGTCCATCTCCCCCCTCAACTACGAGATAACTTAAGAGAACCAATGGGTCCTCTGTATGTAGATATAAACGACTTAATTCCCCATCTAGGTTTTCCTATTATCACTATAGGCGACGTAGTGACTTCCCACTTTGAAACTGCAGGAGTTTCTCCAAACGTATCTATAATTGACCAATTAACAAAACGCGAACCCATTGACTTTCCCTCGCCATTTCAAAACATAGATTTTCACATTGAAGTGAAAAATCCCCCTGGCGTTCTGACAGACGAACTAGTCCATGCGATCAACCAATCAATCAACAATCCCGATGAACCTTCCCAAATTTTAGTAACTGGCGAAGAAGATCTAGCAACTTTACCTGCAATTATGCTAGCCCCTCTTGAATCTAGTATAATCTATGGCCAGCCAGATCTGGGAATGGTCCACATACTCGTAACCCCTGATATCAGGCGTGATGCATGGGACCTGCTTTCCCAATTCGACGGAGATCTTGATTCAGTGTTCTCTATGATCGCACAATCTGACCTGTAGTGCCTTCGAAATACTTTTGGATGCGACTGGAAAATGTACCCAATAATGGAAATAACTATTTTATCTGAAACTTCCAACCCTTTGTTACATAGGGTAGATGTTTCTTTCCTCATTGACCACGCAGACTCAACTCCAAATCGTATTGAAGTTCGAGACAACCTAGCAGCGAGATTGAACAAAAACACAGACGAAGTAATAATCCGGAAGCTCCGAACTCAATTTGGAACCCGAAAAACCATTGGAGATGCAAAGATTTATGAAAATTCTGATTTTGCCCAGTCAATTGAACAAGACCATATCATCCTTCGAAATCAATCTGCCACTGAAGACACCGAGGAAGAGTAAATGGGGGCTCGCGAAAATTATGGCAACGATGGCTCTACCCCCAACGAACGTTGCCCAGAATGCGACGATTCTTTTTTAGCAGAACACAACGACCGATTCCATTGCGGAAAATGTAGTTATACTAGATGGAAATAACACCTATTGAAAATTTTCTACACTGAACTCCCAATCAATAGAAATAATCATCTCCCCTTCTTACATCAATAAGAACGGTGCTCTCAATATGACTATTACTTTGGGCATTGAAGGAACTGCTTGGGCAGCTAGTGCTGCAATTTTTGATTCCAATTCCGACACCGTGCACATAGAGACCCTCCCATATGTGCCCGACAGTGGAGGACTACATCCCCGAGAGGCAGCGGATCACATGAGAAAAGCGTTACCAAAAGTCCTTGAAACTATCTTTACTAACTTAGAAACTCCTCCCGATGCAGTGGCCTTTTCTAGAGGCCCCGGCCTGGGCCCTTGCCTCCGCATATGTGCAACAGCTGCCCGTGCCCTTGCTGGAACTTTCAATGTACCTCTTATCGGTGTTAATCATATGCTTGCCCATCTAGAAGTAGGTAGACATTTTTCAGGATTTTCTACTCCTGTCTGTCTCAATGCGAGCGGCGCGAATGCACATCTTTTGAGCTATCATGATGGCTATTACAGAGTACTAGGAGAGACCATGGACACTGGAGTAGGAAACGCCCTAGACAAATTCGCTCGCCATGTTGGATGGGCACACCCGGGGGGACCACAAATAGAAAAAACAGCAATAGATGGTAGTTTTTTCGACCTCCCTTACATAGTCAAAGGGATGGACTTTTCCTTTTCTGGATTAACAACTGCAGCGATAACTGCCTACGACCAGGGCCACCCCATAGAAGATGTCTGTTTTTCACTCCAAGAAACCATATTTTCCATTCTAACCGAAGTTTCAGAACGTGCCTTATCTTTATTATATTGTGACGAATTCATACTCGGAGGTGGGGTTGGAAATAACACACGTCTGCAAGATATGCTAGAAACTATGTGCACCGATAGAGGTGCCAAATTCTTCGCCCCAGAACCACGCTTCCTCAGTGACAATGCAGGTATGATCGCTATTTTAGGATCCTATATGTTCGATGTAGGTGATACAATTCCAATTGAAGATTCCCATGTTCTCTCCAACTTTAGACCAAATACGGTCAAGGTAACCTGGCCCGTCCCTAGTAGATCTCTTTCCACCGCATCCCCGTCTACCATACAAGGATCTGAAGCACTTGTGGAATTCGATGCAAATACTGTGTGGAAACGAAGACTTCCAAAACCCTATCGAAATCCTGCCATGGATCTTCGTCTCCGACGTCATCGAACCAATGTCGAGGCACGACTTACCCATGAAGCCCGAAAAATAGGTATTCCTACCCCCTTAATCAAAGGCATCGACCCCCTTAATTTCACTCTGGAATTCCAAAAAGTTGGAGACACCGACCTCTCCGAAGGATTAAACCAAAAAAGAGTAGAAAACGTCGTTAAGTATTTGGCATTACTCCACTCTTCTGGCATCGTCCACGGAGACCCAACCACCAGAAACATTAGAATCGATTCCACCTCTGATAAGGTGTACCTCATAGATTTTGGTCTGGGATTTCATACAGATAACATAGAGGACTACGCAATGGATCTTCACATATTCAAAGAGAGCCTCGTTGGAACTTCTTCTAACTACGAGGAACTTTGGAATCGTGCTATATCCGTCTACGAGGCCCAGGGATTCCCTCGTGTACTAACACGGCTCCAAGAAATAGAATCACGTGGTAGGTATCTCTAATCATATAATTTACGACGCCTATTTCTCCCCTCGACACTCTCACTGTTCCATGGTGCTTTTTGCTACCACCAACGCCGAAAAAGTTCGCGAGGCACAAGCATATCTAGGATCCACAGTTGAACAGTTTGATTATGATTATCTCGAATTACAATCTGAGAGCCTATCCGAGATCGCCATCTCTGGTGCCCAAGAAGCCTTCCAAGCCGCAGGTGGAACCCAACCTGTAATCACCGATGACTCTGGAATCTTCATCGATGACATAGGCGGATTCCCCGGTCCCTATTCTTCATATGTATATCACACTATTGGGCTATCTGGAATTCTCACTTTACTCGAAGAATTTGATTCCCCCCGTGCATACTTTAGAACCTCAATCGCATATTGTTCTAACAACGAAACCGTGGCATTTCAAGGTTCTATTAGAGGTACTATCGTCCCTCCTCGTGGAACTGAGGGATTTGGATATGATCCTATATTTGAATATAACGGCAAAACATTGGCAGAAATGAATCTAACTGAAAAAAACGCAATTTCTCATCGGGGAAGGGCCCTTTCTAAGCTAGCATCTTGGCTTGATAATGACCCCGTTGAACACCGCGGAGTCAGATAATATTTTCAAATAATTTCACAAAAGCATCTGGCCTTTTAACACTAGTTTCAATTTTTGTTCTGATCGCTACTCCCGCTTTGGCGTTAGTCAACCTCCCATCTCTTGAAATAATATGCTGCGCATTCCCCACATACGCAGAAGCAAGTGCCGGATGATCCCCCTCCACATGGTCTATAATTTCACATATACCCTCTATGTCTTCTCGCCATTTCTTCGCCAATTCGCCCCCCAAATCTGTCTCAATCACTTTTTGTGCTTCATCTAGTAGGGGCATACTAGCGATAATTACCATCTCTGGTGACTTTCGAATAATTTCCATCACAATCTTCGCCGATTTCTCCTTTTTGGCATCTTCTACCAATACCCCCGAATCAACTACAACACGCACTGTAGGTCTACTCATCTCTCTATTTGTGACCTTGCAAATACTTTAACTACTGCACTCTTGCTTCATCTAGTAGATTTTGGAGGCCCTCTTTTTCGTCCCCACCGACCCCGCGATGTGGACTACGAGAAAATCCAGCAGGTGCTCCTCTCATTTCCATTGCGGCCTTCAAACCAGAAATGCCGTATGTTCCTGTGACCCCTCGGTTCAATTCTACTAACTCGTCGTTTAATATTTTGGCATTTTCATTGTCTCCTTTTTTATACAATTGATATATCTCAGAGCATTTTTCGGGTGCGATATTTGCTAGTGCCAATACACCCCCAGTCGCACCCATTTCCAGTGCCTGTGCATAAATTCCTCCTGCTCCCACCAACATATCGAAGTCCTTCTCTTTCGTCACCTCCACTTCTTGTTGGAATAAGTCTGAGTTCCCACTAGAATCTTTCATCCCCTTGATATTCTCATCATCTGACAATTCTGCTATCGTATCTGGCTCAAGGCTAACGTGAGTAAATTTCGGCACGCTGTACAGATATACTGGGATCGAGACCCATTCGGCCAGTTTTTTGTAATATATAGCCATGTCTTCTTGACTATGTGAAAAATAAAATGGGGTTACAATTAGCGCAGCATCTGCACCTGCCGATGCAGCCAATTCTGTCTGTATGGTACTTTCCCGTAGGCCTGGATGCCCCGTCCCTGCTAATATGGGAACCGATGCAGATTCCACCACTATTTCGACTACTCGTGCCCTTTCTTCCGCCGTCATTAATTCTGCTTCACTATTCGACCCACAAGGAACAATAAAATCAACCCCTCTTTCTTCTACCCATCCCACCAATTCGGCAAGTTTCGATTCATCAATGTCTCCCTTTTCGTCAAAAGGGGTAACCAATGGAACTCCTGTACCTTCCATATAGTTTTCTCCCCTCTCCCAGTAAAAAAACACGCGATTGGGCCTCAACAACACTTTTTACACCCATTTTCACACATCATAGTTATTCCTATAATTACCCACAGTAATTAATACCTATATACACTATTCTGCATAGGATATTATGGTACTTTCCCCCCCTTTCCTTCTCCCTCTATTTTCTCCCTCTTCTTGGTAAAACGAACCAAAACCACATACTCTCCATTCATTTTTTAACGTCCCAGTCTACCCTTTTACGTATTTTGGAATCAAAACTTCTTTATATATTCCTACCTTTTCAATCATTGATCTCAGATGCCCTCCAATTCTTCTTTTTTAGAGCTGTATAAACCAAACCAGGGCATCGATTTCTCCATTCTCTCGATAGGAAAGTATTTAACCTAATCCGTAGTTTGTTGGGATTGCAGAGAGGAAGCTGAAGAAGTACCTCTGGATCTACAGGTCGGTTTGCCCGATCACAACGGTCCGTTGCAAACAAAAAAAATAATATGACAAATACAAGCAAAAAAGTTCAGGCATTGCTCTTTTCCGCGCTGATGGTTCTTTCCGTCTTCGGTGGAGTTGTTGCTTTCTCTGGATCTGCATTTGGTACCGCCGTAGGCACCGCCGAATTAGCCGATTCTGGAGTAACATACTGGCAAGGTCAGGACATTTGGTTAGAAAATGGTACCACCACAGCTACTGGTAACACCCTACAAGTTCGTACTGTAGACGACAACAAAGTCGCAGGACTCGTAACTGAGTTCCAACTCGACGTTAGTTCGGCTACAAAGAACGTAAAGGGAGATACTCAGAGTATTGGTACCGCAAAAATTTCGACTAGTGGCCTCGAAGGATACTACGTTATCACAGCCGGTGGTGAAGGTAGCAAAGTCTACATCGCAAACGGAACTGGTGAACTCTTATCCGCAACAGGGTCTACAAGCGATCAATTTGCCTTCAATTCGCCAAACACAACTCACGTTGGAAATGCGAAATTCGAAGTTACAGTACAGACACTCAGTGTAGAGCTAGATGACGATTCAATCGACTCTGGTTCAACAACTACACTTGACATAACATCCAACCGTGGCGAATTCCAGATAAGAGTCTCCTCACCCGAATTAGATGAAGACGACCTTACTGACATATTCGCTGCATCTGGATCTACTAACGACGTAGACAATTCGTCTAAAACAGATGAAGACGACGACGGTAAGAATGACCGTGAGTCCATCCTCATTGACGTAGAAGCCGGCGAGTCAGTTCAAGTTGAATTCGACGGCGACTTCGATGATGATGGTACATACACATTCGACATCGAAGTTGTTGACACCGACGCAGAAGCATCCGCAACAATCACTGTTCGAGATGCCGACCCAACATACACATTCAGTCAAAGTGTATTCTCTGAAGAACGTGGTGACATTGCGAACATCCAAATCGATATGGTTGACGCAACAACAGCCTACGTGTTCATTGGTGGCGAAGACGTCAACTACTTAGAAATGATCCAAGTGACTGACGGAGGAGACAAAGACGGTAAAGTCAACCTCTTGATGAACACTTACAACGTTGGACGAGCTGCAGGTTCGGTTACTCATAAAGAGTCTCCAGACCGAAAATCGTTCACCGCAACAAACGGAACTGGTTACACAGTAGACGACTCTGATGACTCCATCACGAGTTCTACCCGTTACAACACCAGTACCACAACAACCGGACTTGACATTGACCTCGTTCTCAGTGATCCATTGTCCACAGGAAACTATGACCTCCGACTCTCCTCATCTAGCACAATCAGCGCAGCTGGTGTAGTTGCAGATGAACAAGACGTCGCAACATTGGCTCTAACTTCCCGTTCGACAAATGGAATCAGTCTCCACAGAGCTCCTGAGAGTGATGCAAACAAATTCGATCCAGATGACGACTGGGGCGACACAACAGAAATCGCCGATGGTGGAAGCTTATCTCTAGAAGATCTGCTCATCGTTAAAGTCGACGTATCTGGTGTCTTTGGACACGTTACCAACAAGGACCTAGAAACAGTTCTTGGTGGTGTCTCAGCCGACTCCGGTAAAGCTCACGGAATGAACTTGACAATCAAACAGACCGACGCTGTCAGCAACCAGGATGCAATTGTATTTGCCCTAACCACTGACGACGCAGCAGCCGCCAAAGCTCAGTTGTACACTGATGCAGACAACAACACATTCTATGTGGTAATTGACTCGCAAGATGCTACAACGACCAATGGTTCGCTAGCAAAAGGTCAAGATTACAAGGTCACTTTCTTCATCGATGAATTCAACCCATACGTTGACGACGACGATGAGGACGACAACAAGAAAGAGATAGAATTCAACTACGTCAAGGAAGAGGCAACCGTCTCTGGCCTAGATGCAGATGATGATCTCCGAATTCAACCAGAAGCTGCAAGTGTCATATCCGGAACTGCATCTGTCGCTCCAGGAACCGAACTCTCTGTTAGAGTCCGAAACACTGGCGACGATCCATTCCTCAAGACCCAGACAGCCGATGTAGCCTCGGACGGAACCTGGACTACAACATTCGACCTCTCTGATGTCGATGTTGGAACCGAGTTCTCCGTCGTGGTTCTTAGATCCGGTACCGAAATCAGTGACGAAGTAGATGTAGAAGCAGTAGCAGATACTGCAACTCCAACTGCAGAGCCAAAGATCGTTACCCGAACTATCGAAGTTATCCGCGGTACTCCAACACCTCAAACTATTGTAGAAGTACAAGTTGAGGTTCAAGAACGAACCGTTGTAATTGAGAAAGTAATCGAAAACGTCAGAACTGTACAAGTTACACCAACACCTGGTCAACCAGGATTTGGTCTTGCTATCGCAGTTGTGGCCCTACTCGCAGCAGCACTCCTCGCAGTCCGCAGGAAAGCCTAACCGAGTAGCTTTCTTTCTTCAGCTTTTTCTTATTTTTAAACCCAGAGCGATTGCTCTATTTTTTTTATTTACTAAACGTAATAAAAATCACAGATAATATTCTTTCAGCAGATCGTTTCCAAAGGTCTTTTGGACTCGATATGCCTACTAGCTACAGTAATGGACGCAGTCTCCCGAGTTCGGGCAGCATCTTGTAGGGCAGTCGATGAAGTTGAACCAACAGGACTCAGAGAAATTATAACTGGTCAAATCGAATCCGATTCCCCCACCTTCGGATTAGCAACCATCGTAGTATCTGACGAAGTGAGGCATACTGATGAAGAATCAATTATTGTAGATTCAAAAGCCGCTGGAGTACAATTAATCTATGAAGGCTTGCGGCTAACACAAGATCTCGTTCGAGAAAACCGTTGGAAAAACAACGAACAAAAATTAATCACCGATATGGATCTGCTTGCTGCAGATGTTATGGTTGCAAGGGGATTCTATCTCTTATCTCATACAAAAGCCGCACCTAAAGCTGTAGAAACCATCCGAGAATTTGGAATTACAGAAGCTGAGTGGTCTGATACGCCCACTGGAACTCTAACGCGCAGAATGAGCTTGGAGCGGAATATCTTTGAGTTAGCAATCATCGCTGGATTCGTTTCATCAAGTTCAGAAATGCCATCTGAATTTGACACCAAACAACTACTCAATTTTGACATCTCAAAAGAATCCAAAGATCACATTTTGAGATTAATACAAACAATAGAACAAGGCGAAGAAGAGGATTTTTTGTTGGTTATATCTTCTGGAAAGTAAAGGTAGTTAGCCCAGTTAAGCAGAACAACAGAAGTAGAATGATTTAGAAATGCATAAACATGATAACGTACTGCATAACGTGTGCCTGATTGGCTTAGGGGTAAAGCGCGTCCTTGGTAAGGACGAGATCCCGGGTTCAATTCCCGGATCAGGCTTCGAACGACCTTATCTATCTAAAGGATAACTTCTAGGGGCTAGGTGGGACGCTTCTCTTATGTTCGCTCAACTCATACATTTTCTGTACTTCTAGTACCTCCTTTCCATCTATTTCTAATATTTTTTGTACTTCTCCAACTGGCATTTTCTGTTCAATCAATAAATATAGAATCAAATCCAAAATATCATATCCCATGCCCAGTTCCTTTTCATCTGTCTGTCCTTCCCATAACCCTGCAGTCGGCGCTTTAGTGATATACTTATTCGGTACTCCCACCCACTCCGCCAACTGTCTAACTTGGCATTTATAGAGATTCCCTATAGGGTGGCAATCCACTGCACCATCTCCATACTTTGTAAAATATCCTATCAATGCTTCTGTTCTGTTCCCCGTTCCTATCACTATCGAATTATTAGCATTTGCCATGCGATACAAAACGATCGCCCTCACTCTTCCCCTCAAATTTCCTATTACTCTATCTTCTATCTCGTCTATTTCTTTTTTTACCCCCCCTTTCCCCATGGAAGATTCTATTTCTTCAACAATAGATTCAATTTCAATCACACTATGTTCTATTTTTATATCATTTGCAACTTGAATTGCATCCTTCATATTTTCCTTTTTATTCACTTTACTTGGCATTACCACTCCATATACGCCCCCCACTCCAAGTGCTTCTACCGCCAAGTAAGCCGTAAGAGTACTATCAATTCCACCTGATAAACCTATAACTACTCCTTCTGCTCCTGCATCAATCACGCTTTTTCCAATAAACTGAATTATGCGTTCTTTAGTATGTTCCAACTCTTGTTCTGTCAACTCCAAATCAGAAATCCCATGTCCCGCTAGCATGGGTTTCTATAAGTACTCCAACAGATAATACCCGATCGATCTTTCCGTTTACATAACAAACAGTACTCTAACGCATCCTCATATGCGAATCAATCATAATTCGCGCCGATAGTCTAGTGGTATGACCTGAGCTTCCCAAGCTCATGGCCCGGGTTCAATTCCCGGTCGGCGCATTCCACTTATCCCCATTAGTCACTTATTTCACCACCCAACTCATTTCGAGTAATAATGGCAAGTGCTTCTGGAAAAAAACCATCCTGGTTAAAAATTTCTCTACCTTCCGGATCCCAATTTACTCACATCAAACAGACCCTGCGAAAATATGACCTTCATACTGTATGTGAAGAAGCGCATTGTCCTAACATTGGAGAATGTTGGTCTGGAAAAAAATCCCCTGGAACTGCGACTTTCATGTTGATGGGAGACAGATGCTCCCGGACATGTAATTTTTGCAATGTAACGACTGGTGGGATGCTACCTCTAGACCCCGACGAACCTCTAAACATCGCATCTGCTATTTCTGAACTAAATCTAGACTATGCGGTATTAACATCTGTCAATCGAGATGATTTGCCAGACCAAGGAGTGGGCCATTTCGCAAAAACAATCAAAGCAATTCGAAGTCTCAATCCTAATACTTTGATAGAAACTCTGATACCCGATTTCCAATCCGAATTGGGTTTACTTGACAAAATCATTGCGGCAAAGCCAGATGTGATAGCTCATAATATAGAAACTGTGGAGCGGCTCCAATGGCCGATCCGAGATAGAAGGGCCGGCTACGAACAATCTTTATCTGTACTGGATTATATCAATTCAACTTCTGATATCTATACTAAATCTTCTTTAATGCTGGGTCTGGGAGAATATGATGGAGAAGTCTACCAAACCCTATCGGACCTCAGAGAAAACGGTGTAAATTTTGTAACTTTGGGTCAATATTTACAACCCTCCCCCCGGCATTTAGAAGTATTTGAATATGTCTCCCCACTCAAATTTGAGACCTGGAAATATGTCGCTGAAGATGAACTAAAATTTTTATATTGTGCCAGCGGACCTCTGGTTCGATCTTCTTATCGAGCGGGTGAATTTTTCATCCGATCTTTAATCTCAAATTCTACCACCTCCGCATGATACTATATTTCCCATTCCTCTACTTTATACGGACAGAAAAGATGATTATTTATGAATAATGGAAAACAATAATGGTCCAATTTCAACAGACCTTCTCATAATTGGATCTGGACCAGGTGGGCATGAAGCCGCACTACGTGCTAGCCAACTGGGCCTCGATGTCACATTGGCAGAAATGAATAAATATGGAGGAGTATGTGTCCACAGTGGTTGTATGCCTTCCAAAGCCCTCATCGGAGCAACCAACCTGGCATATAGCATGTCCCATGCAGAAAATATGGGCATTACCTCCTCCCATTCGATCGATTTCACCCAATTGAATTCTTGGAAAAATGGGATTGTTTCTCAATTGGAACGGCAAATAGAAAAAATGTGTCTGGCCAAGAAAATTAATTTACTCCACGGAGCAATAACTTTCTTAACTACTACTTCTGCAAGATTAACCCCCCCTTCTCCCCATCCCCTCCGTGACATCTCCTTCAAACATGCAATAATAGCAACCGGAAGTAGGCCCACTGAACTATCTGGATTTGAATTCGATTCTAACAATATTATTAGTTCTAAAACTGCTCTGTCTCTAAAATCAATCCCTGAAAAATTAGTCATCGTTGGAGCTGGATATATCGGAATGGAGCTATCTGCTTTATTCGCCAAACTTGGATCTCACGTCGATGTCATTGAACTACAACACAAAATACTCCCTAACTATGAGGATGATATTTCCAAACTAGTTCAAAAACATTCCGAACACATCGGAATAAATTTTCACTTCGGCGAATCTGTTTCGTCTTGGTCCAAATCTAAATCTAGAATCACAATAACAACCACCACTCCCACTGGAGATACTCACGATTACTCTTGTGACAAAGCCATAGTTGCAGTCGGGAGGACTCCTGTAACTGAAACCCTCGATCTAGATGCAATTTCACTCAAACCAGATTCGCATGGTTTTATTCCCGTCGACAACCAGTGCCGTACTTCGATTTCAAATATATTCGCTATAGGAGATGTCGCTGGCCCACCTATGCTGGCCCATAAAGCTAGTATGGAAGGAAAAATAGCAGCAGAAGCCATCTCAAATAAAAATGTTATTTCAAATAATACTTCCGTCCCTTCAGTAGTTTTTACCACTCCTGAAATTGGCACTGTGGGTTTGACCAAACTACAAGCCGAGGAAGAAGGTTTGGATGTTTCTATCGGAAAAGTTCCTTATAGCGCCCTCGGTAGAGCACACCTAACGAATGAACCCATAGGATTCGTTCGAATAGTTTCTGAAGCATCCACTGGATCTGTCATTGGAGGGCAAATAGTGGGGCCCTCTGCATCTGAACTCATAGCTGAAATTGGACTTGCAATTCAATCAAAGACCACCACCTCCGATTTAGCAAACACAATTCATGCCCACCCCACATTCTCTGAGTTAATAGCCACAGCCGCTAGAATTGCATCTAATCGTTAATGAATTATGCCATATAACCCCTAACGATGACCTTTTTACCCTTAATGAAGTAGCCTGTGGAAGATGAGCATACTTACATTAGGACCTGCTGGAACCTATTCCCATAGAGTTTCTCTATCTTTTTCCGACGATATAGTATTCCGCAACTCGGTAACCGCTATTGTAAAAGATGTTTCTGATGGTACTTTCGATAAAGGTATTATCCCCGTAGAAAATAGCATCGAAGGATCTGTTACGGAGAGTCTCTCCTCTCTGGTGGATCACGACATAGCTATACTTGAAGAAGTAGTCGCCCCAATACAACACGCTCTCTTAGCCCAATCGACAACTTTTGACACTATCACAAGCCATCCCCAAGCACTAGCACAATGCCGCAATTTTATCACTTCAAACTACCCCGATTTAAAACTCGAACCAACAACTAGCACTGCAAGTGGTATCGATAGAGCAACCGAAGATGATTCTATCGCAGCAATTGGACATCCTCAAAGCTCCAATGAAAAATTAAAAACCTTGGCTAAAAACATCCAAGATCAATCTTCCAACTCCACTAGATTTTTCGTCATAGCCCCTCCTACAAAACGTCAAAAACTTGGGAAAAAAACCTCTGTTATCATCTATCCTCAAAGTGATTATTCTGGTTTATTACTCAAAATTCTTCAAACTTTCGCTGACCAAGATATCAACTTAACCCGAATTGAATCCCGCCCCAGTGGGAATAAACTTGGAGATTACTTATTTCATATAGATTTTGAAGCAAGTTCTGATGAAAGTAGAACCCTGGAAGTTTTTTCAAATCTTCACGCTATCGTAAGTGAAAATGGATGGGTCAGATCCCTTGGTTCTTACAATGTGACCCACCTTTCTTGATAACTTTAAACAAAAAATCAATTAGAAAGGTGTTTTTGTTACTAAGTTCAATTCTCCATTATGACTCTTAATGTTGGAGATCAAATATCTGAAGTAAGCGCCCCAAATCAAAAAGGTGAAACAATGACTCTTTCTTTCAGCGACCCCACTGTCGTGTATTTCTACCCCCGTGACGACACACCTGGGTGTACCACTGAGGCAGTTCAATTCAATGAATCACTCTCTCAATACGAAGCAATAGGGGCAGAAGTATATGGAGTATCTATGGATTCTGTGGATTCTCATTCTTCCTTTTGCAACAAGTATGACTTAGAATTAAATCTCCTAGCCGACCCCGAAGGAATTGTAGCTACTCACTTTGGTTTTGATATCAGCGATGGCAAACCCGCACGAACCACTTTTATCATCTCTAATGGTTCCATCCAGGCAGTCTACAACAATGTCAAACCAGATGGCCATTCCGACGCTGTTCTGTCTAAACTCAATGAAATATTAGAAGACTAATTTCAATTTTTCTTACTTTCGCCGTCTCACATCACATCAAGACAAATTTCGAGTTCTTTTAACTCTAGGATATAAAACAATGTACTATGGAATACCAACCATCCTCCATTGAGAACAAGTGGAAGGATCGGTGGATGTCAAATGGGACTTATGAGGCAAACCCTAGTAATAATGAATCCACATTCATAACCGTTGCATATCCTTATCCTAGTGGCGGAATGCACATTGGACACGCACGCACTTACGCTGTACCTGATGTCTATGCAAGATACCGTAGACTTTGTGGAGAATCTGTTCTTTTTCCAATGGCTTGGCATGTCACTGGAACTCCTATAGTTGGGGCAGTCGAACGTTTAAAAAAAAGGGAGCCTGAACAACTATCGGTACTTCAAGATATTTTTGGTGTCTCCGATGAAGAATTAGACGAACTCAAAACACCAATGGGGTTCGCACACCATTTTATAGACAATCATTACCGAATAGGCATGAAAAACCTTGGTCTCAGTATTGATTGGAGACGTGAATTCACAACCAACGATGAACGTTATTCAAAGTTTATTACCTGGCAATACGACACTCTCCACAACCGCGGATTACTCGAAAAAGGATTGCATCCCGTTAAGTTTTGCACGAATGAAAAGAATCCCGTAACTACTCATGACATCCTCCGAGGAGAAAATGCGGAATTTCAAGAGTATACTTTAATCAAATTCAAATGGGGTGATTTTATAATTCCCATGGCAACTCTCCGACCTGAAACGATCAGGGGAGTAACCAACGCTTTTGTTAATCCAAACTCCATCTATGTTGAAGCAAATGTAGATGGGGAAAAATGGATTATTTCCAAAGAAGCTGCTGGTAAATTTTCACTCCAAGCCAGGAATGTAACTATTGAACGCGAAGTCCTTTCTGAGACATTAATTGGTGAGTTTATACAAAACCCAATCACAGAAGAATCTGTAATTATTTTACCAGCTACATTTGTCGATTCTGACAACGCAACTGGGGCCGTGATGTCTGTCCCTGCACATAGTCCTGATGATTGGCTCGCGTTGACTGAAGCAAAACAAAATATAGAGCAGATGTCTGCTTATGGAATTAAACCAAAATCACTCGAAAATATCACACCCATTTCCATTTTAACAGTGGAGGGTTATGGTGAATTCCCAGCAAAAGATATAGTTGAATCATTCGGGATAACGACATCAAACGATCCTCTGCTCAAACAAGCAACACATGAACTGTATAACAAAGAATTCCACTCTGGTATCCTCCGGGATTTTTATGGAATTTATTCTGGTGAAACAGTAGAGAAAGCACGAGATCAAATTAAACAAGACTACCTAGAACTTGATCTATTCGACACCATGTACGAGTTTACAGAAGATGTCGTCTGTCGCTGCGGTGGAAGTGTAGAAGTGGCGACCCAAGAAACATGGTTCCTTCGATACAACGACGATTCCTGGCGAAAAAAAGCAATAAACATCGTTGATCAACTCGATGGGATTCCTCAAAACACCAAAAACGAATATTATCGAACGATTGATTGGCTAAAAGAGTGGCCTTGCATTCGAAACTATGGCCTAGGGACACACTTACCTTGGGACCCTGATTACGTCATCGAACCCCTCTCCGATTCCACTTTGTATATGGCCTATTATACTATCTCTCATCATCTCAATTCTATTCCTGCAGATGACTTGACCCACGAATTCTTCGACGCTTTATTCTTCGGACCAACAGCAGTAGCTTCTCCAGACCCCCGTGCACTTGAACTTAGGAAAGAATGGGAATACTGGTACCCAATTAATTACAGATGCTCCGCAAACGATCTCATCAGCAATCACCTAACTTTCTTTTTATATCACCACGCTGAATTTTTCGATGAATCCCATTGGCCCAATGGAATAATGGTAATGGGAATGGGTTTATTGGAAGGGGAAAAAATGTCTTCTTCTAAAGGTCACGTCGTTCTAGTCGAAGAAGCTGTTAATAAATATGGATCTGACACCGTTCGATTTTTCTTATTGAGCTCTGCCGAACCTTGGCAAGATTACGATTGGAGATCCGACCAAGTAGATGTAATTAGAACCCAATTATTCCGTTTTTGGAATCGCTCTTTCGATGTTATCTCGCTCCCCACAGCTGATCAGAATTTGAGCAAACCTGATAAATGGCTACTATCAAAACTTAATCAAATCATTGAAAAAACTACCTCTTCGCTAGATCGATTCGAAACGAGAACAGCTAGTCAAGCTGTCTTCTATGAACTGGAGGAGCACATAAAATGGCACAATCGAAGAAGTGTCTTCACAAAATCCAATTGGGCCCTACGAGAAGTATTAAGAACCCGTCTAATCATGCTCTCTCCTTTCATGCCGTTCCTGTCTAATGAATTACACGAACTCTTGACCGGGGATCCTCTAGACACTGCCAGCTGGCCAAACACATCTCTTGAATTTGATGCCCCTTTAATAGAACTTGAAGAAGATTTGATACGTGCTCTTCTTTCAGACATACACGAAGTTAAAAATGTAATCAACAAAAATCCATCTCTGATTAGCATTTACACACCAGCCCCTTGGAAATATCAAGTACTAGAAACTCTCATTGATTCAAATTTAGATTTGGGGGTGGCTATGGGCATCTTAATGCAAAACGACGAATTACGTCCATTTGGCAATGAAATTAAGCGGCTTTCAACCACTTTACTGACATACCTCCGACAACAACCCCCTGAACGATTGTCCTTGTTAAAATCAATCGAAGAATCCAATCTGTATTCTTCTGCCAAAGACTTCTTCGAAAAAGAACTAGGAGTGACAATAGAATTTCACACCGAAGATGAAAATTCCATAGACCCTTCTGGAAAAGCGGCCCAATCTGCCCCCTTCCGGCCTGGAATCTATATGGAATAATACCTATAGTTCACCAAATATTTCTATTTTTACAAATTCAAACGTTTATTTCCCCCCTCACATATACTTCCTATATGGACCCCTCTGATACCCAACCAAACAAGCTTCTCAGAACCGTAACCGCTCCCTATCTGAGCCGATCAAACAGTGAAATGAACATCATGTCGATGTTGTATGGCCTCGGGTTAATCTTAATTCTAATTCCACTTCTCCCTTTCATCATAATTCTCTGGTCCTTATCCGTCCTACGCACCACTACTCAACGTATATTTGGTCTAAAATAACCCGTCGATTATATCTCTTACTGTCTTTTTAATTTCATTTTTATTACCAACTCTATTTATGATTAATCGTTATAATT